>NZ_JAANNB010000083.1 GCF_011603975.1 Cellulomonas sp. IC4_254 | reverse complement strand
CCGCCCCGGTGACCCGGGACGGGGCGCACGCGCCGGCGCGGAGGCTCAGTGCTTGAACGCGTCCTTGACCTTCTCGCCCGCGCCCTTGATGTCGGCCTTGGACTGGTCGGCGCGGCCCTCGGCCTCGAGGCGCTCGTCGTCCGAGGCGCGCCCGGTGGCCTCCTTGACCTTGCCCGCGGTCTTCTCGGCAGCGTTGGCGATCTTGTCGTCGAGTCCCATACGTCCTCCTTCTTCGGACCGGTACGTCGTGCTCCCGACGCTAAGCCTGCTCACGTGCCGCCGCATCCGGAGCGCCCCGATCGGGGGACGACGAAGCCCCAGGTCAGGCAGGCTCACCGCCGGCGGTCCCCGCGGCCTCGGCCGCCAGCAGGGCCGCGAGCTCGGACGGCGTCGACCGGAGCAGGCAGAACTCGTTGCCCTCGGGGTCGGCGAGGACGTGCCAGGTGACGTCGGGCCCCTGCCCGATGTCGACCCGCACGGCGCCCAGCGCCAGCAGCCGCTCGAGCTCGGTGGCCTGGTCGGACCCGTCCGGCGGGCGCACGTCGACGTGCAGCCGGTTCTTCACGCGCTTGGCCTCGGGCACACGCAGGAACAGCCACGGCGTCGCGGCGACGCCGGGCGGCGGCTCCAGGTCGACCTCGTCCTCGTCCTCCTCGACCACGCGCCAGCCGAGCACGTCGGCCCACCAGCGGGCGAGCGAGGAGGGGTCGTGCGAGTCGATGCACAGCTGAGCCAGGGCGAGTCCCATGGCGAGACCGTAGGTCGCCGCGGGCCGCCGCACCAGACCCCCCGGGGCGGGCGGATCGGGCCCGGCGGCGGGGCGCCGCGCGCCGGGCCCGGCGGGTCAGTCGCCCTTGACGCCCGCGACCGGGGTGCCGGCCCGCGACGCCAGCGCCGCGGCGCCCACGATGCCGGCCGCGTTCCGCAGCTGCGCGGGCACGATCGGCGCGCGCAGGTGCAGCAGGGGCAGGAACTTCTCGTGGTGCTTGGAGACCCCGCCGCCGACGACGATGAGGTCCGGCCAGAACAGGTCCTCGATGACCCCGAAGTACCGCTGCAGGCGCTCGGCCCACTGCGGGAAGTCGAGGTCCTCGCGCTCCCGCGCGGAGTCGGCCGCGCGGGACTCGGCGTCGAACCCGTCGATCTCCAGGTGGCCGAGCTCGAGGTTCGGCACCAGCACGCCGTCGGCGACGATCGCGGTGCCGATGCCGGTGCCGAGGGTGCAGATGAACGTGACGCCCGAGGTCGACCGCGCGGCGCCGTACAGCGTCTCGGCGTAGCCGGCGGCATCCGCGTCGTTGACCGCCAGGACCGGCCGGCCGAGCGCGTCGCCGAGGACGTGCTCGATGTTGGTGCCGATCCAGGAGCCGTCGACGTTCGCGGCGGACCGCGCGACGCCGTGCTGGACGACCGCCGGGAACGTCACGCCGATGGCGGCGTCGTCCGGGAAGTCGAACCGCTTGACCAGCTCGACGACCGTCTCCGCGACCGCGGCGGGGGTGGCCGGCTGAGGGGTGGGGATGCGGACGCGGTCGGCGGCGAACTCGCCCGTGGCCAGGTCGACCGGCGCCCCCTTGATGCCGGACCCGCCGATGTCGATGCCGAACGCCGTCGTCGCGTTCTTGCCGTGGTGGTTGCTCATGGGAGTGTGAGGATCTCCGCTCCGGTGTCGGTGACCAGCAGGGTGTGCTCGAACTGCGCGCTGCGGCGCAGGTCCGCGGTGACCACGGTCCACCCGTCGTCCCACGTCGTCCAGTCGGCGGTGCCCAGGTTGAGCATCGGCTCGATCGTGAACACCATCCCGGGCTCGATGACCCGGTCGTACATCGGGGCCGCGTCGTAGTGCGGGATGACCAGCCCGGTGTGGAACGCCTCGCCGACGCCGTGGCCGGTGTAGTCGCGCACCACGCCGTAGCCGAACCGCGCGGCGTACTTCTCGATCACCCGGCCGATGACGTTGACCTCGCGACCCGGGCGGACGGCCTTGATCGCCCGCGCCAGGGCCTCCTCGGTGCGCTCGACGAGCAGCCGGGACTCCTCGTCGACGTCGCCGACCAGGAACGTCGCGTTGTTGTCCCCGTGCACGCCGTCGACGTAGGCGGTGATGTCCAGGTTCACGATGTCGCCGTCCTCGAGCACCGTCGAGTCCGGGATGCCGTGGCAGATGACCTCGTTGACGGAGGTGCACACCGACTTCGGGAACCCGCGGTAGCCGAGCGTCGACGGGTACGCGTGGTGGTCGAGCAGGAACTCGTGGCCGATGCGGTCGAGCTCGTCGGTGGTGACGCCGGGGGCCACGTGCCGGCCGACCTCCTGCAGCGCCTGCGCCGCGATGCGCGCGGAGACCCGGATGCGCCCGACGACCTCGGGGGCCACGACGTCGCTGCCGGTGTAGGGCGTCGGTGCCGGGCGGTCGACGTACTCGGGGCGGGGGATCGAGGCGGGGACCGGTCGCCGGGGGCTCACGGTGCCCGGGACCAGCGCCGGCCTCGGCGCGTGCACGGACGTCATGCCTGGCAGTCTACGAAGGAGTGGTCGCGCCGGGTGAGCCGGACGGCCCAGGACGAGGAGGACGGACCCGTGGCCGACGAGTTCTACTACAACACCGAGACCGGGCAGGTCGAGCAGGGCAAGCAGTCGACGTGGTCGCACCTGCTCGGCCCCTACCCGACCCGCGAGGCCGCGCAGCACGCGCTGGAGAAGGCCCGTGAGCGCACCGAGGCGTGGGACGAGGAGGACCGCCGGGACGCCTGAGGTCCCGGCTGTCCGGCCGGGTCAGCCCGCCGGCGTCTCGCCGCGCAGGCGGGCGGCCACCTCGGCGAGGGTCTCGGGGGAGGCGACGATCTCGAAGTGCATCTCGTCGCGCCGGCCGTCGAAGTCACCGCCCCACGCGACCGCCGGCGACACCTCGGCGAGGATCGCGCGGATCGCCGCGACCTGGTCGTCGTCGAACGTGTCCTCGGCGCCGAGCGGGTGCTCGGTCGCGTTCAGGTCGATCGAGGTGCCCGACGCGTGGTTCGACAGCCCGGCGCCGGCCTCGTCCTCCTCGCCGCGGACCGTGCGGTAGCCCCAGCCCCACGAGCTCGCCGGGTCGACCGGCTCGACCTCGGCGTCGAACCGCGCCGCCACGTGCTCCAGGACGTACCGCGCGTCCCCGCTGCGGAGCCGGCCGGTGACCCACGGGGACACCTCGAGCATCGGGTCGGCGCCGTCGTCGAACGCGGGCCAGCAGTTCTGGGAGGTCGTCGCGTCCGGGACGCACGAGGCGGGGACCACGGCGACCGGCACCGGGTCGGGCACGGCCGCGGGCGCCGGGCCACCGAGCAGCCGCACGACCGCGACCACCAGGGTCACCACGAGGACGACGACGAGCGCCGCGGCGATCCCGAGGACGACGACACCGCGCCGGGTCAGGCGCAGCCCCGGCCTGCGGGCCGGTGGCCGGGACGGCCGCGGTCCGCGCGGGGTGGCACCGGTGCCCGTGCCCGTACCCGAGCCGGACGTCCGGGCCGTGGCCGAGCGGGCTGCGGTGGACCGCGTCGGGTCCGAGGAGCGCGCCGCGGCCGGCTGCTGGACGGCGGAGTCACGGCGCATGGCAGGAGCGTAGGGGGCCGCCGGACCTGCTGGGTACGGGACGCGCGGCGCTCACGGGCGGAGGCTCCCAGCGGGATCGTGGTGCTTCCCGGACCACCACGCCGTCCACCGCGTGCCTCCGGTGCTCCTTGGAGCCTCCGAACGGAGTTGCCGGGGTGGTCGGGCGCTGCCCCCGGCGCAGGACGGGCGCTCAGCGCCGCGCGAGGTGCGCGACGACCGGGCGGTGGTCGCTCGCGCCGACCTGGTCCAGCACGCCGAACGCGGTCACCCGCCACGCGCGCCCGTCGACGAGCACGTGGTCGATCGGTGCGGCGAGCACGCGGGGCACGTCGGCGGGCCACGTCCCCAGGCCCGCGGCACCGGCCTCCGCGGCGGCGTCGACGCACGGGCCCAGGTCGTCCAGGCCGGGGTGGTCGAGGGTGGCGTTGAGGTCGCCGGCGACGATCGCGCCCGGCGTGCTCCGGCACACGTCCGCGATCCCCTCGACGTGCGCCCGCCAGTCGGGCATCGACGACTGGGCGGACGGCGCGCGCGTGTGCGCCGCGACGACGACGTCGGGGGAAGGCACGTCGTCGTGCCGGGCGCCCGCGTCGCGCCCACCCCGGTCGACGGTGCCCGCGGTGTCTCCCGCGAGGGCGCCCGACGCAGCCGGGCCGCGGACGGCGGCGAAGGTGCCGAGCTCCGTGGCCGGGAGGCCCTCGGACGTCGGCGCGTACGACCCGAGGGCGTCGCGGACGAGCAGGGCGACGCCGTCGACGCGGGTGCTCCGCGAGTCGGCGGCGAGCGCGGTGGTGGGGCGGCCGGCGTCGGTCAGGGCCCGGGCGACGGCCTGCGCGGTCGACCGGGAGGTCTCGGCGAGCACGACCAGGTCGGCGTCCTGCTGCTGGACGAGCGCGGTGAGGTCGTCCGGGTCGACGGCGCCGAAGGTGTTGAACGACAGGACGACGAGCTCGCCGTCGGCCGCCGGTCCCGGGCCCGCGCCGGAGCCCGAGCCGTCGACGCCGCGGCCGACGACGACACCGGCCTGGGCGGCGGCGCCCAGCGCGAGCACCGCGGCCAGGGCCAGGGGCAGGCGCCGGCCCGAGCGGCGCAGCCCGGCGCGTCCGGCGAGCCACCGCCAGCCGGCGGCGGCCAGCACCAGCAGCACCGCTGCCCCGGCCAGCAGGACGGCGACGAGCCCGCGCAGGGCGACGAGCTGGGCGACGGGGGTGCGGTCCGCCAGGCCGAGCCGGTCGGGCGCCAGCAGCACGAGCACGACGACCGTCGCGAGCACCAGCACGGCGACGCCGAGGGCCGCGCGGAGCCGCGACCCGGGCCGGCGGTCGGCGCCGCGCGCGCCAGGGCGCCCCGGTCCCGCAGCGGCCTCCGCGTGCCCCGGGCCCGCCGCGTCCTCCGCGTGCCCCGGGCTCGCCGCGTCCCGCGCGTGCCCCGGCTCGTCCGGCCCGCCGGCCGCCGACCCGCTCAGCTGAGGAAGGAGTGCTCGGCGTCGGGCCACTGCCCGCCGCGCACCTCGGCGGCGTACGCGCGGGCGGCCTCGCCGAGCAGCTGCCCGACGGGCGCGAAGGCCTTGGCGAACCGCGGCGACCACTCGCCCATGCCGGCCATGTCGGTCCAGACGAGCACCTGGCCGTCGCACTCGGCGCCCGCGCCGATGCCGATCGTCGGGATGCGCAGGATCTCGGTGACCCGCGCGGCGACGGGTGCCGGCACCATCTCGAGGACGACGGCGACCGCACCCGCCTCCTGCACGGCGAGCGCGTCCTCGGCGAGCCGCTCGGCGGCCTCGTCGCCGCGGCCCTGCACGCGGTGCCCGCCGAGGGTGTTCTCGGACTGCGGGGTGAAGCCGAGATGTCCGACGACGGGGATGCCCGCGTCGGTGAGCGCGCGGATCTGCGGGGCGACCCGGGTGCCGCCCTCGAACTTCACGGCGTGCGCGCCGGCCTCCTTGAGGTACCGCGCCGCGGTGGCGAGCGCCTGCGCCGGGCCGGCCTCGTAGGAGCCGAACGGCAGGTCGGCGACGACGAGCGCCCGGCGGGCGGCGCGCACGACGGCGCGGGTCGGCGGGATCATCTCGTCCACCGTGACCGGGATCGGCGACGCGTGGCCGAGCATCGTGTTGCCGATCGAGTCGCCGACGAGCAGCAGGTCGATGCCGGCGTCGTCGAAGATCCGCGCCGTCGCGAAGTCGTACGCGGTGAGCATGGTGAGCCGCTCGCCGCGGGCCTTGGCCTCGGCGAGGTGGTGGACGCGCACCCGGCGCGCGCCCGGGGCGGCGCCCGACGCGGCGGCGGGGGAGACGGGGGTGGCTGCCGGGGCCGGCTGCTCGGACATCAGTGCTGCTCCACGGTGTCGGTGGTCGTGCCGGTCGCGCGCGCGGTGGCCTCCGCCGAGGCGGCGGTGTCCACCGGCTCGCGCCAGCGCGTGGTGATCGGCAGCCTACGGTCCCGGCCGAACGCCAGGGCGGTGACCTTGGGGCCGAGCGGGTACTGCCGGCGCTTCCACTCGGCGCGGTCGACCAGCGAGAGCACCTTGTCGACGATCTCCGGGTCGAAGCCGCGGGCCAGCAGCTCGGCGCGGCCCTCGGCGTGCTCGACGTAGGCGTCCAGCACCTGGTCGAGCAGGTCGTACGGCGGCAGGGAGTCCTGGTCCGTCTGGCCCGGGCGGAGCTCCGCCGACGGGGGCTTGGTGATCGAGTTCTCCGGGATCGGGGGGAGCTGGCCCGCGTCGAGCGCGTGGTTGTTTCGCCACCGGGCGAGCGCCCACACCCGGGACTTGTCGACGTCCTTGAGCGGGGCGTAGCCGCCGACGGCGTCGCCGTAGATGGTCGAGTAGCCGACCGCGAGCTCGGTCTTGTTGCCGGTCGCGAGCACCAGGTGGCCCTCGGCGTTGGACAGCGCCATGAGGATCACGCCGCGCACTCGCGCCTGCAGGTTCTCCGCGGCGACGCCGTCGAGCGCCATCTCGCCCTCGAACGCGTCGACCATCGGCTTGATGGCCTGCACCCGGTAGTCGGCGCCGACGCGCTTCGCCAGGTCGGCCGCGTCGTCCTTCGAGTGGTCCGACGACCAGCGCGACGGCATGGACACGCCGACGACCTTGTCGCCGCCGATCGCGTCCGCCGCGATGGCCGCCACCAGCGCGGAGTCGATGCCGCCGGACATGCCGAGGACGACCGACCGGAAGCCGTTCTTCCGCACGTAGCCGGCCAGGCCGGTGACCAGGGCGCGGTAGATCTCCTCGTCGGGGTCGAGCGGCTGCGCGGTCGTCCCGCGCTCGAGGTCGGCGCCGCGGGCCGGCAGGTCCCACACGAGCAGGTGCTCGACGAACTGGGGCGCCGACGCCAGCAGCGTGCCGTCCGGGCCGATGACGAACGAGCCGCCGTCGAACACCAGGTCGTCCTGGCCGCCGACCATGTTCACGTAGGCGAGCGGCGCGGCGACCTCGGCGGCCCGGCGCGCGGCCAGCTCGGTGCGGATGTGGCCCTTGCCCTCCTCGAACGGCGAGCCGTTGATGACGAGCAGCAGGTCGATGTCGTCGTCGGACAGCTCGGCAACGGGGCCGTCCTGCCAGATGTCCTCGCAGATGAGCAGGCCGACCCGGCGCCCGGCCACCTCGACCACGGTCGGCTCGCCGCCGGGGGTGAAGATCCGGAACTCGTCGAAGACGCCGTAGTTCGGCAGGTGGTGCTTGTCGTACCGCTGGTGCACGGAGCCGCCGCGGAGCACCACCGCCTGGTTGGTCGGACGCGCCGGGGCGTCGGCGTGCTCGCGCGACGTGCGCTCGCCCACGGTGCCGACGACGACCGTCAGGTCGCCCAGGCCCGCGGCGTCGAGGTCGTGCGCGAGGTCGGCGAGCGCGCGCTCGGCGCCGCGGCGGAACGAGGCGCGCAGGGCCAGGTCCTCGATCGGGTAGCCGGTGACGGTCATCTCGGGGAACGCCACCAGGTCGGCGCCGGCCTCGGCGGCCCTCCGGGCCCAGGCGAGGACCGCCTCGGCGTTGCCGGCGAGGTCTCCCACGCAGGTGTCGATCTGGGCGAGGGCGACGCGGAGTCCGCTCTGGTCAGGCATACCCGTGAGCCTATTCCGGCCGGGCGGACCCCGGCGCGACGAGGCCCGGCGCGTGCGTCACCTCGTGGACACACGGATCAGGCAGGATGTCCCCCATGGACAGGCAGCAGGAGTTCGTCCTCCGCACCGTGGAGGAGCGCGACATCCGTTTCATCCGGCTCTGGTTCACCGACGTGCTGGGGACGCTGAAGTCCGTCGCCGTCGCGCCGGCCGAGCTCGAGGCGGCCTTCTCGGAGGGGATCGGGTTCGACGGGTCCTCCATCGAGGGCCTGACCCGGGTGTACGAGGCGGACATGATCGCCAAGCCCGACCCGACGACGTTCCAGGTGCTGCCCTGGCGCGGGGAGCGGCACGGCACCGCGCGGATGTTCTGCGACATCCTCACGCCGGAGGGCGAGCCGTCGCTGGCGGACTCCCGCAACGTGCTCAAGCGCGCGCTGGCCCGGGCGAGCGAGAAGGGCTTCACCTTCTACACGCACCCCGAGGTCGAGTTCTACCTGTTCGACGCGCCGGCCGACCCGACGCAGCCGCTGGTCCCCGTCGACCAGGGCGGCTACTTCGACCACGTGCCGCGCGGCACCGCGCACGACTTCCGCCGCGCCGCGATCACGATGCTCGAGTCCATGGGCATCTCGGTGGAGTTCTCGCACCACGAGGCCGGCCCGGGCCAGAACGAGATCGACCTGCGGTACGCCGACGCCCTCACCACCGCGGACAACATCATGACGTTCCGCACCGTGGTCAAGGAGGTCGCGCTGGAGCAGGGCGTGTTCGCGTCCTTCATGCCGAAGCCGCTGGCCGACCAGCCGGGCTCGGGCATGCACACCCACCTGTCGCTGTTCGAGGGCGACCGCAACGCGTTCCACGAGCCGGGCGGCCACCTGGAGCTGTCGAAGACGGCGCGCTCGTTCATCGCCGGCCTGCTCAGGCACGCCGCCGAGATCACCGCGGTGACGAACCAGTTCACCAACTCCTACAAGCGGCTGTGGGGCGGCTCCGAGGCGCCGTCGTACATCTGCTGGGGCCACAACAACCGGTCCGCGCTCGTGCGGGTGCCGATGTACAAGCCCGGCAAGTCGAACTCGGCGCGCATCGAGTACCGCGCGGTCGACTCGGCCACCAACCCGTACCTGGCGTTCGCGGTGCTGCTGGCCGCGGGCCTCAAGGGCGTCGAGGAGGGCTACGAGCTGCCCGAGGGCGCCGACGACGACGTGTGGGAGCTGACCGACGCCGAGCGTCGTGCGCTCGGCATCGAGCCGCTGCCGGCGACGCTGGAGAACGCGATCGCGGTCATGGAGCGGTCCGAGCTGGTCGCCGAGACGCTGGGCGAGCACGTCTTCGACTTCGTGCTGAAGAACAAGAAGCGCGAGTGGGAGGAGTACCGCTCCCAGGTCACCCCCTACGAGCTCCGCCGGTTCCTCCCGATGCTCTGAGCACGGCGCGACCTCGCCGAGCGGGCAGCAGACGTCCCTTCCCGACCCCGGGAGGGGACATCTGCTGCCCACTCGGCGTCTCGGGCGCGGGGGTCGGTAGCGTGAGCGCGTGAGCACGTCGGTCGGTCGGGGCAGCACGTTGGCGGGTCGGCTGACCCGTGCGGGGTTCGCGGACGTCGCGCGCGCGGAGCGGCTGCTGGCCGACGCCGCGCTGCTGCGGCTGGTGGGCGGCGCGGACGCCGTCCCGGACGACGACGCTCCCGCACCCGGCCGGGACGGGCTGCCCGGGGCCGCCCCGCTCGCGACCGAGGCCCTGGTCCCGGCGCTCGCGGAGTCCGCGGACCCGGACCAGGCGCTGCTGTCCCTCGCCAAGATCGCCGGCGCCGTCGAGGCCGACCCGGCCCGCGCCGGCCGGCTCGCCGCCGCGCTCGCCGAGGACGGGCGTGCCCGGGACCGGCTGCTGGCCGTCGTCGGAGCCTCCGTCGCACTGGGCGACGACCTGAGCGCGCATCCCGAGCACCTCGACGTCGTGCTGGACGACGCCTCGGGCACCGGCGTCCCGGTCGGCGTGGTGCGGGCGGAGCTGCTCGCGGCCGTCGGCGCCGACCCCGACGCGGCCGTCCCCGTCGCCGCGGTCGCCGGGCCGGACGGCGTCGACGCGATGCGGCGGGCGTACCGGCGCCGGCTGCTGCGGATCGCGGCGACCGACCTCACCTCCGGCGAGCCGCTGACCCGGCTGCCGGGCGTCGCCGCGGCGCTGGCCGACCTGGCCGCGGCCGCCCTGGAGGCGTCGCTGGCGCTGGCGCGCGCGGAGCTCGACGACCACGGCGCGTCGGTCCGGCTCGCCGTCATCGGCATGGGCAAGACCGGCGGCCGCGAGCTCAACTACGTCAGCGACGTGGACGTGGTCTACGTCGCCGAGCCGGTGGACGGCGCGGACGAGGCGGAGGCGCTGGCCGCCGGCACCCGGCTCGCCACCGCGCTGGCCCGGGCCTGCGCCGCGCCGTCCGGGGAGCCCGCGCTCTGGCCGGTCGACGCCGCGCTGCGGCCCGAGGGCAAGGACGGCCCGCTGGTCCGCACGCTCGACTCGCACCGGTCGTACTACGAGCGCTGGGCGAAGACCTGGGAGTTCCAGGCGCTGCTGAAGGCCCGGCCGCTCGCGGGCGACGCCGACCTGGGCCGCGCGTACGTCGAGGCGACCAACCCGATGGTCTGGCAGGCCGTCCGCCGGGAGAACTTCGTCGCCGACTCGCAGGCGATGCGCCGCCGGGTCGAGCGCCACCTCCCCGCCGCCGAGGCCGACCGGCAGATCAAGCTCGGCGTCGGCGGCCTGCGCGACGTGGAGTTCACCGTCCAGCTGCTCCAGCTCGTGCACGGCCGCGCCGACCCGGAGATCCGCAGCGGCAACACGCTGACCGCCCTGGCCGCGCTGTCCGCCGCCGGGTACGTCGGGCGCGAGCACGCCGGGCAGCTCGCCGTCTGCTACCGGTTCCTGCGGGCGATCGAGCACCGGGTCCAGCTGCACCGGCTCCGCCGCACCCACCTCATGCCCACCGCCGAGCCCGACCTGCGCCGGCTCGCCCGGTCGCTCGGGATGCGCGCCGAGGGCGCCGACGGGCTGCTGGAGCGCTGGCGCCAGGTGCGGCGCGAGGTCCGCGACCTGCACGAGGCGCTGTTCTACCGGCCCCTGCTGCCGGCGACCGCGCAGCTGTCGACCGAGGAGGTCAGCCTCGCGCCCGAGGCCGCGCGGGAACGGCTCGCCGCCGTCGGCTACCGCGACCCGGCCGGGGCGGTGCGGCACATCGCCGCGCTGACCGAGGGCGTGACCCGCCGGTCCGCGATCCAGCGGCAGCTCCTGCCGGTGATGATCGGCTGGTTCGCCGACGGCCCGGACCCCGACGGCGGCCTGCTCGCGTTCCGGCGGCTGTCCGAGACGCTCGGCGGCACGCACTGGTACCTCAAGATGCTCCGGGACTCCGGCACGGCCGCCGAGCGGCTCGCCCGGGCGCTGTCGACCTCCCGGTACGTCGCGGACGCGCTGGCCCGGTCGCCCGAGTCGGTGGCCTGGCTGGACGACGACGCCGAGCTGGAGCCGCGCAGCCAGGACCGGCTCGCCGCCGAGGCGGACGCGATCCTCACCCGCGCCACCGAGCCGGTGCCCGCGGCGACCGCGCTGCGCGCCCTGCGCCGGCGGGAGCTCGCGCGGACCGCGGTCGCGGACGTGCTCGGGGTGGTCACGGGCACCCGGGCGTCGCGGAGCCTGACCGCCACCGCGGACGTGCTGCTGGCCGGCGCGCTGCGGGTCGCGGCCTGGGAGGAGCGCGCCGCGCGTGGGCTGGCCGCCGACCCGACGGCGCTGCTGGTGGTCGCGATGGGGCGGCTCGGCGGTCGCGAGATGGGCTACACCTCGGACGCCGACGTGCTGTTCGTGCACGACCCGGTGCGGGTCGCCGACGGGACGGTCGACGGGGTGCTGGCGCAGGAGTTCGCCACCGGCGTCGCCACCCGGCTGCGGGCGCTGCTCGGCGCCGTCGGGCCGGAGCCCGCGCTGGAGGTGGACGCCGACCTGCGGCCGGAGGGCCGCAACGGCCCGCTGGTGCGCTCGTTCGACGCGTACGCCGAGTACTACGCGCGCTGGTCGCTGGTCTGGGAGAGCCAGGCGCTGCTCCGGGCGCGGCCCGTGGCGGGCGACGCGGCGCTGGGGGAGCGGTTCGTCGCGCTGGTGGACCCGCTGCGGTACCCGGCGGGCGGGCTCGACGCGGCGGGCGTGCGCGAGGTCCGGCGGATCAAGGCCCGGGTGGAGTCCGAGCGGCTGCCGCGCGGGGTCGACCCGACCCGGCACCTCAAGCTCGGCCGCGGCGGCATCGCCGACGTCGAGTGGACCGCCCAGCTGCTGCAGCTCCGGCACGCGCACGAGGTGCCGGGCCTGCGCACGACGTCGACGCTCGACGCGCTCGCCGCCGCGCGCGAGGCCGGGCTGGTGGCCGAGGACGACGCCGCGGTGCTCGTCGAGGCGTGGGACCTGGCATCCCGGCTGCGGGACGCGCTGGTGCTGTGGACCGGGCGGACCGGCGGGACGGCGGACGTGCTGCCGCACGACCGGCAGGTGCTCACCGGGCTCGCCGCGGTGCTGGGGTACCCGTCCGGCTCGGGCCAGGACCTGGAGGACGCGTGGCTGCGCGCCTCGCGCCGGTCCCGCCAGGCGGTGGAGGACGTCTTCTACGCCTGACCGCCCGGCGGGCGCGCGGGTCAGTCCGGGGGCTCGACGGGGTCCGGCTCGGCCGTCATCGCGCCGTCCTCGAGGTTCTCCTGGAGGTCCTGGGCGACGTCGTCGCCGCGGTCGACGCCGCCGAGGTCCCGCTCGGGCTCGGCGTCCGGCGCGTCGGGGTCCTCGCCGGGGCTGTCCGGGATCCAGTCGCTGGTCGAGTCGGTCACGCGTCCTCCTCGGGTCGGGGCCGGCGCCCTGGTGGCGCCGGTGCGCCCGACGCTAGGCCGGGTCGCCGGGGGACGCGACCGGGGGCCGGAGCTCGCCCTCGCCGGGCAGGTCGCCGCCGTCGCCGTCCCGGCGCCGGCCGACGGCCTCCTCCTGGAGCAGCGCGGAGTCGACGAGCTCGTGCCGCCGGAGGTACGTCGACATGACCGCCTGGATGGTCGCCACGACCGGCAGCGCCAGGAACGCGCCGAGCGCCCCGAACACGGCCCCGGCGGCGATCACCGACAGGAACGCGACGGCCGGGTTCAGCGCGAGCGACCGCTGGGACACCTTGGGCGTGAGCACCAGGTTCTCGATCTGCTGGTAGGCGATGATGAACGCCAGGACCGCCAGGGCCCGCAGGGGCGAGACCGTCAGCGCGACGAGCACCGGCAGCGCGCCGCCGATGTAGGTGCCGACGGTCGGGATGAACTGCGAGACCAGGCCGGTGAACACGGCGAGCGGCAGCGCGTACGGGATCTGGATCAGCGCCAGGAACGCCCAGGTCGCCACGGTCGAGATGGCGGCGAGCACCAGCCGCGAGTTGATGAACCCGGCGACCTTGTCCTGCGAGACCTCCCACAGCCGCAGCACCTCGCGCTGCCGGTGCGGGGCGAGGTAGCGGCACACGGCGGCGCGGAACTTCGGGCCGGCGCTGGCCATGTAGTAGACCACCAGCAGGACCGCGGTCGCGGTGAACAGCCCGCCGGCGATGGACGCGCCGACGCCGAGGACGCCGTCCGCGATGTTGCCCGCGTAGTCGCCGGCGCTGGTGAGCAGCTCGTCGGTGCGGGGGAGCTCGACGTCGAACCGGTCGGCGGCCATCGCGCGGAGGTCGGCGTAGTAGCCGGGGATCGACTGCACCAGCTCGACGAGCTGGTTGACGAACAGGCCGCCGAGCAGCCCCAGCACCGCGATCCCCAGGACGAGCGCGCCGATCATCGTGATCCCCGTCGCCAGCGGCCGCTTCACGCCGTGCCGGCCGAGCCACAGGATCATCGGCTCCATCGCCAGCGCCACGAACCACGAGATCACGATGATCGTGATGACGTTGCCGAGCATCGAGGCGGCGCGCCAGACGAGGATGCCGGCGAACGCCGCGGCCACCGCCATCACGAGCGCGCGCGGGAGCCAGCGCGGCGGGATCCGCGAGTCCCGGGCGCCCGGGGTGAGCCGGGCGCCGGCTGCGGGCGCCGGTCGCGGGGCGGGGTCGTCGAGCGCGGGCATGTCCTGCTCCGGGTTGGTCGGCGGACGGGGCGCGCACAGGCTACCGGCGGGCCGCCCGGCGGCGCCGGGGACGCGCGCGCCGACGTCGGCCGGGTCGCCCGGGACCAGCGTCCCGGGGGTCGGCTGGACAGCGGGGCGTACGGTGTGTGAGCGTTAACATACAACGATGGAGAAATCCGCCGGCGCGCCCGGCGGTCTCGACGAGGAGACGACAGTGACCGACGGCGTCGGCATGAACCCGATCGTGCTGCAGCGGGCGGACCCGTGCGTGCTGCGGCACGAGGGGCAGTACTACTTCACCGGTTCGCACCCGCTCTACGACCGGGTCGTGCTGCGGCGCGCGGAGCGCCTGGAGGACCTGCAGGCCGCCCCGGAGGTGACGATCTGGACCCGGCACGGGTCGGGCCCGCAGTCGCACCTGATCTGGGCCCCGGAGATCCACCGGGTCGACGGCGCCTGGTACGTCTACTACGCCGCGGCGCCCGACGACCACGGGACGGCGGACGTCCCCGGGACCGCGGAGACGTTCAACCACCGGATCTACGTGCTGGAGAACACCGCCGACGACCCGTTCGAGGGGGAGTGGGTGGAACGCGGCCAGGTCGACACCGGCTGGGAGTCCTTCGCGCTCGACGCGACCAGCACCGTGATCGACGGGAGCCAGTACCTCATCTGGGCGCAGCAGGCGTTCGACGTGCGCGGCCACTCCAACCTCTACATCGCGCGCATGGCCGACCCGTGGACGCTGGCGACGCCGGCGGTCGAGCTGAGCCGCCCGGAGTTCGACTGGGAGACGAAGGGCTTCTGGGTCAACGAGGGCCCGTCGGTCCTGGTGCGCGGCGGGAAGGTCTTCCTCACGTACTCGGGCGCGGCGACCGGCGTCGACTACGCGATGGGCGTGCTGACCGCCGACCTCGGCTCCGACCTGCTGGACCCGGCGTCGTGGACCAAGAGCCCCACCCCGGTCTTCGTGTCCGACCCCGCCGCGGGCCAGTACGGCCCGGGCCACAACTCGTTCACCGAGCTGGCGGACGGCACCCCGGTGCTCGTCTACCACGCCCGCACCTACACCGAGATCGTCGGCGACCCGCTGTGGGACCCCAACCGGCACGCGCGTGCCCAGGTCCTGCCGTTCGACGCCGCCGGCGAGCTGCTGGTGCCGTTCCGCACCTGGCG
>NZ_JAANNB010000082.1 GCF_011603975.1 Cellulomonas sp. IC4_254 | reverse complement strand
GTACCTGGCCGCGTCGAGCGCGGCCAGGTACGCCGCCGGGGCCTCGCGGCGGATGTTGTGCCCGACGCCGGGGAACGGGACGTGCGTGAGCCGGTCGCCCAGGAGTGCCGCGGCACGCGCGGACTGCTGCTCCGTGACGACCCCGAGCCCCGGCCCGGCGGTCAGGAGGGTCACCGGCACCCGCACGTCCGCGAGCGCCTCCACCCAGTCCCGGCCGAGCCAGTCGTGCGGGACCTCGGGGAGCCGCGGGTCGAGCCGGACCTTCGCCTGAGCCCAGCCGAGGATCTCCTCCTCGGACCACCGCGGGTTGTCGAGCCGCCCGCGCGCCGCGACCTCGGCGACGGTCCGGCCCCGGACGTCGGCGACCGCCGGGGCGAGCCAGTCCGGACGTCCGCCCGGTCCCCGCCCGGGGACCTCGGGCTCCGACGTCACCCAGGCCGGGTCCTCCAGCACGAGCGCCGCGACGAGGTCGGGCGCGGTGAGCGCGAGCTCCTCGGCGGTGACCCCGCCCATCGAGTGGCCGACGACGAGCGCGGGCCCGAGGTCGAGCGCGCGCAGCGCCTCGGCGGCGTCGGCGGCGAGCGCGGCGACGGTGAACGGCTCGTCGGGCAGCGGGGTGCCGCCGTGGCCGCGGGCGTCGAGCGCGATCACCGGCCGGGTGCCCGCGTACCGGGGCAGCACCGTCGGCCAGCACGTCGAGGAGTCGGTGAGCCCGTGCAGCAGGACCACCGGCACCGGCCGCCCGGCGCCCCCGCCGGCGCCCGGTCCCGCTGCCTCGCTCCCGGGCGTCACCGGCGCGCGGTCCCGTCGACGGCGTGCGGCTCGATCGCCGCGATCTCCTCGGCGGTCAGCGGCTCGGCGCGGAGCGCGGCGACGTTGTCCTCGAGCTGCGCCACGGACGACGCCCCGATGAGCGCCGACGTCACCCGCTGGTCCCGGAGCACCCAGGTGAGCGCGAGCTGGGCGAGCGACTGGCCCCGGGCCGCGGCGATGTCGTTCAGCGCCCGGGCCCGCGCCAGGTACGTCTCGCTGATCTGCTCGGCCGACAGGAACCGGCTGGTCGCGGCGCGCGAGCCGGCGGGCACGTCGCCGGACAGGTACCGCCCGGTGAGCAGGCCCTGGGCCAGCGGCGAGAACACGATCATGCCGACGCCGAGGTCGCCGACCGCGTCGAGCAGCGACTCGGTCTCACCCTCGGCCACCTGCTCCACGTGCCGGTTGAACATCGAGTACGACGGCTGGTGGATCAGCAGCGGGGTGCCGAGGTCGGCGAGGATGCGCGCGGCCTCGCGGGTGGCCGACGGCGAGTAGTTCGAGATGCCGGCGTAGAGCGCCCGGCCGCTGGTCACGGCGGTGTGCAGCGCGCCCATCGTCTCCTCCAGCGGCACGGACGGGTCCGGCCGGTGGGAGTAGAAGACGTCGACGTAGTCGAGGCCGAGCCGGCGCAGCGACTGGTCGAGCGACGACAGCAGGTACTTGCGGGAGCCGCCGTCGCCGTACGGGCCGGGCCACATGTCGTAGCCGGCCTTGGAGGAGATGACGAGCTCGTCCCGGTACGGGCCGAGGTCCTGGACGAGGTGCCGGCCGAAGTTCTCCTCCGCGGAGCCGTACGGCGGGCCGTAGTTGTTCGCGAGGTCGAAGTGCGTGATGCCGAGGTCGAACGCCCGGCGGAGCACCGCGCGCTGGGTGTCCAGCGGGTTCACGTCGCCGAAGTTGTGCCACAGGCCCAGCGACAGGGCGGGCAGGTCGAGCCCGCTGCGCCCGGTGCGGCGGTAGGGCATCGCGTCGTACCGGTCGTCGGCGGCACGGTAGACAGGGATCGTCGGCATCCCGGGCTCCAGCGCCGGTGCCTGGGCGACCTGGAACGGCGAGAGCAGCAGGGCGCCGACCGCGACGGACAGCGCGAGGTCGCCGAGCCCGCCGGCCCCGGAGCCGACGCGGCCGGCGAGCACGGTGTACCCGCCGAACGCCGCCGCGGCGCCGAGGCCGAGCGCGACGCCGACCGGGTCGAGCCCGCCCGTGGGCGTGCCGACGACGAGCACCACACCGACGAGCGCGATGAACGGGAGCAGCCGGGCGCGCCCCGCCGACGCCACGGCGGCGACGGCGAGCGGCCCGCAGAACTCGAGCGTCACGGCGACGCCGAGCGGGACGCGGTCCAGCGCGGCGTAGAACAGCACGTTCATGGCGGCCATCGCGGCGCCGTACAGGGCGATCCCGGCCCATGCCGACCGGCTGCGCCCGCGCAGCGCGGGCCGGGTGAGCAGGAGCAGGACGAGCGCGGCGGCCGTCATCCGGTAGCCGGATACGGCGAGCGTGCCCAGCGAGCCGAACGCGGACGACGCGAGCGCGGCCGAGATCTGCACGGACGCGGAGCCGACCAGCACGAAGGCGGCGGCGGTGAGGGCGCGCGGGCGCGCGGCGACGGGGAACGAGAGCATGGGGGGTCCTCAGCGGGACGGCCCGCCGGTGCGGCGGGCGGTGGTCGGGGTGCCTGCGCGGCACGCCGACGCGGACGTCGGGCGTGCCGGGGTCAGGCCCCGGGCCCCCGGCGCGGGGCGCAGCCCCGGTTGCTCATCGGATCCATGCGGCGAGCGTACGTCCTGGTCGCGGGCATACCCCCGGGTGTCCGCATCGCGGGCGGCCCGGGGGTGCGGTGGTCGCCCGGCCCGGGCCGCCGACGGCCCCCCGGCGCGTCAGGCCGCGGTGGCCCGGGGGATGTCGTCCACCGAGGTGTACACCGGGATCCCGCGCCGCCGGGCGATCGCGACGTCGTTGTCGGCGCCCGCCGACGCGCCGGGCAGGCGCAGGACGGCGTCGCAGTGCGCGAGCAGCCGCTCGGCGGTCGGGTAGAGGACGTCCTGCGCCCGCGGGTCGGTCGGGCCGTCGGCACCCATGCTCGCCAGGACGGGGAGTGCCACCCACTCGCCGATCATCGGCACGTGCCCGCGCTTGAAGATCGGCCAGGCGGCCTCCTCGAGGCGGCGGAGGTTGGCGGCCATGGCCACGGGGTCGCCGCCCGTCCCGGACTGGTAGGGGCCGGCGATGAGGATCAGCTGTGCGGTCATGACCCGACCATAACGCGCAGAACCGTGCAAAACTAGGCATCAGCGAGGAACACCCGGCGACGACGAGGAGATGCGATGCTGCCGGCACAGCGACGGGACGAGCTGCTGCGCGTGCTGCGCACCGAGGGGCGCGTGGTCGCCAAGGACGCCGCCGAGCGGCTCAGGCTGTCCGAGGACACCGTCCGCCGCGACCTGCGGGAGATGGCCGCGGCCGGCCTCTGCCAGCGGGTGTACGGCGGCGCCCTGCCGGTGTCCCCGGCGGTCGCCGACTACGCCGGCCGGCGCACGGTCGCGGTGGAGAACAAGGACCGGGTCGCCCGGCGCGCCGCGGAGCTGGTGCGCCCGGGCAGCACGGCGATCCTCGACGGCGGGACCACGGCGCTCGCGGTCGCCCGGGCGCTGCCGCCGGACCTGCGGGCCACGGTCGTGACGCACAGCCCGACGGTCGCCGCCGCGCTCGCGGAGCACCCGACGGTGGAGGTGCTCGTGCTCGGCGGCCGGCTGTTCAAGCACTCGGTGGTGACGTCCGGGGCGCTGCTCGCCGAGGCCGCCGCCGGGGTGTGGGCGGACGTGCTGCTGCTCGGTGTCACCGGCGTGCACGCCGAGGCCGGGCTCACGACCGGCGACGCGGAGGAGGCCGCGACCAAGCGCGCGCTCGCCCGGCGAGCGGGCGACACCTACGTGCTGGCGAGCGCGGAGAAGATCGGCGCGGCGTCGCCGTTCCGGGTGCTTCCGCTGGACGAGGTCGCCGGGGTGGTCACCGACGTCGACCCGGCCGACCCGGCGGCGCGGGCGCTCGCGGACGCGGGGGTGCCGCTGGTGGCGGCGGGCTGACGGGCCCGTCGCGCCCGTCCACCCCCCTCCCGTCCGTCCCGGGCGGCCCGGTCCCGCCGACCGCCCCGAGTCGTCGTCAGCCCGCGGCCACGTGCGCCAGCACCGCCGCGGCGACGTCCCCGGCGCGGTGCTCGGGCAGCCAGTGGTCCGCGTCGAGGTCGTCGTGCACGAACGGGGCGTCGACGTGCGCCCGCGTCGCCGCGACGGAGGCCGCGGCGAAGAACGGGTCCCGCCGGCCCGTGAGGTACGTGGTCGGCACCCGCACCGGTCCCGTGCCGTCGCCCTGGCCGGTCGGGAGCGCGCGGTACCAGCCGAGCGCCGCGGCCAGCGCCCCGGGCTCGCGCATCCGGTCCAGGTAGTGCTGGGCGCGCGCGGGCTCGAGCCCGGACCGGGTCAGCGCGCGCCGCAGCCCGGCGCCGTTCCGGCCGAGCAGGACCCGCTCGGGGAGCCACGGGACCTGGAACCCCAGCACGTACGCCGAGCGGAGCGCCTGGCCGCTGCGGCGCAGGCCGTGCCGCAGGGCGGCGGGGTGCGGCGTGCCCAGCACGGTCAGGGACGCGGTGCGCCCGGGGTGCCGGTGCGCGAACGCCCAGGCGACGCTCCCGCCCCAGTCGTGCCCGACCAGGTGCACCCGGTCGACGCCGGCGGCGTCCAGCAGCGCGCGGACGTCCGCGACGAGCTCGGGGACCGCGTAGGGGCGCCGGCCCGCGGGCCGGGCGCCGGGGGAGTAGCCGCGCTGGTCCGGGGCGAGCGCGCGGACACCGCGGGCGGCGAGCAGCGCGGCCACGTCGTCGTACGCCGAGCCGTCCTGCGGGAACCCGTGCAGCAGCACCGCGACGGGCCCGCCGGGTGCGGGCTCGGCGGGGACGTGGTCCCGGACGTCGAGGACCAGGCCGTCGCGCGTGAAGGCGTCCACGCACCGCAGCACAGCACGGGGTGCGCGGTCCGGCGACCGGGGCACCCCCGCCGTGCGTCAGGCGCGGGTGCGGAAGGTCAGCAGGTACCGCGTCGTGCCCGCCGCGAGCAGCGCCGCGCCGAGCATGTGCAGCATGACGAGCAGGATCGGCAGGTCGGTCGACACCTGGACGTAGCCGATGACGCCCTGCAGGGCGACGAGCCCGACCATCACCCAGCCGCGGCGGCGCAGCAGGCGCGGCCCGCGCCGGTTCAGCCACAGCAGCACGACGAGCAGGCCGGTGAACAGCCACACCGACGCGGCGTGCACGCGGGCCATGAGGTACGGGTCGACGGCGATCCGGTAGCCGACCTCCTCGTCGCCCGAGTGCGGGCCGGCGCCCGTGGTGACGACGCCGAGCGCGAGCACGAGGACCAGCAGCGCGCCGAGCACCGGCGCGAGCCGGCGGGACCACGGTCCGACGACGGGGATCCGCGGCCCGTCGCCCTCGCGGCTGCGGTGCGCCAGCAGCGTCGACGCGGCGACCAGCGCCATCGACACCATGAAGTGCAGGCTGACCCACGCGGGGTGCAGGTGCAGCAGCACGACGACGCCGCCGATGAGCGCCTGCAGCACGACGCCGGCCAGCGGGGCGAACCCGAGCCAGCGGTAGGACCGCGACCGGTCGCGGTCGAACCACACGATCACCGCGACCGCGACGGCGATGACGCCGAGCACGCCGGTGAGGGTGCGGTTCCCGAACTCGACGTACTGGTGGTAGGTCGTCTCGGGGTGGAACGCGGCCGTGAACTGCCCGGGCTCGCACTGCGGCCACGTCGAGCAGCCGAGGCCGGAGCCGGTGAGCCGGACCGCGCCGCCCGTGACCACGATGCCGATCTGCGCCACCAGGTTCGCCACGAGGACCGGGTACGTCAGGCGCTCCCGCCACGCCGCGGACCGGGAGGGCGCGGGGCTGACGGGGGCGGCGGCGACGTCGGGGCTCACGGCGACCAGCCTACGGTCCGCCGACCCGCACTCGTGCCGCCGTGCACGAGGTCTTGGTCACGCGTCCCACCCGCCCGCGCGGGGCGTCAGGAGGACCAGCGGAACCAGCGGCGCACCGCCGCGGCGAGCACCAGCGCCCACGCCGCCAGGGCCGCGAGGTGCGCGGCCGGGAACGCCCCGTCGACCAGCGACGACCGCAGCGCCTCGCCGAGCGCGCCGGGCGGCAGCCACTCCGCGACGGACGCCCACCACCCCGGCAGGTCCGACACCGGCAGCACCAGCCCGCCGACGACGGCCAGGACGACGAGCAGCAGGTTCGCGACCGCGAGCACCGCCTCCGCGCGCAGCGTCCCCGCGAGCAGCAGCGCCAGCGCGGTGAAGGCCGCGACGCCGAGCACCAGCGCGAGCAGCGCGCCCGGCAGACCGGCCGGGTCGGGCCGCCAGCCGAGCGCGAGCCCGGTGACCGAGACCACGACCACCTGGAGCGCAGCGACGGCCAGCACGGCGAGCGCCTTGCCCGCGAGCAGGCCCCCGCGCCCGAGCGGCGTGGTCGCCAGCAGGCGCAGCACGCCGTTGCGGCGGTCGAACGCGGTGGCGATCGCCTGCGAGGTCAGCGAGCCCGCCATCACCGCGAGCCCGAGGACCCCGGGGGTGACGACGTCGATCCGCTCGGCGTCGCCGACGCCGATGTCCAGGAACGACCCGCGTCCGAGGGCGACGAGCGCCACGACGGGGATGATCAGCGTGACGAGCAGCTGCTCGCCGTTGCGCAGGACGGCCAGCGTCTCGAACCGGGCCTGGGCGCGCACCCGGCGCCCGGCGGGCGCGGCGCGGTCGGCGTCCGCGGCGGGCGCCCCCGGCGTGGCGGCAGCGGCGGCGGGCGCGGTCATCGCAGGTTCCGTCCGGTCAGGTCGAGGAACACGTCCTCGAGGGTGCGGCGTCCGACGTCCACGCGGGCCAGCAGCACGTCGTGGTCGGCGCACCACGCGGCGAGCGCGGCGACCAGCGCGGGGGTGGCGGGGGAGTCGACGGCGTAGGCCCCGGGACCGGTCTCGGTCACGGCGGCGCGCGCCGGCGCCCCGGCGGGGGTCAGCGCGGTCCCGAGGGCCGCGAGGTCCAGCCCGGGCTCGGCCCGGAAGGTCAGCGTGGAGGAGTCGGCCCCGGCGAGCAGCGCCGGCACCGACCCGTGGGCGATGACCCGGCCGTGGTCGACGACCGCGACCTCGTCGGCCAGCGCCTCGGCCTCGTCCATCAGGTGGGTCGTCAGCAGCACCGCCACGCCGTCGGCGCGGAGCTCCTCGACCAGCGACCACACCGCGCGGCGCGCCTGCGGGTCCATCCCGGCGGACGGCTCGTCGAGGAACACGACGTCGGGCCGCCCGACGACCGCGGTCGCCAGCGCGAGCCGCTGCCGCTGGCCGCCGGACAGCCGGCGGACCGTCGTCCGGGCGAACGGGGTGAGCCCCAGCCGCTCCGCGAGCTCGCCGACGTCCCGGGGCCGGGCGTACATCTCGGCGACGTGCCGCAGCACGCCGAGCGCGGGCACGCCCGTGGGCAGCCCGGCGTCCTGCAGCATCACGCCGACCCGGGGGCGCAGCGCGGCGGCGTCGGCGAGGGGGTCGAGCCCCAGCACCCGCACCGTGCCGCCGTCCGGGGCGCGGAGCCCCTCGCAGCACTCCACGGTGGTGGTCTTGCCCGCACCGTTGGGGCCGAGGACGGCGGTCACCCGTCCGGGGGACGCGTGCAGGTCGAGCCCGTCGACGACGGCGCGGCCGTCGTACCGCTTGACGAGCCCGCGCACCTCGACGGCGGGCGGGGAGGAGGACTGGCCGAGCACCCCGTGAGTGTAGGGGCCGCCGCCCCGGGCACGGTGTGGTGAGGGTCGCCTTGCTTGCCAGGACTTATTTCGGCAACAAGGATGTTGCCGATATCGGGAGCCCTCGTCGGGGCTCCGCGGGCCGGCGCCCCCCACGGGTGGCCGCGCCCACGCGAACCAGCCGTGCTGCAGTCGACCGGAGGTGTGTGCCATGAGCGCCAGCACGCCGGGGACCGCCGCCGCGCCGGAGGCCGACTGCGCCACGGAGGTCACCGCCGCGACGGCCCGCCCCCTCGACACCGCCACGGGTGCGCCCCGTCCCGCGGAGCACGAGTCCGAGGCCGAGGCCGGCACCCGCCGCCGGGTGCTCGACCTGATCGCGGCCGACGGCCCGGTGTCCGCCGCCGAGCTGGCCGCGGAGCTCGACCTGACCGCCGCCGCCGTCCGCCGGCACCTGGCGGTGCTGGAGGGCGAGCAGCAGATCGGCGTGCACGACGGCGGCGCCGTCGGGCCCGCCCGCCGCGGTCGCCCCGCCAAGCGGTACGTCGTGACCGCGGCCGGCCAGGCGGCGCTGAGCCAGCAGTACTCCCAGCTGGCCTCGGAGGCGCTGCGGTTCGTCGCCGAGATCGGCGGCGCGGACGCGGTGCGCAGCTTCGCCGAGAAGCGGGTCCGCGACCTGGAGGTCCGGCACGCCGACGCGCTCGCGGAGGCCGGCGACGACCCGGTCCGCCGCGCGCAGGTGCTCGCCGACGGCCTCGCGGTCGACGGGTTCGCCGCCACGGCGCGGCCCGTGCCCGGCGGCCACGCCATCCAGCTGTGCCAGGGCCACTGCCCGGTGCAGGACGTCGCGCGCGAGTTCCCCGAGCTCTGCGAGGCGGAGGCGCACGCCTTCTCCCGCATGCTCGGCGTGCACGTGCAGCGGCTCGCGACGCTGGCCCGGGACGCCGACGCGGTGCACGCCCACGGGCTGCGCGCCGGCGCGCTGGCGGTGCTGGCGGTCCGGGGCCGGCCGCACCCGGGCGGGCGGCCGCGGGTCGTCGTCACGCTGCACAACCTGCCCGTCGGCGGCCGGGCGATCCGGGCCGTGTCCGCCGTGCTGGGCCGGGTGGTCGCGCGCGGCGCCGACGTGGTGCTGGGCGTCTCCGGCGACCTGGTCGACCTCGCCCGGTCGCAGGGCGCCCGCCGGGCCGAGCGCGCGCTGGTGCCCGCCCCCGCGCGGCGTGCACCCGGCCGGGACCGGGACGCCGTCCGCGCCGCGCTCGGCGTCGCGCCGGGGGAGGACCTGGTCGTCACCGTCGCCCGCCTCGCCCCGCAGAAGGGCCTGGACACCCTCGTGGCCGCCGCCGCGGCCGCCGCACCCGCCCGGCCCGGGCTGCGCTGGGTCGTCGCGGGCGACGGGCCGCTGCTGGCCGACCTGCGGGCGCGGGTCGCCGCGACGGGTGCGCCGGTCGACCTGCTGGGCCGCCGCGAGGACGTCGCCGACCTGCTCGCGGCCGCGGACGTCGTCGCGTCGACCGCGGTGTGGGAGGGTCAGCCGCTCGCGGTGCAGGAGGCGCTGGCGCTCGGCGCGGCGCTGGTCGTCACGGACGCGGGCGGCACCCGCGAGGTCACGGGCGACGCCGCCGTGCTGGTGCCCGTCGGGGACGCCGCGGCGTTCGCGGCCGCGCTGACCGGGGTGCTCGCCGACGACGCCCGGCGCGCCGGGCTGCGGGACGCCGCCCGTGCACGCGCCGCAACCCTCCCGGCCGTCGGGGACGTCCTGGCGCAGCTGGACGCGGCCTACACCCGCTGACGCCCCGCGACCGGCCCGTGGCGGGCGTCACCGGCGGGGCTCGCACGAGGAGCGCGCGTCTCGGGTACACTGGAATCCCGTGGCAGAGCGCGCAAATCGACTCTCCGGGCGGTCGGACTCCACGACCCGGCACATCTTCGTCACGGGAGGCGTCGCCTCCTCACTGGGCAAGGGCCTGACCGCCTCCAGCCTGGGACGACTTCTCCGCTCCCGCGGCCTGCGGGTCACGATGCAGAAGCTCGACCCCTACCTCAACGTCGACCCCGGGACGATGAACCCGTTCCAGCACGGCGAGGTCTTCGTCACCGAGGACGGGGCCGAGACGGACCTCGACGTCGGTCACTACGAGCGGTTCCTGGACGTCGACCTGGTCGGCTCCGCGAACGTCACGACCGGCCAGGTCTACTCGCACGTGATCGCGAAGGAGCGGCGCGGCGAGTACCTCGGCGACACCGTCCAGGTCATCCCGCACATCACCGACGAGATCAAGGCGCGGATGCGGTCGCAGGCCGCCGACGACGTCGACATCATCATCACCGAGATCGGCGGCACGGTGGGCGACATCGAGTCGCAGCCGTTCCTCGAGGCGGCCCGCCAGGTCCGGCACGAGCTCGGCCGGGACAACGTGTTCTTCCTGCACGTGTCGCTGGTGCCGTACATCGGCCCGTCGGGCGAGCTGAAGACCAAGCCGACCCAGCACTCCGTCGCCGCGCTGCGCAGCATCGGCATCCAGCCGGACGCGATCGTGCTGCGGTCCGACCGCGAGATCCCGCAGTCCATCAAGGCGAAGATCGCCCTGATGTGCGACGTCGACACCCAGGGCGTCATCTCCTGCGTGGACGCGCCGAGCATCTACGACATCCCGCGGGTCATCCACGCCGAGGGGCTGGACGCCTACGTGGTGCAGCGGCTCGGCATGCAGTTCCGCGACGTCGACTGGAGCGGCTGGGACGAGCTGCTGCAGCGGGTGCACCAGCCGGCGCACCACGTCGAGGTGGCGCTGGTCGGCAAGTACATCGACCTGCCGGACGCCTACCTGTCGGTGACCGAGGCGCTGCGCGCCGGCGGCTTCCACAACGACGCCAAGGTGAAGATCCGCTGGGTGCCGTCCGACGAGTGCCAGACCCCCGAGGGCGCCCAGCGCGCGCTCGGCGGCGTGGACGCGGTCCTGGTCCCCGGCGGGTTCGGCGTGCGCGGCATCGAGGGCAAGCTCGGCGCGCTGCGCTGGGCGCGCGAGACCAAGGTGCCGACGCTCGGCATCTGCCTCGGCCTGCAGACGATGGTCATCGAGTACGCCCGCAACGTGCTCGGCCTGGCCGGCGCCTCGTCGTCCGAGTTCGACGCCGACCCGGCGCACCCGGTCGTCGCGACCATGGCGGAGCAGCTCGCGATCGTCGGCGGCGAGGGCGACCTCGGCGGCACGATGCGGCTCGGCTCGTACGAGGCCGTGCTGGCCGAGGGCTCGGTCGCGGCCGAGGCCTACGGCGCCACCCGCGTGACCGAGCGGCACCGGCACCGGTACGAGGTCAACAACGCGTACCGCGACAAGCTGGAGGAGGCCGGTCTGGTCATCTCCGGCGTCTCGCCGGACTCGTCGCTGGTCGAGTTCGTCGAGCTGCCGCGCGAGGTGCACCCGTACTACGTGTCGACCCAGGCGCACCCGGAGTTCAAGTCGCGGCCGACCCGGTCGCACCCGCTGTTCGCCGGCCTGATCCGGGCGGCGCTGGAGGCTCGCGGCGCCACGGTCTCGCCGAAGGCGAAGGCTCGCGCGTGACGACGCCTCAGGACGCGCCCGGCGGGCCGGCCGACCGGCCCGCCGAGCGGCCGGTCCTCGAGCACACCGACCTGCACCACGGGAAGATCTGGGACCTGGTCTCGGAGACCGTGGACCTGGGCGACTCGCAGGTGGTCCGGGAGTTCGTCGACCACCCGGGCGCCGTCGCGGTGATCGCGCTCGACGAGGACGACCGCGTGCTGCTGCTCCAGCAGTACCGGCACCCGGTGCGCGCCGAGCTCTGGGAGCCGCCGGCCGGGCTGCGCGACGTCGACGGCGAGCCGCCGCACGTCACCGCCGCCCGGGAGCTGGGCGAGGAGGCCGACCTGCGCGCCGACTCCTGGTCGTTGCTGGCGGAGTTCGCGAACTCCCCGGGCGGGTCGAACGAGCACATCCTCGTGTACCTCGCCCGCGGGCTGTCGGAGGTGCCCGAGGCCGACCGGTTCACCCGGGAGGACGAGGAGGCCGGCATGGTGCCCGTGTGGGTGCCGCTGGACGACGCCGTCGAGGCGGTCCTGGCCGGTCGCCTGCGGAGCCCGAGCGCCGCGGTGGGCGTCCTCGCCGCCGCCGCCTCGCGCGACCGCGGCTGGCGGACGCTGCGGCCCGTCGGCTGACGCGCGTGCCGCACCGGGCGGCGGGGGTCGACCCCGTCGCCCGGTGCGGCGCCGTTCCCCCGGACGGGTGGTCCGGGACCCCACCGGTCAGGTGACGCGGAGCGCCGCCGATGAGGGGGCTGTGCGCGCGCGGACCCGCCCCCCGAACGACGGGGCACGCCTGTTCCTCGCGGCGTCGCACACCGCCGGCGCCCTGCTGCTCTGCGCGGTCCTCTGCCTGGTCAGCGCCCTCTGGCCGCCCTCGCGGCTGACGCTGGTCGGCGTCTGGTACGGCGGCTCCGCGGCCCTCGCCCTGCTCGCCGTGGCGCTGCTGCTGCTCCGCCGCCGGCCGCGCGCGCCGCTCGCCGCGCTCGTCGCCGCCGTCGGCATCGGCGGCGCGCTGGTCGCGAGCTGCCAGACGCTCGCGGGGGTCGTCACGACCAGCCTCGGGCTGGTCGTCGCCGGGCAGGCCGCGGCGCTGCTGGGCGAGCCGCGCACCGTGCGCCGGGTGCTCACCCTGGTGGTCGTCGTGCTCGGGCTGGCGATGCTCGCCTCACCGGTGCCGTTCGCGCTGACCACCTGGCTGGTGCTCGCGCTCACGACGGTGGTGATGAGCGGCCTCGTGACCTACCTGCTGCAGCGGCTCCGGCTGCTCGCCACCACCGACGACCTCACCGGTGCCCTCACCCGCGCCGCGTTCGACGAGCGCGCCGCCCTGGTGCTGCACGACGCCGCCCGGCGGGGCCGGCCGGCCGCGGTCGTCTGCCTCGACGTCGACGACTTCAAGGTCGTGAACGACACGCTCGGGCACGCGGCCGGCGACGAGGTCCTCGTGCGGCTCGTGCAGGGCTGGCGCGACGCCCTCCGCGACGGCGACCTGATCGGCCGGGTCGGCGGCGACGAGTTCGCCGTCGTGCTCGCGGGGACGGACGCGGCCGGCGCCGAGGACTGGGCGTCCGCCGCCCGGCTGCGGCACGCCCCCGGCGACCCGACCTGGAGCCACGGCGTGGCGCAGGCCGCCGGCGACGAACCGGTGCGGGACGCGCTGGCCCGCGCCGACGAGGCGCTGTACGCCCGCAAGGGACGACGGGTCGGCGGGACGGTCTGACCGCGCCCGCCGCCCGCCGCCCGGCGCCGCGGGCCGGGCGGGTCAGCGGCTCGTGGAGACCCGGTACTGGGCGTTCGCCAGCGGGACGAACACGACCAGGAACAGCGCCGACCAGATGAGCGTGTAGACCTCGGGGTGCAGCAGCGGCCACGCCGTCGGCGCCGGTGTGCCCGGAGGGATGTTCCCGAACAGCTCGCGCGCCGCCTGGGTCACCGCCGACACCGGGTTCCACTCCGCGAAGGTCTGCAGCGGCGCCGGCAGCGTGTCCAGCGGGACGAAGGTGTTCGCGACGAACGTCAGCGGGAAGATCACGATGAACGACGCGTTGTTCACGACCTCCGGGCTCGGCACCAGCATCCCGATCCACGCCATGATCCAGCTGATCGCGTAGGCGAACACCAGCAGCAGGCCGAACCCCGCCAGCGCCTCCCAGAACGACGACCGGATGCGCCAGCCGACCACCAGCCCGGTCACGCCCATCACGATCAGGACGATCACGTTGTTCACCACGTCGGAGAACGTGCGGCCGGTCAGCACCGCCGACGGCGCCATGGGCAGCGAGCGGAACCGGTCGAGGATGCCCTTCTTCAGGTCCTCGGCCAGCGCCGCCCCGGTGACGGTCGCGCCGAAGATCACGGTCTGGGCGAAGATCCCCGCGATGAGGAACTCCCGGTAGGCCTGCCCGCCGCCCTCCTGGTCGATCGCCCCGCCGAAGACGTACGAGAACAGCAGGACGAACATGATCGGCGACAGCGTGGTGAACACGAGCAGGTCGGGCACCCGCTTGATCTTGATGATGTTCCGCTTGGCGACGACGGCCGCGTCGGCCAGCACGTACGGGACCGCCATCACGCACCTCCCTGCGCGTCGGGCGTGCCGTCCTGCTCGGCGGTCTTGCCGGTCAGGGCGAGGAACACGTCGTCCAGGGTCGGGCGACGCAGGCCGACGTCCTCCAGCCGGACCTGGCGCTCGTCGAGCCGCCGCAGCGCCTCGCTGAGCACCTCGGGCCCGCCGGACACCGGCATGACGAACGACCGGCGGCCGTCGTCGACCGTGGGGTGGCCGACGCCGAGCGGCGTCAGGGCCTCCGCCACGTGCGCGAGCAGCGCGACGTCGGCGACGGTGAGCTCGAGGCGCTCGCCGCCCACCTGCCGCTTGAGCTGGTCCGCGGTGCCCTGGGCGATGATCCGGCCGTGGTCGATCACGACGATCTCGTCGGCGAGGACGTCGGCCTCCTCCAGGTACTGCGTCGTCAGCAGCAGGGTGGTCCCGCCGGCGACGAGCGTCTGGATGACGTCCCACATCTCGGTGCGGCCGCGCGGGTCGAGGCCGGTCGTCGGCTCGTCGAGGAAGATGACGGGTGGGTCGGCGACGAGGGCCCCGGCGAGGTCGAGGCGGCGCCGCATGCCGCCGGAGTAGGTCTTCGCCGGGCGGTCCGCGGCGTCCTCGAGCCGGAACGAGGCCAGCAGCTCGCGCGCCCGGGCCCGGGACCGCCGCTTGCCGAGGTGGTAGAGCCGCCCGATCATCTCGAGGTTCTCGTAGCCGGACAGGTACTCGTCCACCGCCGCGTACTGGCCGGACAGCCCGATGCGGCGCCGGACCTCGGCCGGGCGGGCGAGCACGTCGACACCGGTGACCCGCGCGCTGCCGCCGTCGGGGCGCAGCAGCGTGGACAGGACCCGGACGATGGTGGTCTTGCCCGCCCCGTTCGGGCCGAGCAGACCGAGCACGGTGCCGGACGGCACCGTGAGGTCGACGCCGTCGAGGGCGGTGACGCCCTTGTAGCGCTTGATGAGCCCGCGGGCCTCGATCGCCTGTTCCATGGGGCGAGCGTAGATGTGACCTACGACACACTTGAAGAGGGCGACGGGGATCCGGCTGCACCTCGTGCCGCGCGCGCGGGAGCGGCGCAGGTCAGCGCGCCGCCGGTCCTCAGCGCAGGCCGGCCGCCGCCGCCCACGCGGCTGCCTCGGCGCGGGTCGAGGCGCCGATCTTGCGGTAGATCGACCGCACCTGGGTCTTGACGGTGTTCCGTGAGACGAACAGCTTGCGGGCGATGTCCTCGAGCGTGACGTCCTCGCCCATCTCGGCGAGCACGACGCGCTCGCGCGGGCTCAGGGGCTCGCCGAGCAGGTCGGACGCGGCGGCTCGGGCGG
>NZ_JAANNB010000081.1 GCF_011603975.1 Cellulomonas sp. IC4_254 | reverse complement strand
CGCCCCGCGCACCTCCTCCCCCCTGACGACCGCGCTCGCGCAGCTGTCGTCGGCCGTCGAGCTGCTCGGCTACGACGACGGCCTGCACCAGATGCTCGCCACCCCGCGCCGGGAGCTGCACGTCGCCGTGCCGCTGCGCCGCGACGACGGCCGCATCGAGCTGCTGTCCGGCTACCGGGTGCAGCACAACATCTCCCGCGGCCCCGGCAAGGGCGGCCTGCGGTACGCCCCCGGCGTGGACATCGACGAGGTCCGGGCGCTCGCGATGTGGATGACCTGGAAGTGCGCCGTCGTCGACCTGCCGTACGGCGGCGCGAAGGGCGGCGTCGCCATCGACCCGCGCGGCTACTCCCCCGCCGAGCTCGAGCGCGTGACCCGGCGGTACACCTCCGAGGTCATGCCGATCATCGGGCCGGAGCGGGACATCATGGCGCCCGACGTCGGCACCACCGAGCAGACGATGAGCTGGGTGATGGACACGTACTCGGTCAACTCCGGGTACACGATCCCCGCCGTCGTCACCGGCAAGCCGATCGCGGTCGGCGGCTCCCTGGGCCGGGCGACGGCCACCTCCCGGGGCGTCGTGCACGCCACCGCCGCCGCGCTCGCCGACGCCGGCACCGGGCTGTCCGAGGTGACGGCCGCCGTGCAGGGCTTCGGCAAGGTCGGCTCGCACGCGGCGCGGTTCCTGGCCGAGGGCGGGGCGCGGGTCGTCGCGGTGAGCGACCAGTACGGCGGCGTGCACGCGCCCGGCGGCCTGGACGTCGCGGCACTGCTCACGCACGTGGCCGAGACCGGGTCCGTGGTCGGGTACCCCGGCGCGGACCCGCTGACCAACGCCGAGCTGCTCGCCCTTGACGTCGACGTGCTGATCCCGGCCGCGACCGAGGACGTGCTGGACGAGGACGCGGCCGCCGCGGTGAAGGCCCGCTGGGTGGTCGAGGGCGCGAACGGCCCGACCACCAGCGCGGGCGACCGGGTGCTCGCCGACCGTGGCATCACCGTCGTGCCGGACATCCTGGCGAACGCCGGCGGCGTGGTCGTGTCGTACTTCGAGTGGGTGCAGGCCCAGCAGGCCTACTGGTGGACCGAGCGGGAGATCGAGGACCGGCTCGAGCAGCGGATGCGGTCGGCGTACGCCGCCGTGGCGCAGCGGGCGCGGGCCGACGGCATCACGCTGCGGGACGCGGCGCTGGTGATCGGCGTGCGGCGGGTGGCCGAGGCGCACCAGCTCCGGGGGCTGTACCCCTGATGGGCGCACCGCCGCGCGTGTGACGCGGGACGCGGCCGGCCCCGGGAAGCCCCCGGGCGCCGGCCGCGTTGCCCCTGAGGTGAGCACCCCCGACGCCGCCCGCGCGCACCAGCCCGTCGTCCGCCCTGAGGTCCCCCTGTCCGTGCTGGACCTGTCCCCCGTCGGGACGGGCGCCACGAGCGCCGACGCGCTCGCCGACTCCACCGCCCTGGCCCGGCGCGCCGACGCGCTCGGGTACCGCCGGTTCTGGGTCGCCGAGCACCACAGCATGCCCGCGGTCGCGTCCACCTCCCCCGGCGTGCTGCTCGCGCACCTGGCCGCGTCGACCGAGCGGATCCGGCTCGGCTCCGGCGGCGTGATGCTGCCGAACCACCCGCCGCTGGTGATCGCCGAGCAGTTCGCGATGCTCGAGGCCCTGCACCCGGGGCGCGTCGACCTCGGCATCGGCCGCGCGCCGGGCGCCGACCCGATGACCGCCGCCGCGCTGCGCCGCACCGTCGAGGGCCTGGGTGCGGAGGACTTCCCGGCCGAGCTGCTGGACGTGCTGCACCTGCTCGGCCAGCTGCCCGCGGGGCGCGCCGCGTCGGCCGTCGCGCAGCGGCTGCGCGCCACCCCGGTGCCGGCCGGGACGCCCGAGGTGTGGCTGCTGGGGTCGTCGACGTTCAGCGCGCAGCTGGCGGGCGAGCTCGGCCTGCCGTTCTCGTACGCGCACCACTTCGGCACCGGCATCACGACCACCGCCGCCGAGGTGTACCGGTCCGCGTTCCGGCCGTCGGAGGTCCTGGACGCACCGCACCTCATGGTGTCGGCGTCGGTGATCGTCGCCGAGTCCGAGGAGCGCGCGCAGTGGCTGGCGGGGCCGTCGAAGGTCATGGCCCTGCGGCTGCGGAGCCGCGGCGCCCTGGCGCCGATCGAGACCCCGGAGGACGCCGCGACGCTGCTCGCGGACCTCGACCCGGTGCAGGCCGCGGAGTTCTTCGCGAAGGTGGCCGGCACGCAGATCGCGACCACGGCCGAGCCCGCGGCCGCTGCGCTGCGCGAGCTGGTCGAGCGCACCGGCGCGGACGAGCTGATCGTCACGGCCACGACCCACGACGTCGCCGACCGGATCGCCACCCTGGAGGCCCTGGCCGCCGCCTGGTGAGGTCGGGCGTCCCGGGACCCCGGCCCCGCGCTACCCCGGGACCCCACCACATCGTCGCGCCGCCACCCGGCTGATCGGGGTGCGGCGCGACGATCAGGTGGGGACGAGGCGCGCCACGCGCGCTCGGCGGTGGCAGGATCGGCGCATGGACGAGGTCGTCGGGCGCACGTGGCGGTTCACCGAGGTCGCGGGCGTGCCGCTCGACGACGGTCCGGAGCGGGCGCACCCGGCGCTGACGTTCTCCGGCGACGGCCAGGTCTACGGCACCGGCGGCGTGAACCGGCTGCGCGGCACCTGGTCCTTCGACCGCGACGCCGACGTCACCCGCGCGGACGGACCCGACGCCGACGACGCCCCCGCACCCAGCACCGGCACGCTCACGTTCGGGCCGATGGTCACCACGCTCATGGCAGGCACCCCGGAGCACATGGCGCGCGAGCGCGCGGTCCTCGACCTGCTCGCCCACCCCGTCCGCGCGTCCGTGCGCGACGGCGCGCTCGTGCTCACCGACGGCGAGGGGCGGGTCAGCCGCCTGCTGCCCGCCCCCGCCGAGGAGTCCGTCTAGCGGACGCGCGCGCTCAGGCGCGCGGCTGCCGCTCCGCCCACTCCGCGAGCTCGACGCGCGGGCCGGTGTAGAACGGCACCTCCTCGCGCACGTGCCGGCGGGCACCGGTGGCGCGCAGGTCGCGCATGAGGTCGACGATGCGGTGCAGCTCGTCCGCCTCGAAGCCGAGGATCCACTCGTAGTCGCCGAGCGCGAACGACGACAGCGTGTTGGCCCGGACGTCGGCGTAGTCGCGGGCGGCGTGGCCGTGCTCACGGAGCAGCTCGCGGCGCTCCTCGTCGGACAGCAGGTACCACTCGTAGGACCGGACGAACGGGTACACGCAGAGGTAGTCCCGCGGCTCCTCGCCGGCCAGGAACGCCGGGACGTGCCCGCGGTTGAACTCGGCCGGGCGGTGCATCGCGGCGACGGACCACACGGGTAGCAGGTGGGCGCCGAGCTCGCTGGCGCGCAGCCGGTGGAACGCCTCCTGCACGGCCTCGATCGTCGGGGCCCACCACCAGACCATGAGGTCGGCGTCTGCACGCAGGCCGGCGACGTCGTACCAGCCGCGGACGACCAGGCCCTCGGGGGCGTCCGGGCCGGTCAGCGCCCCGAGCGCGTCCTCGACGTAGCGCTTGCGCTCGGCGTCGTCCGCCGGCAGCGGCTCGGTGGTCTCGAACACCGCGTACATCGCGTACCGGATCGAGGCGTTGATCTCGTCGGCGGTCTCGGTGCTGTGCTCGCCGGCCGGCGTCGTGCTGCTCATCGTGCTGCTGCTCCCTCGGGGGTGTCGTCCGCTCGCTGCTGGTTGATGGTGGGCAGGCCGGTGTCGACGCCGGCGCGCTGGAAGCAGCAGCCGACGGCGCACCGGTCGGGCCAGGCGCCGAGCACGCCGACGGTGGTCCGCTCCGGGTCCTCGCCGCGCTCGGCGGCGGCGCGCTCCAGCACCAGGTCGACCAGGCCCGCGACGAACGGCGCCCGGGTGGACGCCGAGCCCGCGCGCACCGCGGTGACGCCCAGGTCCTTCGCGGTGGCCATCGCCTCGGTGTCGAGGTCGTACGCGACCTCCATGTGGTCGGACACGAAGCCGATCGGCGACATGACGACGGCAGTGGTGCCGGCGGCGGCGCGCTCGGCGAGCACGTCGTTGATGTCGGGCTCCAGCCACGGCTGCGACGGCGGGCCGGACCGCGAGCAGAACGCCAGGGTCCAGTCCGGCGACACCCCGAGGTCCGCGGCGGCGAGCTGCACGACCTCGCGGCAGGCGTCCTGGTGCTGGGCGACGTAGCCGGGGCGGGCGGCGGCGGAGCCCGCCTCCATCGCGAGCGGGATCGAGTGCGTGACGAACAGCAGCGGCGCCTCGGCGACGACGTCGGCGACCGGGCGGCCGACCCGCGTGGCGAGGTCGGTGAACGCCTCGACGACCGCGTCCGCGTTGGCCCGCACGAAGCCGGGGTGGTTGAAGTAGTGCCGCAGCTTGTCGACCTGCACGCCCGCGGCGGACTCGGCGTCGGCGCAGCCCTCGGGCTCCCCCGCGACGCCCGCGAGCGCCGCGGCGACGTGCTCGCGGTACTGCCGGCAGCCGGAGTACGACCCGTAGGCGCTGGTCACGATGGCGAGCACCCGGGACGCGCCGCTCGCGCGCAGGTCCGTCAGGGCGCCGTCGGTGTACGGCTCCCAGTTGCGGTTGCCCCACACCAGCGGGGTGTCGATGCCGCGCGCGTCGAGCTCGGCGCGCAGGGCCGCGAGCAGCTCGCGGTTCTGGTCGTTGATCGGGCTGCGGCCGCCGAACAGCGCGTAGTGCTGGCTGACCTCGACCAGGCGCTCCTCGGGGATGCCCTTGCCGCGGGTCACGTTGCGCATGAACGGCAGGACGTCCTCGGGCTTCTCCGGGCCGCCGAACGAGAGCAGGAGCAGGGCGTCGTACGGGGCGAGCGACGACGCCGTCACGGTGGGGGAAGACACCGCCTCATCATCCCATCGGGCTCCCGGCACGCCCGCCGGGAGCCCGGCCGCCGGGGCGTGATCTTGATACGACGGCGCGTCAGATCACCCCTTGACGGCCCCGCCGAGGCCGGCGCCGCGCAGGAACAGCCGCTGGAACACCAGGAACAGCAGGACGGGGATCAGCGTCGAGATCGCGAGCGCCGCCATGAGCACCCCGAGGTCGGTGGTGGCCTGGAGCGACGGCAGCCGCACCGACAGCGGCTGGATGTCCGGGTCCCGCAGCACCAGCAGCGGCCACAGGAAGTCCTTCCAGGACGCGATGACCGCGAACACCGACACCACGCCGAGGATCGGCCGGCTCATCGGCAGCACGATCGACCGGAACAGCCGGAACGGCCCCGCGCCGTCGACCCGCGCGGCCTCGAACACCTCCCGGGGCAGGCTGTCGAAGAACCGCTGCACGAGCAGCACGTTGAACGCGCTGGCCCCGGCCGGCAGCCACACCGCCCAGTACGAGTTCATCAGCGACCGGCCCAGCAGCGGCGGGTCGAGGATCACCAGGTACAGCGGGACGAGCAGCACGACCGCGGGCACGAACAGGGTCGCGAGCACCGCCGCCTGCACGACCTTCGCGTACCGCGGCCGGAGCACCGACAGCAGGTAGCCGCCGGTGGTGGCGACCAGGATCTGGCTGGCCCACGCGCCCGCCGCCAGCACGACGGTGTTGAGGAAGTACCGGCTGACCTGCACGTCGTTCCACGCCGCCGACAGGTTGTCCCACGCGACGCCGTTCGGGAACACCGCGAGCGGCGTGCGCAGGATGTCCTGCGTCGGGGTCACCGCGAACTTCGCCAGCAGCACCAGCGGGCCCAGCCCGCAGAGCACCAGCAGCGCGAGCAGCACCCCGTGGGACAGCCGCATCGACCGGCGGACCACCGGGCGGCGCCAGTCGGCGGGCGACAGGGCACCGCGGTCGGCCTCGTCGGGGCGGGTGCGCCGGAGTCCGGGGCGGCCCCGACGGCGCGCCCCCGGGTCGCCGGCCACCGCGGTCGCCCCCGGGACGGGCAGCGCGGCGGTGGCCGGGGTGGCGTGCGCCGGACCGGCCGGCGTCGTCGAGGTCGTCATGCCTGGCTCCAGGACCGGGTGAGGCGGAAGTACACGACGGACAGCACGGCCAGCACCGCGGCGAGCATGAGGCTCAGCGCGGTCGCCGCCCCGTAGTCGCCGCCGAGGCTCTGCCCGAACGCGTAGCGGTAGACGAGCAGCAGCACCGTGATCGTCGCGTTGGCCGGGCCGCCGTCGGTGAACAGGTACGGCTCGAGGAACACCTGCGCGGTCCCGATGATCTGCAGGATGAAGGTGATCAGCAGGACGCCGCGCAGCTGCGGCATCGTCACGTGCCACACCTTGCGCCACACCGACGCCCCGTCGACCTCGGCGGCGTCGTACAGCTCACCCGGCACCGAGGTGAGCGCGGCCAGGTAGATGATGATCGTGCCGCCGGCCCCGGCCCAGGTGGCCTCCAGCACCAGCGACGGCATCGCCCAGCCCGCGTCCTGCAGCCACGGCACCGGCCCGACGCCGACCCAGCCGAGCATCGTGTTGAACACGCCCTCGGGCCGCGCGTCGAAGAAGAACTTCCACAGCAGCACGGCGACGACGGGCGGCACCACCACGGGCAGGTACGCCAGCGCGCTGTACAGCCCCTTGGCCCGGCGGACCTCGCTCATCAGCACCGCGGCGAGCAGCGGCACGGGGTAGCCGAGCAGCAGGGCGAGGGCGGCGAACCAGAGCGTGTTGCCGACGGCCGTCGCGAGCAGCGGGTCGGCGAGCACCGTCCGGAAGTTGTCGAGGCCGACCCAGGCGGTGGTGACCAGGTTGGTCTCCTGCAGGCTCATGACGACGGCCCTGCCGATCGGCAGCCAGGAGAACAGCCCGAACACCACCAGCAGGGGCATCGCGAAGACGAGCGTGCTCAGCCCGCCGCGGCGGACCCAGGTGACCGGGGTCCGCCGCGGACGAGCCGCACGGGCGTCGTGGGTCAGGGCCACGTCAGCCCGCGTTCTTGTCGAGGATCGCCTGCACGTCCGCGTCCGCCTGCTCCAGCAGCGCGTCGATGTCGGCGTCCTCGTCCGTCAGCACCGCCTGGACGACCGTGTCCAGCGCGCCGTACAGCTCCTGCGTCGAGCCGGCCGGCTCCGGGACCAGGGGCTGGTCGAAGATGACGTCGGTGAACCCGGTCATCTGGTCCAGCGGCACGTTCACCAGGTCGGCGATCCACTGCTGCGACTCGTCGTACTGCTCCTGGCTGAAGATCGGCAGCACGGGGGTGCCGACCGGCTGGTCCGACGCCACCAGCGTCTCGGCGTCCTTGACCGCGGCGTCCTGGTCGGTGAGCTTGCGCAGGTAGTAGAAGTCGATCCACTTCACGGCGGCCTCCTTCTGCGCCTCGGAGGCCGAGGTGCTGACCGCGGCGAGCGTCCCGCCGCCGAGCACGCCCGCGTCGTCGCCCTCGAGCGGCACGGCGGTCAGGCCGTAGTCGTCGGGGTTGATCGCGTTGGTCTGCACCAGCGAGGTGTAGACGTCCGAGCCCGAGGTGTACATGCCGACCTGGCCCGCCGCGAACGCCTGGTTGATCGACGACCAGTCCAGCAGGAAGTTCGCGCCCATGGAGTTGTCCTCCCAGCGCAGGTCGTGCAGGTACTCCAGGGCCTCCTTGGTCCCGTCGTTGTCGAGCGTCGCCGTGTAGGTGCCGTCGTCGTCCGTGGTCTGGACCCGGCCGCCGCGCGCGTAGGTGGCGACGGTGAGCTGCCAGCCGCCGGTGTTGTTCTGCGTCATCGTGGCGTAGCCGGCCTGGCCGGTCGCGTCGGCGATCGCCTTGGCGTCCGCGCGCACCTCGTCCCAGGTGGTCGGCGGGTCGTCGGGGTCGAGGCCCGCCTGCTCGAACAGCGCGCGGTTGTAGTGCAGCCCGATGCCGTAGACCGACTTCGCCGGGATCGCGTACACCTTGCCATCGGCGCCGGTGCCGGCCTGCAGGACGTTCGGGTTGAAGTCGTCGGCGTAGGGCAGCGCCTGGAACTGGGCGTCGATGTCCGCGAGCTGGCCGTTCTCGATCAGCGTCTTGCCGTCGGTGAACGGGATCTCGAACACGTCGGGCAGCGTGCCGCCGGCGAGCTGGGCGGCGAACGTCGTCGCCTTCCACTCGTACTCCTCGGGCTGCACGTCGATGTCCGGGTTCGCCTCCTCGAACTGGGCGACCTGCTCGTCGAAGGCGTCGAACGCCTCCTGCTCCGAGCCGGGCAGCAGGGACACGACGCGCAGGACGGTCTTGCCGCCCGACGTGCCGTCGCCCTCGCCGGCGTCGTCGGAGCCGCTGCTGCACGCGGCGAGCAGGGTGAAGGACAGCGCGCCGGTCAGGGCGAGCGCCGTCGTGCGTGAGGACCTCATCGTCACTCCTCGGGTCGGGTGGTGCGGTGGGTGGTGGGTGGTGGTCAGGCGGCGCGGAGCCAGGCCGCGGTGTCGGGGTCGAGCGCGGTGCCGTCGGTGGGACCGCTGGCCAGCAGCACGCCGCGGTGCGGCGGCAGGGCGATCGGGCGGTCGGACAGGTTGACGACGCAGAGCACGTCGCCGCGGGCGAAGGCCAGGGCGCCGGGGCCGGCGTCGAGCCAGCGCAGGTCGCCGCCGCCGAGGCCGGGCTCCGCGCGGCGCAGCGCGAGCGCGTCGCGGTAGAGCCGGAGCATCGAGCCGGGGTCGGCCTCCTGGGCGGCGACGGTGCGCGGCGCCCAGTCGGCGGGCTGCGGGAGCCACGGGGGCGCCGCGGTGCCGTCCGCCGGGGTCGCCGAGAAGCCGTACGGCGGCCGGTCGCCCGACCACGGCAGCGGCACCCGGCAGCCGTCCCGCCCGGGGTCGACGCCGCCGGAGCGCTCGTGCATCGGGTCCTGCACCGCCTCGGGCGGCAGGTCCTCGACCTCCGGAAGACCGAGCTCGTCCCCCTGGTAGAGGTACAGCGACCCGGGCAGCGCGGCGGTGAGCAGCGCGGCCGCCCGGGCCCGCCGGGTGCCGAGGTCGAGGTCGGTCGGCGTGCCGGCGCGCTTCGCGGCGAAGGAGAACGACGAGTCCGCCCGCCCGTACCGGGTCACCGGGCGCGTGACGTCGTGGTTCGACAGCACCCAGGTGGCCGGCGCGCCGACCTGCCGGTGGGAGGCGAGCGTGCGGTCGACCGACGCCCGGAGCGCGGCCGCGTCCCACGGCTGGGCCATCACGTCGAAGTTGAACGCGGTGTGCATCTCGTCCGGGCGCAGGTACGCGGCGAACCGCTCGGCGTCGTCCAGCCACACCTCCCCGACCAGCACCCGCGTCCCGGGGTAGGAGTCGGCGACCTTGCGCCAGGCGCGGTAGACGTCGTGCAGCTCGTCGCGGTCGAGGTGCGGGTGCCCGCCGGGGGCCGGGCTGGTCCCCGGGGCCGGGAGCTCCGGCAGCGCCGGGTCCTTGACCAGCAGCGCGGCCGAGTCGATCCGGATGCCCGCGACGCCGCGGTCGAACCAGAACCGCAGCACGTCCTCGTGCTCCGCCCAGACGTCCGGGTGCGTCCAGTTGAGGTCGGGCTGCTGCGCGGTGAACAGGTGCAGGTACCACTCCCCCGGCGTGCCGTCCGGGTCGGTGGTCCGGGTCCAGGTCTCGCCGCCGAAGCTCGACTCCCAGTGCGTCGGGATCCCCGCGCCGTCCGGGCCGGTGCCCGGGTGGAACCAGAACCGCTCGCGCTCCGGGGAGCCCGGACCGGCGGCGAGCGCCGCGCGGAACCACGGGTGCTGCTCCGAGACGTGGTTGGGCACCACGTCGACGATCGTGCGGATGCCCAGCGCGAGGGCCTCGGCGATCAGGGCCTCCGCCTCGGCGAGCGTGCCGAACGCCGGGTCGATCGCGCGGTAGTCGGCGACGTCGTAGCCGCCGTCCGCCATCGGCGACGCGTACCAGGGCGTGAACCACAGCGCGTCGACGCCGAGGTCCCGCAGGTACGGCAGCCGGCTCCGGACGCCCGCGAGGTCGCCGGTGCCGTCGCCGTCGCCGTCCGCGAACGAGCGGACGTAGACCTCGTAGATCACGGCGTCCCGCCACCAGGTGGGGTCGTCGCTCGGGGGATGCACCACGGCGTGCCTCTGCTCTCGGCCGATCCGCGGTCGTCGGTGACCGCGTAGCAGGGACACTAAATCCGACGACCGCCAATGCGCAGGAACTCGACAGCACCGTTACCGAAACGCGACCGGCGGCCGGTGCGGCGCCCCGCACGGCTGGCTGGGGGCGCGGGAGGGCGCGAAACGGGCGGCGCGCCGGGTTCGGTGGTCGTGGCCGAGTTCGGTGTCAGCGGGCACCGAACTCGGCGGCAGGGGCCGAACGCGGCGGACCGGGGGCGGACTGGCGACCGCCCGGCCGGGCAGGCCGCGTCACGTGGGGCGAGGTCGGGCGCCGGCCGCCGGGCGGTCAGGCCGCGGGCGCCGGGGCGGTGCTGCCGCGGACGACGAGCTCCGGCTCGAAGAGGAGCTCGTCCGTCGACACCGGGTGCCCGCCGATCAGCCCGACGAGCAGGTCGATGGCCGCCCGCCCCATCGGCTCGATCGGCTGCCGCACCGTGGTCAGCGGCGGCTCGGTGCAGTTCATGAACAGCGAGTCGTCGTACCCGACCACCGAGACGTCCTCGGGCACCCGCAGCCCGGCGCGGCGCGCCGCCCGGATCGCACCGAGGGCCAGCGGGTCGCTCGCGCACACCAGCCCCGTCAGCCCCTGGCGCAGCAGCCGGGTCGCGGCGGCCTGGCCGCTCTCCAGCGAGTAGGCGCTGCGCGCGACGGCGTCGTCGGCGAGCTCGACGCCGAGCCGGGCCGCAGCGGCGCGCGCCGCGTGCAGCTTGCGCTCCGACGGGACGTGGTCGACGGGGCCGAGCACCAGCCCGATCCGGGTGTGGCCGAGCGACGCCAGGTGGCCGACGGCCTGCTCGACGGCGACCTCGTCGTCGCAGGACACCCGCGGGAACGGCAGCTCCTCTATCGAGGCGTTGATGAGCACGACGGGCAGCCCGCGGTCCGCGAGCAGGGCGTAGTGGTCGTGGTCCGCGCCGCGCTGGGCGAAGTTGCCGCCGGCGAACACGATGCCCGACACCTGCTGGGTGAGCAGCAGGTCGACGTAGTCGGCCTCCGAGACGCCGCCCGCGGTCTGGGTGCAGAGCACGGGCGTGTAGCCCTGCTGGGCCAGCGCCCCGCCCACCACCTCGGCGAACGCCGGGAAGATCGGGTTCTGCAGCTCGGGCAGCACGAGGCCGACCAGCCGGGCGCGCTCGCCGCGCAGCTTGGTCGGCCGCTCGTAGCCGAGCACGTCCAGCGCGGTCAGCACCGCCTGGCGCGTCTGCTCGGAGACCCCGGACCGGCCGTTGAGCACGCGGCTCACCGTCGCCTCGGACACCCCGACCTTCTGCGCGACCTCCGCCAGCCGTCCAGCCATGGGCGCAAGCCTACGACGTGATCACGCAAGCGGCTTGCACCGCGCTGCGGCGGGCCGTCAGGTAGCGCGGGCCGTCAGGCGCTGGCGGCGGCGTGCGGGGTGAGCGCGCGCAGCTGCGCGGCCACCTCCGCGGCCCAGGCACGCACCGCGTCGAAGTCCCGGTGGTCGCCCTCCTTGGCGCGCGCCCCGGCGATGATCGCCCGCTCCGCGAACGCGAGCTCGCTGCGCAGCAGCCGCCCGGCGAACGCCCGGTGCCCGAGCGCGCCGACGTCCTGCATGAGCGCCAGCAGCTCGTGCGGGCTGTTCGCCCGCGCGGCGGGCTGCGTGGCGAGCCCCGAGGAGAACACCCAGACGTGCCGCTGCCGCAGCTCCGGCGCCAGGCGCGCCGCGAGGTCGCGCGCGGCGGGCATCCAGTGCGCGGTGTACACCGCCGACCCGAGCACGACCGCGTCGTACCCGTCGAGGTCCGCGACGTCCTCCGGCGCGGCCTCGTCCACCACGTGCCCGTCGGCCCGCAACACCTCCGCGACGGCGGAGCCGATCTCCGCGGTGGCACCGTGGCGCGAGGCCACCGTCACCAGGACGTTCATCGCTCTGCCCTCCAGCGGCTCGCTCGTGGCGGTCGTGCCCGGCCCCCTCCCGGCCCGGGACCGCCGACATCCATCGTCCGTCGCGGTCCGGGCCCCGTCGTGGGCCGGAGGTCCCTGCGCCTGCCGGGGCCCGGCGTGCGTCCCCCGGTCAGGAGGAGCCCGCAGCGGGTGCGTGACCTGCGCCGTCGCCGTCGCGGTCGAGGTCCGGGATGCCCGGCTGCGCGGCCCGGAGCGCGCCCGCCACGTCGGTCAGCGCCGCCAGCCGCTCCGCGTTCAGGGCACCGCCGACGTAGTGCGCGATCGCCTGCACGTGCCGCCGGCCGACCTCCTTCTGCAGCGCCGCGCCGGCGGCGGTCAGCCCGACGACCACGCCGCGCCCGTCTCCGGCGGCGGGCTCCCGGCGCACCCAGCCGGCCTCCTCGAGCCGCTCGACCATCCGGCTCAGGCTGGGCTGGCTGAGCAGGCTCGACTCTCCGAGGTCCCGCAGCCGCAGGCCCCGGGGCGCGCGGGACAGCGTGAACAGCACGTCGTACTCACGCAGCGACACCCGGTCCCAGATGGGGTCCCGCTGCAGCCGGCGCATGATCGCGACCTGCGCGCGGAACAGCTCCTCCCAGGCCACGGCCGCGGCCCGCACGTCCACCGCCGGCGCGTCGGACGCCATCCCCGCCACGCCCGTCGTGCCGTGCACCGGGTCGTGCACCGTGCCCCGCACCGTCATCGTCGCTCCGTCCGCCGGTCCATGCGTTCGCATGTACTCCACCCAACCGCAGATGGCGCGGCCCTGTTCCCGGTCCGGCAGCCGGGTCGCGCGGTTACGCTGGCCCGATGCAGAACGACGGCGTCCGCTCGACGTACGTGCTGGTCGACGGCGAGAACATCGACGCGACCCTCGGCTCCTCGATCCTCAACGGCCGCCCGACCCCGGAGCAGCGCCCCCGCTGGGAGCGCGTGCTGGAGTTCGCGCACCGCACCTGGGGCCAGCAGCCGCGGGGCCTGTTCTTCCTCAACGCCACCAGCGGCACGCTGCCGATGTCGTTCGTGCAGGCGCTGCTCGCGATCGGCTACCAGCCGATCCCGCTCGCCGGCGAGGGCAAGGTCGTCGACATCGGCATCAAGCGCACCCTCGAGGCGCTGGCCGACCGGCAGGGCGACGTCCTGCTCGCCTCGCACGACGGCGACTTCGCGCCCGAGATCGAGGCGCTGCTCGGCGGCGACCGCCGCGTCGGCCTGCTGGCGTTCCGCGAGTTCACCAGCACCGCGCTGAGCCACCTCGCCGACCGCGGGCTGCAGGCGTTCGACCTGGAGACCGACGTCAAGGCGTTCAACGTGACGCTGCCGCGGCTGCGGATCATCCCGCTCGACGAGTTCGACCCGCTGCGCTACCTCTGACGCCGGCGGGCGGGCAGAGTGGGGGCATGGCGACCGCCGACCCCACCCCCGTCCCGCCCGGCGAGCGGGTGCTCGTGCTGCTGCGCGCCGTGAACGTGGGCGGCACCTCGGCGCTGCCCATGGCCGACCTGCGCGCCGCCGCGGCCGACCTCGGGCACGGCGACGTCGCCACGCACCTGACGACCGGCAACCTGCTGCTCGTCCCGGGCCCGGGCTCCCCCGGCGACGCGGCGGGGTTCGCCGCGACGCTGACCGCCGACCTGCGCGAGCGGCTCGGGCGCCCGCTCGCGCTGACCGTCCGCACCCGGGCGCAGGTCGACGACCTCGTGACCGCGAACCCCTACCCCGGCCCGGCGGCCACCGACCCGGCGCACCTGGTCGTGGTGTTCCTCGACGGCCCCGCGCAGGCCGACGGACGGATGGACCTGTCCGGGTACGGCCGCGAGCGCGGCACCTGGCGCGGCAGCGAGGGGTACGTGCACTACCCCGACGGCATCGGCCGGTCGAAGGTCACCGCCGGGGTGCTCGACCGGATGTCCGGCCGCACCGGCACGGCGCGGAACTGGCGGACGGTGCTGGCGCTGCAGGAGAAGCTGGCCGCCTGAGGCCGCGCGCGGGCCGCCTCGCTACGGTGGGCCGCATGACGACCCTGTTCACCCGCATCATCGACGGCGAGATCCCCGGCCGGTTCGTCTGGGCCGACGACCGCGCGGTGGCGTTCGGCACCATCGCCCCGATCACCGACGGCCACGTCCTGGTGGTGCCGCGCGCCGAGGTGGCGTCGTTCACCGAGGCAGACGACGACCTGCTCGCGCACCTCGCCGTCGTCGCGAAGCGGATCGGGCGCGCCCAGCAGGCCGCATGGGACGCGCCGCGCGCCGCGCTGCTGGTCGCCGGGTTCGAGGTGCCGCACCTGCACCTGCACGTGCTGCCCGCCTGGGGCGAGGGCGAGCTGAGCTTCGCGAACGCCCGGCACGACCTGCCGGCCGAGCAGCTCGACGCGGCGGCCGAGCGGCTGCGCGACGCCCTGCGGCGGTCGGGCGAGGCCGCGCACGTCCCGGCCCGCCTGGACTCCCCGGCCCTCTGACCCGGGGCGGTCAGGCGACCGGGTCGTCCGCGCCGTACGGGGCCAGGCGCAGCGTGCGCGCGTCCGCGGCCACGATGCGGTCCGCCAGCGCCGCCAGGTCCTCCGGGGTGTCCGTGCCCGCGCGCACGAACCGGCCGTGCAGCGCGTCCAGCCGTCCGGAGCCGAACGCGTCCACCAGGTCCACCGTCGCCTCGACGGGCGTCCACTCGGTGCGCTCGTCGTGCAGCGGCATCGCCTGGGTCATGTCGGTGACGACCACGCCGGGCGCCACGTCCAGCACGGTCACGCCCCGGTCGGCGTACTGCGCGTCGAGCATCGTGGTGAGCCGCGCGAGCGCGCCCTTGCTGATCCCGTAGCCGGTGTAGACCGGGGACGGCCGGTGCCCCGACCCGGAGTTGATGTTCACGACGTGCCCCGACCCGCGCGCCAGCATCCCGGGCAGCACCGCGTGCGCGAGCAGCAGCGGGCCGCGGACGTTGGTCTCGATGACCCGCCACACGTCCTCGACGTCGTCGGCGACCAGGTCCACCTCCGCCCGCTCGATGACGCCGGCGTTGTTGACCAGCAGGCCCAGCCCGCCGAGGTCCGCGAACGCCTCCTCGACCCGGGCGACCGCCGCGGCGACGGCCTCGCGGTCCACGACGTCGACGGCCTCGACCACGACCCGTGCGCCTGGGCGCGCGGCCCGGGCCTCCTCCGCGACGGCGTCGAGGTGCGTGCGGGTCCGGCCGGCCAGCGCGACGTCCCAGCCCGCGCGCACCAGGCCGAGGGCGAGCCCGCGGCCGATGCCCCGGCCGGCCCCGGTGACGAGCGCGGTCCGCGGGGCGGGCGTGGC
>NZ_JAANNB010000080.1 GCF_011603975.1 Cellulomonas sp. IC4_254 | reverse complement strand
GCCCTGCTGCGGGTCGGTGGCGCCGGTGGGCGCGTCCGGGGCCTCGGCGGGCTCGGGCTTGTCCTGCGACATGATCATCCGTTCGTCCGGGTGCGATGACGGGCGCGGGCCGCGCCGTTCGGCGGCCCCGCACCGGGTCCGACCTGCGGGCGCGCGGCGCGCAGCCCCGGTCGGGCACACGGTTCGAGGATGCCACCGATCGCTGTGCGTCGCCTGGATGCGGCCCGGACCCGGCCCGGGCCGCCGCGAAGTCTCTCGACGTCAAGTAATCTGGGGCGCATGGCGAAGATCAAGGTGGTTGGACCGGTCGTCGAGCTCGACGGTGACGAGATGACGCGGATCATCTGGCAGTTCATCAAGGACCGCCTGATCCATCCGTACCTCGACATCGACCTGCGCTACTACGACCTGTCGATCGAGAACCGCGACGCGACGGACGACCAGGTCACGGTGGACGCGGCGAACGCGATCAAGGAGCACGGCGTCGGCGTCAAGTGCGCGACGATCACCCCGGACGAGGCCCGCGTCGAGGAGTTCGGCCTCAAGAAGATGTGGCGCTCCCCGAACGGCACGATCCGCAACATCCTCGGCGGCGTGGTCTTCCGCGAGCCGATCATCATCAGCAACATCCCGCGGCTGGTCCCGGGCTGGAACAAGCCGATCATCATCGGCCGCCACGCCCACGGCGACCAGTACAAGGCGACCGACTTCACGGTGCAGGGCGCGGGCACGCTGACCCTGACCTTCACGCCGGCGGACGGCTCCGAGCCGATCCAGACCGAGGTCGTGACCTACCCGGGCGACGGCGGCGTCGCGATGGCCATGTACAACTTCGACGAGTCGATCCGCGACTTCGCGCGCGCCTCGTTCGCGTACGGCCTGCAGCGGAACTACCCGGTGTACCTGTCGACCAAGAACACGATCCTCAAGGCCTACGACGGCCGGTTCAAGGACCTGTTCCAGGAGATCTTCGACACCGAGTTCGCGGCCGCGTTCGCCGAGGCCGGCCTCACCTACGAGCACCGTCTCATCGACGACATGGTCGCCTCCGCCATGAAGTGGGAGGGCGGCTACGTCTGGGCCTGCAAGAACTACGACGGCGACGTCCAGTCGGACACCGTCGCGCAGGGCTTCGGCTCCCTCGGCCTGATGACCTCGGTCCTCATGACCCCCGACGGCCAGACCGTCGAGGCCGAGGCCGCGCACGGCACCGTCACCCGGCACTACCGCCAGCACCAGGCCGGCAAGCCGACGTCGACCAACCCGATCGCGTCGATCTTCGCGTGGACCGGCGGCCTCAAGCACCGCGGCAAGCTGGACGGCACCCCCGAGGTCACCCAGTTCGCCGAGACGCTCGAGGACGTCGTCGTCAAGACCGTCGAGAGCGGCAAGATGACCAAGGACCTCGCGCTGCTCGTCGGCCCGGAGCAGGAGTGGCTGACCACCGAGGACTTCCTCGCGGCCCTCGACGAGAACCTGGCCGCGCGCCTGGGCTGACCCCCGCGCCGCACGTCCCGACGGCCGCCGTCCCGCACGCCGCGGGCGGCGGCCGTCGCCGTGCCCGGGGTCAGCCGAGCGTGCGGCGGTGCCGGCTCAGCGCGCCCGCGACCAGCGGGACGTCGCGGACGCTGCCGTCCGCGACCGCGAGGACCAGGGCGACGGCGTCGTCCTCGGGGATCCGGAGCTCGTGCTGGTTGAGGGCGTAGAACAGGCGGGCGCCCACCCAGCCGACCCGCTTGTTGCCGTCGACGAACGGGTGGTTGCTCACCACCGAGACGAGCAGCGCCGCGGCCTGGTCGTCGAGCGACGGGTAGAGCGCGACGCCGTCCCACGTCGCCGCGGGCTGACCGGCGGCGGCGACCAGCGCGCCGGGGTCGCGGAGCGCCGGCGGTCCGCCGAGCACGGCCCGCGCGACCGCGACCAGGTCCTCGACCCCGAGGAAGACCGGCACGTGTCAGGCGAGGCGGTCGAGGATCGCGGCGTCCTGCGCCACGATCGAGGCGATCAGCGCGTCCCGCACCTCGGTCCGCTTGCGCGCGTAGTCGAGGAGCGCCCGGTTGATCGCCTCGTTCTGCGAGATGTGCTCGGCCTCCGCGATCGCGGCGACGGCCTCCTCGGCCTCGGCGGAAAGACGCAGGGTGCGTGCCATGGTGGACTCCTCCGCTGGGTGGTACCACGACGGTACCAAGCCCGCCGGCAGCGCGGGAGGGCCGTCGGTGCCGTCACCTCTCGAACGCATCCGTAGGGGTGTCGCGCGCCGTGCGGATCGGGCTCCCGGCCCCTGTATCCTCGGCTACGTGGGCACTGAGAGAGTGACCCCGGGATCGCAATCTTCACTCCGTGAAGCCAACCGGGCCCGGATCGTGAGTGCCGTCCAGCAGCGTGGCTCACTCACGCAGGTCGAGCTGGCCGGTGTCACGGGGCTGTCACCCGCCACGGTGTCGAACATCGTCAAGGAGCTCACCGGCGCCGGCGTGCTCGCCACGGCGCCCACCTCCCGCAGCGGCCGCCGCGCCCAGCAGGTCACCCTCGCGCGCAACCTCGGGCTCGTCGGCGGCATCCACTTCGGCTCCCGCTCGCTGCGGGTCACGATCGCCGACGTCGCCCAGCGGATCGTCGCCGACCAGCGCATGCCGCTGCCGCCGGACCACCGCGCGGACGCCGGCCTGGAGCGCGCGTCGCTGCTGCTCACCGAGCTCGTCGACTCCGTCGGCGCCACCATGTCCGAGGTCCTCGCCGTCGGGGTCGGGGTACCGGCCCCGGTCGACCCGGTCACGGGCCGGATCGTGTCGGTCGGCGTGCTGCGCGGCTGGGACGGGGTGTCCGTCCCCGAGGTGCTGGAGCGCCGCCTCGGGGTGCCCGTCCAGGTCGACAACGACTCGAACCTCGGGGCGCTCGCCGAGCTCCGGCACGGCGCCGCCCGCGGCAAGCGGCACGTCGCCTACCTCAAGGTGTCGCACGGCGTCGGCAGCGGGCTGATCGTCGACGGCCGCGTGTTCCACGGTCGAACCGGCGCGGCCGGCGAGTTCGGGCACATCACCATCGACGACAACGGCCCGATCTGCCGGTGCGGCAACCGCGGCTGCCTGGACGCGCTCATCGGCGCGCCCGCCCTGCTGCGGATGCTGGAGTCGAGCCACGGCCACCTCACCCTGTCGGACGTCATCGCCCGGGCGCAGGACGGCGACCCCGGCTGCCGGCGGGTGATCTCCGACGCCGGCCGGCTGCTCGCCGTGGCCGCCGCCAACACGTGCAACCTGTTCGACCCGGAGCTCGTCGTCGTCGGCGGGCGGCTCGCCGACGCGGGGCCGATCCTGCTGGACACGTTCCGCAGCGTGCTCGCGCAGCGGACCCTCCCGAGCACCGCGGGCCCGGTCGAGGTGGTCGTCTCCGAGCTGGGCACCGCCGCCGAGGTGCGCGGGGCGCTGGCCCTCGCGCTGGACCACGCCGGTATTGCCCAGTCGATGGCGGTGGCAGGATGAGCCGGTGCAGCAGGGCACGCGGCAGCGACGCAGCGGAGGAGGACCGATGACCAGGCCACCGGGCACCCCCGTCCTGTCCGTGCGGGGCGTCTCCCGCAACTACGGCGCCGTGCGCGCGCTGGTCGACGTGGACCTCGACATCCACGCGCACGAGGTCGTGGCGATCGTCGGCGACATCGGCGCCGGGAAGTCGACGCTCGCGCGGGTGATGTCGGGCGCGCTCGCCCCCGACTCCGGCCACATCGAGGTCGGCGGCGTCCCCGTGACCATGCCGTCCACGCGCGCCGCGCGGGAGCTCGGCATCGCGGCCGTGTTCCAGGACCTCGCGCTCGCCGAGAACCTCGACGTCGTGCAGAACCTGTTCCTCGGCCAGGAGCTCCGCCGCGCCGGGATCCTCGACGAGCGCCGGATGGAGCGCCGCGCCTGGGAGGTGCTGAGCCAGCTCGCGGCGCGCGTGCCGTCCGTCCGGGCGCCCGTGCGCGCGCTGTCCGGCGGGCAGCGGCAGGCCGTCGCCGTCGCGCGGACCCTCGTCGGCAACCCGCGGGTGGTCGTGCTCGACGAGCCGCTGGCGTCGCTCGGCATCTCGCAGACCGCCGAGGTGCTCAACATGGTCGAGCGGCTCCGGGAGAGCGGGCTCGGCGTCGTCATGATCAGCCACTCGATGGTGGACGTGCAGGCGGTCGCCGACCGGATCGTCGTGCTGCGGCTCGGGCGGATCAACGGCGACTTCGACGCCGAGCACGCGTCGTACGAGGACCTCATCGCGGCGATCACGGGGATCACGCCGACCGGGCGGGCGGCGCGGCCGACGACCCGGCCCGCGACGCTCTGACGGCCCGGGTCGTCAGAGCCCGTACCGCGGGAGCGCGGCGACGAGCCGGCCTTGCCGACCCGGTGACGTCGCGCGCGACCCGTGCGGTGACGTAGTCGCCGTACTGGGTCTGGGACTTCTGCGCGGTGAGGCGGGCGAGCCGTCGGGCGAGAGGCGCTCCCTCGGCCACCTGGGCGAGCAGCGCCGCGGCCTCCCGGTGGTCGGTGCCGCTGCTGCGGTGCCCGAGCGCGATGCCGCAGATCGCGTCGGCGGCCGCGATGGCGGCGCTGATCGCGTTGGCCGCGGACACGCTCGCCGGTCCGGACGGGCCGTCCTCGCACGCGGCGAGCCGTTCCTCCGCCACGCGGAGGTGCTCGCGTGCGATGGCCGCGCGCTGCCGGGCGGAGTCCGGGGTCATCCGCGTCGTCCGTGGCGGCACGTGTCACGCTCCGTGGGTGTGCAGCAGTCCCGTCAGGTCCGGGCCGCTGATCGTGGTCGCTTCCTCGAGCCACGACCGAACCATCGGGTCGGCGGCGCGCACAAGCTCGGCGAGGCGGTCTGTGGACAACTCGTAGACGGAGCACGCGTTCCCGGTCCACCGCTCCACGCCCGCCGTGACGGAGAGGACCAGGGACTCGACCTCGTCCGGACCGACGTCGTCGGGGGTCAGCACGACCAGGTCCACGTCACTCCTCCGGTCGGCCGTGCCGCGCGCGACCGACCCGTAGAGCGCGACGGTGGTCCGCCCCGCGCGGTCGTCGCCGAGGTGCTGGACCAGGGTGGCGACGAGGCGGTCGCGCAGCGCGTCGAGGGCGCGGGTGGCGAACCGGACCGCGGACTCGATCGCCGGCCACGCGAGGTGCTCGCGGTTCGCCCGGTAGAGCACCGCGTGCGACGACCGCTCGGCCAGCACGTGCCCTGCTCGACGAGCCGGCCGAGGGCTGCGCGGACGCCGGGGTTGGAGGCGTCCGGGACGAGGTCGGCCACCCGCGAGCCGGTCAACGGCGTCGCGGCTCGGTCGAGGACCACGAGCACGCGACCCTCCAGGCTCGGGATCACGGCGGACACCGGGTTGCTCAGGTCCACGCAGCACCGTCCGTGGTTGATACTTTTCCATCAGGTCTGATGAAAAAGTATCAGAGCGGGCTCAGCGGAAGACGATCGTCCGGTGCCCGTCCAGCAGGACCCGGTGCTCCGCGTGCCAGCGCACCGCCCGCGCCAGCGCCCGGCGCTCCACGTCCTGGCCCAGCGCGACCAGGTCCGCCACCCCGCGGGTGTGGTCCACCCGCTCGACGTCCTGCTCGATGATCGGGCCCTCGTCGAGGTCGCCGGTCACGTAGTGCGCGGTCGCGCCGATGAGCTTCACGCCGCGGTCGTGGGCCTGCGCGTACGGGCGGGCGCCCTTGAACGACGGCAGGAACGAGTGGTGGATGTTGATGACCCGCCCGGCCAGCGCGCGGCACAGGTCGTCCGACAGGATCTGCATGTACCGGGCGAGCACGACCAGCTCGACGTCCAGCTCCTCGACGAGCGCGAGCAGCCGGGCCTCGGCCGCCGCCTTCGTGTCCTTGGTGACGGGCACGTGGTGGAACGGGATGTCGTAGAACGCGGCCAGATCGGCGAGCGCGGTGTGGTTGGACACGAGGCCGACGATGTCGATCGGCAGGCCCTCGGACCGCTGCCGGAACGCCAGGTCATTCACGCAGTGCGCGGCGGTCGAGCCGAGCAGCAGGGTGCGGACCTTGCGCCCGGCGACGTCCAGCGACCAGTCCATCGAGAACCGCGGGGCGAGCGCGGCCAGCGCCTGCTCCAGCTCCTCCCGGGTCCGCTCGGCGGCGACCTCGACGCGCATGAAGAACAGCCCCGACAGCGGGTCGCCGAACTGCTGCGACTCGGTGATGTTCCCGCCGTGCTCTGCGAGCAGCCCCGCGACCGCGGCGACGATGCCGGGCTGGTCGGGGCAGGACAGCGACAGCACCCAGGAGGTGGCCGTGCCGGGGGCGGAGGTCGGGGTCGTCACGCAGGGGAGGGTACCCGCGCGCGGCGCGCGGCGGCCCCGGGCGTCCGCCGGGCGGCCCGGGCCGGCGCCCCCGCACGGGACGTGTCCACCGGGTGGAATCCGGGTGACACCGGGACCTCCGGGCTGTCGACCTCGCGCGGGTCCTGAGACGATGGGGGCATGAGCGACACCGAGGTGACCATCCGGCCCATCACCGACGCCGACGCCGGCGAGCTCCTGACCCTGCGCCGCGCCGCGTTCGTCACCGAGGCGCAGCAGTACGACGACCCGCACATCCCGCCGCTGACCCAGACGCTCTCCGAGCTGCGCACCGACATCGCGGCCGAAGGCGTCGTCACGCTGGGCGCCTGGGCCGGTCACCGCCTGGTCGGCTCGATCCGGGTGGTGCTCGAGGGCAAGAAGGCCACGCTCGGCCGGTTCGCCGTCGCGCCCGACCAGCAGGGCCACGGCATCGGGACGCAGCTGCTGCTCGCGATCCTCCCGCACCTGCCGGAGGACGTGGAGGAGATCTGGGTGTTCACCGGGCGCGACTCGGTGCAGAACCTCGCGCTGTACGAGAAGCACGGCTACACGCACGAGCACGACCAGACGGTCGGGGACCTCACGTACGCGTACCTGCGGCGGATCCTCGGGGACGCCGACGCGGAGGCGCCCGCCTCGGCCTGAGGCCGGCGGCGCCCGCGCGCGACCGGCCCGCGGACAGCCCGTCCCGCTGCGGCGGCGACGTTGCTAGGCTGACCCGGTCGCGACTGGCGCACAGGTGGGTCACCACCGGGGAGCGACGCAGCAGCACGACGTCGGGTCGGACGCCTGGGCCCCGCGGTCATCCACACACCACCGGTGTGCGGCCGACACGACCGCGCACGCCGACTGCCGAGGAGACGCATGAGCGCCGACAGCACGCCCCTGCTCGACCAGAACCTGTCCCAGGTGGACCCGGAGATCGCGGCGGTCCTGGACGGGGAGCTCGCCCGCCAGCAGGGCACCCTCGAGATGATCGCGAGCGAGAACTTCGTCCCGCGCGCCGTCCTGCAGGCCCAGGGCTCCGTCCTCACCAACAAGTACGCCGAGGGCTACCCGGGCCGCCGCTACTACGGCGGCTGCGAGCAGGTCGACATCGCCGAGACGCTCGCGATCACCCGCGCCAAGGAGCTGTTCGGCGCCGAGCACGCGAACGTCCAGCCGCACTCCGGCGCGACCGCGAACGCGGCCGTCCTGCACGCCCTGGCCAGCGCCGGCGACCGCATCCTGGGCCTCGAGCTCGCGCACGGCGGCCACCTGACGCACGGCATGAAGATCAACTTCTCCGGCAAGCTCTACGACGTCGGCGCGTACGGCGTGAACCCGGACACCTTCCTCATCGAGCCCGAGGCGATCCGCGAGGCCGCGCTCCAGCACCGCCCGCAGGTCATCATCGGCGGCTGGTCCGCCTACCCGCGGCACCTCGACTTCGCCGCGATGCGCGAGATCGCCGACGAGGTCGGCGCGAAGCTCTGGGTCGACATGGCCCACTTCGCCGGCCTGGTCGCCGCGGGCCTGCACCCGTCGCCCGTGCCGTACGCGGACGTCGTGTCGTCCACCGTGCACAAGACCATCGGCGGCCCCCGCTCCGGCTTCATCCTGAGCCGCGAGGAGTACGCCAAGAAGATCGACTCCGCCGTGTTCCCGGGCCAGCAGGGCGGTCCGCTCATGCACGTCATCGCCGCCAAGGCCGTGTCGTTCAAGATCGCCGGCGGCGAGGACTTCAAGGCCCGCCAGCAGCGCACGATCGACGGCGCCCGGATCATCGCCGACCGCCTGGTCTCGCCCGAGGTCGCCGCCGCGGGCGTCTCCGTGCTGACCGGCGGCACCGACGTGCACCTGGTGCTCGTCGACCTGCGGAACTCGCAGCTCGACGGCCAGCAGGCCGAGGACCTGCTGCACGACGTCGGCATCACGGTGAACCGCAACGCGGTGCCGTTCGACCCGCGCCCCCCGCGCGTCACCTCCGGCCTGCGGATCGGCACCCCGGCGCTCGCGACCCGCGGCTTCGGCGACGCCGAGTTCACCGAGGTCGCGGACATCATCGCGACCGCGCTGACCGCCGGTGCGTCCGCCGACGTCGAGGGCCTGCGGGCGCGGGTGGCCAAGCTGGCCGACGCGTTCCCGCTGTACCCCGGCCTGCAGCAGTACTGATCGGGGCCGCGACATGACGGCGAAGACGCTCGACGGCAAGGCCACGGCCGCCGCGATCAAGGACGAGCTCAAGGCGCGGGTGGCGGTGCTCGCGGAGCGCGGCATCACGCCGGGGCTCGGCACGCTGCTGGTGGGGGAGGACCCGGGCTCGGTGTCCTACGTCGCCGGCAAGCACCGGGACTGCGCGGAGGTCGGCATCGCGTCCATCCGCGAGGACCTGCCCGCCGACGCCTCGCAGGAGGACATCGAGGCCGCCGTGCAGCGGCTGAACGAGGACCCCGCGTGCACCGGGTTCATCGTGCAGCTGCCGCTGCCGCGCGGCATCGACACCAACCGGGTGCTCGAGCTCGTCGACCCCGACAAGGACGCCGACGGCCTGCACCCGACCAACCTCGGCCGCCTGGTGCTGCGGGTGAACGAGGAGGTCGACTCCCCGCTGCCCTGCACGCCGCGCGGCATCATCGAGCTGCTCACCCGGCACGGCGTCGACCTCGCCGGCGCGGACGTCACGGTCATCGGCCGCGGCACGACGGTCGGCCGGTCGATCGGCCTGCTGCTGACCCGCCGCGCCGTGAACGCCACGGTCACGCTCACCCACACCGGCACGAAGGACCTCGGCGAGCACACCCGGAACGCCGACGTGATCGTCGCCGCCGCCGGTGTCCCGGGCATCCTCACGGCCGACCTGGTGAAGCCGGGCGCCGTCGTGGTCGACGTGGGCGTCTCGCGCGTGTCCGACCCGGAGACGGGGAAGTCGCGGATCGCCGGCGACGTGGACGCCGGGGTGGCCGAGGTCGCCGCGTGGGTGTCCCCGAACCCCGGGGGCGTGGGGCCGATGACGCGCGCGATGCTGCTCGCCAACGTGGTGGAGTCCGCCGAGCGCCAGGCCTGATCCGCCGTACTCCCGCGACGCCCGGGTGGCGCAGGTCCCTCGCGGGGGACCGGCACCGCCCGGGCGTCGCGCTGCGCGCACCGCCGCGCCGTCGCGGAGGCGCGTGCGGCGGGGTCGCGTGCGCGCACCGCCGCGCCGAGGTCGTCGGTTCCGGCCGCGGGACCCGGTGCGGAACCGCCGACCTGGGGCAGAACCGCCGACCTCGGCGCCGACGTCCGCGCACCGACGACGGGGCGCGGCGCGTCGTGCGTGAGGTCGGCGGATCGCGCTGAGGTCGGTATTCGCTGCTGACGACCTCGCGCGGACGTGACGACCTCGCGCGGCGCGGGGCCGAGGTCGTCGGTTGCGGCCACGGGCCCCGAGCGGAACCGACGACCTCGGGCGGAACCGCCGACCTCGGCGGGGGCGGGACCGGCGGAGCCGCGCCGGCTGCGCGCGGGTCAGGCCGGTGGGGCCGTCGTCGTCGCCAGGATCGCGCCCGCGGTGGTGGCGTCGATGACGTCGGCCAGCGGGGCGTAGAGGCGGATCGCGTCGAGGGCGCGTGCGTGGCTGGTGTCGTCGGCGCCGGCACAGGCCTCGGCGACGACCCGCACGGCCACGCCGGCGTCCGCCGCCGGGAGGGCCGTCGAGAGCACGCAGCAGTCGGTGGAGACGCCGGTGAGGAGCATGGTGTCGCCGGGGCCGACGTGCGCGGCGAGGTCCGGGCCCCACTTGCCGAACGTGGTGGCGGTGACGACGGCGGCGTCCGCCGCGAGGTCGGCGAGCTCCGGGACGACGGCGTACGCCGGAGCGTCCTCGGGCTGCAGGGCGAACGGCCAGTCGGCGTAGTAGGCCACCCACGCGCCCTCGGGGTGCTCGGGCGCGACGAACCGCGTGAAGACCGTGCGGTCGGCGCCGGCGCGTTCGGCGAGGGAGCGGACGACGGGCAGCGCCTCGGCGAACCGCGGCGCCGCCCACGGGCTGCCCTCGTCGGCGAAGACGGGCTGCATGTCGATCACGACCAGCACGGCCCGCCCGGGTGTGGCGCCGGTCGCGCCGTGCTCGTCCGCCGGGGCCGCGCCGTCCGCGCCACCGCCCGCGGTCACCGCGCCACCCGCGCGTCAGCGCCCGCGTCGGCCGAGCCCGTCGACGGCGCCAGCGCCTCCTGGCGCCGCACGGCCGCCCGCCGCAGCAGCAGCGTGCCGAGGAACCCGACGGCCAGTGCGACCAGAACCCCGAGGTTCGCGTACGCCCAGGCGCCGGAGGTCCCGCCGAGCCCGAGCGGCCCGAGCAGATACCCCTGCCAGGACAGCCAGCCGGCGGACGCGTTGGTGACCAGGCCCCAGCCGAGGACGGTCCCGAGCGCGAGCAGCGTGAGGGGCACCCCGGCGGCCCGGCCGTAGCGGCCGCGCGGGTCGAACAGGTCGTGGTCGTCGTAGTCGCGGCGGCGGAGCAGGACGTCGGCGATCATGATGCCCGCCCACGCGGCGATCGGGACGCCGAGCGTGATGAGGAAGCCCTGGAAGACGCCGAAGAAGGTGTCGGAGCCGAACACGATGTAGATGGTGCCGAGCACCATGATCACGCCGTCGATCCCGGCGGCGACGGGCCGGGTGACGGGCAGGCCGGTGGAGACGAGGGCGAGCCCGGAGGAGTAGATGTCGAGGACCGCCCCGCCGACGAGCCCGAGCACCGCCACGACCGCGAACGGCACCAGGTACCAGGTCGGCAGGATGGTGGTGAGCGCGCCGATCGGGTCGGCGCTGATGGCGGCGCGCAGCTCGGCGTCGGACCCGGCCAGCAGCAGGCCGAACAGCAGCAGCACGACGGGAGCGAGCGAGGCCCCGAACGTGGTCCAGCCGACGACGCCGCGGCCGGAGGTGTGCCGGGGGAGGTACCGGGAGTAGTCGGCGGCCATGTTGACCCAGCCGAGGCCGAACCCGGTCATCATGAACACGAGGGCGCCGATGAACGCCTGGGCGGTGCCGGACGGCAGCGCGGTGACGGCGGCGGTGTCGATGTGGTCGAGGACCAGCAGGACGTAGCCGACGGTGAGCACGGCGGTGACGACGGTGATGACGGTCTGCATCCGCATGATGAGGTCGAAGCCGAACACGCCGCCCGCGATGATCAGCCCCGCGACGACGACGAGCGCGACGACCTGCACCCCGGTGCCGCCGCCCCAGCCGAGCGCCTCGACGACGGTGGCGGTGGCGAGCGTGGCGAGGGCGGTGAGGATCGTCTCCCAGCCGACGGTGAGCAGCCAGGACAGCACGGCGGCCACCCGGTTCCCCTGCACGCCGAGCGCCGCGCGGGACAGCACCATCGTGGGCGCTGAGCCCCGCTTGCCGGCGAGCGCGACGATCCCGCACAGCAGGAACGAGAACACGATGCCGACGACGCTCGCGACCACGGCCTGCCGGAAGGACACCCCGAAGTCGAGGACCCACGCGCCGTAGGACAGGCCGAGCACGGACACGTTGGCGGCGAACCAGGGCCAGAACAGCTGGCGCGGGGTGCCCTTGCGGTCGCGGTCGGCGATGACGTCGACGCCGGCGGACTCGACGGCCAGCACGCGCCCGGGCGGGACGGCGCCGCCGGGCGCGACGTCGGGAGCGGTGCCGGAGCCGGTGCCGGGGCCGGTGGCGGGTGCGGCGCCCGCCGGGGGAGGGACGGTCATGCGCCCATCCCACCACCGCGGACGCCCGCGGTCACCCCCTGCGGGCTGGGCCTGGGGACGACCGGGGGGTCGCCCGGGCTGCGACGATGGGGACGTGACGAGCGAGGCAGACGTCGAGGGCGTGCTCGCGGCCGTGCTCGGTCCGGGGGCCCGCACCGACGGCGCGCTCCCGGGGGACGGTGGGGCGACCGTCCGCGCCGTGATCGGAGCCGGTGGTGAGCGGCTGGTCGTGAAGACCGCGCCGGCCGGCGACCGCCCGCACCTGCTCCGGGCGGCCCGCGCGCAGGCGGCGGCCGGGGCGGCGGGCGTGCCGGTGCCGCGCACGGTGGTCGCGCGCGTCGTCGCCGGGACCCAGGTGCACGTGACCGAGCGGGTCGCCGGGCTGCGGTGGTCGGAGGCCCACCCGCACGCGGACGACGCGGTCCGGCTGGCGGTCCTCGCCCAGCTCGGCGACGTGCTCGCGCGGCTGCGCACGGTCGCGCAGCCGGGGTTCGGCGAGCTCGGTGCGTTCCCGCACCCGTCCGAGCGGGCGGCCCTGCGCGAGCGGACCCGCGGGCGGGTCCCGGCGGGGTGGCGGCTGGACGCGGCCGAGCGGGTGCTCGACCTCCTCGACGCGCGCTTCGACGGTGCGGGCGGAGCGGTGCTCGTGCACGGGGACCTGCACCACGCGAGCGTGCTGGTGCGGCCGGCGGGCCCGGGGTGGGAGCTGGCGGCGGTGCTGGACTGGGACAGCGCGTGGGCCGGCCCGGTCGACGCGGACGGCGCGCGCGCCGCTCTCTGGCACGGGATGCCCGGGTCGCCCGCCGACGCCGACGACCGGGCAGCGGTGCAGCAGCTGCTCTGGTGCCTCGAGTACGAGGACGCCTCGGCACGGCACCGCGCGGACACCGTGCGGCTCGCGACCCGGCTGGGCGTCCCGCTGTGACGCGTGGTGGGGTCACCGGCGACGTGCGCCGGTGACCCCACGCGTACGTGCCCGGGTTCGACGGCTCAGCGCGCCGCCCGGCGCCGGAACAGCCAGGCCGCGGTGAGGCGCGCGACGACGAGCAGGCCCGCGCACCACGCCAGCGCGACGAGCGGCTGCCCGCCGGGCGCGCCGGTGAGCCAGGCCCGCACGGTGTCGGTGACGGGCGTGACCGGCTGGTACGTCGCGACGACCTGGAGGACGCGCGGCATCGACTCGGGCGGCACGAAGGCGCTCGACACGTAGGGCAGGAACATGATCGCGAAGGTGAAGCCGTTGGCGGCCTCCGGGCCGGACGAGACCATCCCGATGCACACGGCGGTCCAGGTCAGGGCGAGCACGTACAGCAGCACGAGCCCGGCGACGGCCAGCCACTCGCCGAGCCCGGCGGTCGGCCGGAACCCGGCGAGGTAGGCGACGCCTACCACCAGCGCCGTCGACACCGCGTTGCGGACCACGGACTCGACGACGTGCCCGGTGAGCGCGGCGACCGGCCGCACGGGCAGCGTGCGGAACCGGTTCATCAGGCCGCCGGTCATGTCGGAGGCGACGGAGACGGCGGTGGTGGCGGCGCCGTACCCGGCGCAGAGCAGGATGATCCCCGGGACGACGTAGTCGACGTACGCGGCCTGGCCGGTCTGGATGGCGCCGCCGAACACGTAGACGAACAGCAGCATGAGGATCACCGGCAGCGCGATGCCCATGATGAGCGTGTCCGGGGTGCGCAGCGACCGGCGTAGGCTGCGGCCGATCATCGCGGCGGTGTCCCGCAGGGCCCAGCCGCCGGTGGGCGGGCGGGTGGTGGCGCGCGCGGGCGCGAGGGCGGTGGTGGTCATGACGCCTCCCGGGTGAGCAGGGTCGCGGCGTCGGCCGGTGCGGCCTCCGCCGGGCGGCCGGTGAGCGTGAGGAACACGTCGTCGAGCGTGGGGACGGCCACCCGCCACGAGTCGACGGGCAGCCGGCGGAGCTCGACGTCGGCGAGGATGCGGCGCACGTCCGGCACGGAGGCGTCGGTCGCGACCCGTTCGGTGCGCCCGTCGGCCAGCCGCAGCTCGACGTGCGCGGCGCCGACCCCGCTCTTGAGCTCGGCGGCGGTGCCCTGCGCGATGACCCGCCCGTGGTCGAGCACGGCGACCCGGTCGGCCAGCGCGTCGGCCTCGTCGAGGTACTGCGTGGTGAGCAGGACGGTGGCGCCGCCGGCGACGACGTCGCGGATGACGGCCCAGAGGTCGGACCGGCTGCGCGGGTCGAGCCCGGTCGTGGGCTCGTCGAGGAACAGCACGGCTGGGCGGGTCAGCAGGCCGAGGGCGAGGTCGAGCCGGCGACGCATCCCGCCGGAGTACGTGCGGACCAGGCGGTCGGCGGCGGCGACGAGGTCGAACAGCTCGAGCAGCTCGTCCCCGCGGGCACGGCCGGCGGCGCGGGGGAGGTGCGCGAGGCGGGCCATCAGCCGCAGGTTCTCCCGGCCGGTCAGCAGCTCGTCGACCGCCGCGTACTGGCCGGTGAGGCTGATGGCCTCGCGGACGCGGTCGGGCTCGCGGACGACGTCGTGGCCGGCGACGGTCGCGGTGCCGCCGTCCGGACGCAGCAGCGTGCTTAGGACCTCGACCGTGGTGGTCTTGCCCGCGCCGTTCGGGCCGAGCAGCCCGAGCACCCCGCCGCGCGGGACCGCGAGGTCCACGCCGGCCAGCACGGAGGTGGACCCGAACGCCTTGCGCAGCGCGCGGGCCTCGATCATGGGGTCGTCCATCACCGACTCTTTTCTGTCTACGTCGTACACGGTTGGTGCGGTGTGTATGTTGTACACAGTTGCCTCGCCGACGGTCAAGGAGTCCGATGCAGCCCGACGACGGCACCCCGTCCGGCGCCACCCCCGACGCAGCAGCCGGCGCCGCCGCGGCCGCCGCCGACGACGCCGCCGCGCGCAAGCACGCCGAGGCGCTGCGCCGGGACCGCGAGAAGGCCGCCCGGGCCGCGCAGAAGGAGGCCGCCCGCGCGGAGAAGGACCGGGAGCGCGCCCGCCGGGACGCCGAGAAGGCGCAGCGCGACCGCGAGAAGGCCGCCCGCGCCGCCGAGAAGGAGGCCGACCGGCTGCGCGCCGAGCAGGAGCGCGCCGTCCGCGAGGTCGAGCGCGAGGCCGACCGCGCCGAGCGCGAGGCCCAGCGGGCGGCCCTGGACGCCGACCTCGCGGCGCAGCGCGCGGCGCGGCAGGTCGAGCGGGCGCGGCTGCGGGCGGAGGCCGCCCGCGAGCCGGGCGAGGAGGAGGCGGGCGCCGGCCTCCCGCCGGGGCTCGCGCTGCTCTGGCGGCCCGCGCCGGTCGGACGTCGCGGACCCCGGCCCGGCCTGACGCTGACCGGGATCGCGGCCGCGGCGATCGCGCTCGCGGACGCGGACGGGCTCGACGCCGTGTCGATGGCCCGGGTGGCGGAGCGGCTCGGCGTCACGACGATGGCGCTCTACCGGTACGTGTCGAGCAAGGACGACCTGCTCGCGGTGATGCTGGACGCCGCGCTCGCGGAGGCGGTGACCGCGCCCGCCGACGCCGAC
>NZ_JAANNB010000007.1 GCF_011603975.1 Cellulomonas sp. IC4_254 | reverse complement strand
CACCAGGATACGGACGCGCGGCGCGGCTACGCTGACGGCGATGTCCGAGCGTCCCGAGACCGCGTCCGCCGAGCCCGCCGACCGCACCGCGACCGACGGGCCGCGGTTCCGGCTGCTGCTCGTCCCCGGTGTCGTCCCCGCCTCGTGGATCCGCACCTGGCGCGAGCGCGTCGCCGACGTGCCGCTCGAGCTGGTGCACGCCACCGCCGCGGACGCCGGGTCGGTCCTGGCCCGGGGCGAGGCCGACGCGGCGCTGCTGCGGCTGCCGGTCGACCGGGACGTGCTGTCGGCGATCCCGCTGTACGTCGAGACCACGGTCGTGGTGCTGCCGAAGGACCACCTGCTGACCGCCCTCGACGAGGTGGGTCCGGACGACCTGGCCGAGGAGACCGTGCTCACCCCGGCCGACGACGTCCTGCGCTGGCCGGACGCGCCCGGGGAGCCGTCGCTGCTGCCGCAGCCCGCCACGACGGAGGAGGCGGTGGCGCTCGTCGCGTCGGGCGTCGGCCTGCTCCTCGTGCCGCAGTCGCTGGCCCGGCTGCACCACCGCAAGGACCTGACGTACCGCCCGCTGACCGGGGCGCCCGGGTCGCAGGCCGCGCTGGCCTGGCTCGCCGACCGGGACGGCGACCCGCTGGTCGAGGAGCTCATCGGGATCGTGCGGGGGCGGACCGTCAACAGCTCCCGTGGCCGCGGCGCGACGGCGCCGGCGGACGCCGCCCCGACGGGCAAGGACGCGCGGGCGGGCCGCACGGGCGGCGCCGGCAGGGGCGGGGCCGGCAAGACCGCCGCCGCGAAGGGCGCGGGCGGCAGGAGCGGCGGCACCCCGGCGCGCGGCGGCCGGCCGTCGTCCGGGTCGGGCGGCGGGCGTGGCCGGTCCGGCGGACGACCCGGCTCGTCCCGCGGCCGCAAGGGGCGCTGAGCGGTGCACATGCCGGCCCCCGGCCTCCGGGTCACCGTCCTCACCGGCGCCGGCGTCTCGACCGGCGCGGGCATCCCGGACTTCCGCGGGCCCGACGGCACCTGGACCCGGCACCCCGAGCAGGCCGAGCTGCTCGAGATCGACCGGCTCGTCGCCGACCCGGACGTCCGGCGGCGCGGCTGGGAGATGTGGCGCACGCACCCGGCGTGGACGGCACGGCCCGCGGCCGGGCACCGCGCCCTGGTCGACCTGGCGGCGGCCGGCCGGCTGCAGGCGCTCCTCACCCAGAACTTCGACGGGCTGCACCAGGCCGCCGGCTCCGACCCCGACGACGTCGTCGAGCTGCACGGCACGCTGCGCACCACGTCCTGCCTGGTCTGCGGCGACCGGCAGCCGACCGCGTCCGTGCTCGCGCGCCTGGACGCCGAGCCCGACCCGCCGTGCGCGGTGTGCGGCGGCATCCTCAAGCCGGACGTCGTCTACTTCGGGGAGCGACTGCCCGACCGGGCGCTGGAGCGCGCGATCGCGGCGGCCACCGACGGCGACGTGCTGCTGGCCGTGGGGACGACGCTGACCGTGCAGCCGGTGGCCAGCCTCGCCGCCCTGGCCGCCGACTCCGGCGCCGAGGTGATCATCGTGAACGCCGAGCCGACGCCGTACGACCGGATCGCGGACCGGGTGGTCCGGGAGCCGATCGAGGAGGCGCTGCCCGCCCTGGTCGCGGAGCTGCTGGCGCGCCCCTGAGCCGCGGTCGACGACTCAGCCTGGACCCCCCAGGCGCCGATGACCAGGGGGTGAGCCGCACCCGCACCGCCGTCCTCGTCGCCGTCCCGCTCGCGGCGGGCGCGGTCGCCCTGACGCTGTACGCGGGGCCGTACTGGGTCGACGTCGCGCGGCACCGGCTCGACGAGCAGCGCTGGCCCGAGCAGCGCGCGCGGATCGAGACCGCCCTCGACGCCGTCGTCCTGCCGGAGGGCTACGAGCCGATCGACTGCGCGGACGGCTTCGGGGCGGGCGAGGCGGCCCGGTGCTGGCGGACCGCGGCGCTGCCGGCCGACGCCGCGGCGGACCTCGCGCCCGCGCTGGCGGCCGTCGGCGTCGAGGTGCTCGACGACGGCGTGGGTCCCGACATGCGCGGCGCCCCGGCGACGGCGTCCGCGATCGGGCTGCTCGAGGGCCGGTCCGTGCTGCTGAGCGTGACCCGCGAGCTCGACCGCGCGAACCTGCCGGAGACCCCGTTCGCCGACACCGCCGTCGCGGAGCTGACGGCGGACCTCGCCGCTCCCTGACCCGTGCCGCGTGGCCCGCGTCACGCCGCGCGGACTTCCCTGCATGGGACAGACGTCCTATAGTCCACGTGGAGTAATCAAGGAGGAGCATCACGTGGCCCGCACCCTCACCCCGCTCGCCGTCGCGATCCTCGGGCTGCTGGTCGAGCGACCCCTGCACCCCTACGAGATGCACCAGGTGCTCCTGCACCGCGCCACCGACCGCGTCGTCAAGGTCCGTCCCGGCTCGCTCTACCACTCGGTGGACCGGATGCACCGCGACGGCCTGCTGCGGGCGGTCGGCACCGAGCGCGCCGGCAACCGCCCGGAGCGCACCACCTACGAGATCACCCCCGCCGGACGCGACGCGCTCACCGAGCAGCTCGCCGCGATGATCGCCGCGCCGGTCAACGAGTACCCCCGCCTGCCGCTCGCGCTGGCGGAGGCGCACAACCTGCCCCGGGACACGGTGCTGGACCTGCTGCGCGACCGGCGGGCCCGGCTCGCGGCCGAGCTCGACGACCTGCGCGCGGGCGTCGACCGCGTCCGGGCCAAGGACCTCCCGGCCCGCTACTGGGTCGACCTGACGTACCAGATCGCGGTCTACGAGACCGAGTCGACCTGGATCGGCACCTTCATCGAGGGCATCGAGTCCGGCGACATCGCCTGGTGACCCGGCGGCCACCAGCCGCGCGCCCTTCCACCCCGCTCCACGCGAGCAAGCTCCCCTGCGAGGAACCCGCATGTCCGAGACCGCCCGTCCCTGGCCCGCCCTCTGGGCGCTGGTCGTGGGCTTCTTCATGATCCTGGTCGACACCACGATCGTGTCGGTCGCCAACCCCGCCATCATGGCCGGGCTCGGCACCGACATCGACGCGGTCATCTGGGTGACCAGCGCCTACCTGCTCACCTACGCCGCGCCGCTGCTGGTCACCGGGCGCCTCGGCGACCGGTTCGGGCCGAAGCCCGTCTACCTCACCGGCCTGGTCGTCTTCACGCTCGCGTCGCTCGCCTGCGGCCTGGCCGGGTCGATCGGCGTCCTGATCGCCGCGCGCGCCGTCCAGGGCCTCGGCGCCGCGCTGATGACCCCGCAGACGATGGCGGTCATCACCCGCATGTTCCCGCCAGACTCGCGCGGCAAGGCCATGAGCCTGTGGGGCGCCGTCGCCGGCGTCGCGACCCTGGTCGGCCCGATCCTCGGCGGCGTGCTCGTCGACGGCCTCGGCTGGGAGTGGATCTTCATCGTCAACGTGCCGATCGGCGTGGTCGCGTTCGTGCTCGCCTGGCGCCTGGTGCCGCGGCTCGAGACCCACGCGCACCGGTTCGACATCCCGGGCGTCGTGCTCAGCGCGCTCGGCATGTTCCTGCTGGTGTTCGGCATCCAGGAGGGCCAGTCCTACGACTGGGGCCTGATCGGCGGCTGGCTGCCGGTGTGGGGCGTCGTCGGCGCGGGCGTGGTCGTGCTCGCGGTGTTCGTGTGGCACCAGGCGCGCTCCACGGTCGAGCCGCTGCTGCCGCTCGGCCTGTTCCGGGACCGGAACTTCGCGCTCGCCAACGGCGCGATCAGCGCCCTCGGCTTCACCGTGACCTCCATGTCGCTGCCGCTGGTCTTCTACTACCAGCTCGTGCTCGGCTTCTCCCCCACCCGGTCCGCGCTGATGCTGGCGCCGATGGCGGTCATGACCCTGGTGCTGTCGCCCGTGATCGGGCGCAAGGTCGACACCGCCAACCCCCGGAACATCGCCCTGGTCGGCATGCTGCTCCAGGCCGGCGCGCTGGTGTGGTTCTTCCTCTGGCTGAGCCCGGACCCCGACCAGTGGGCGCGGCTGCTGCTGCCGAGCGCGGTGCTCGGCGTGGCCAACGCCTGCCTGTGGTCGCCGATCTCGTCGACCGCGACCCGGAACCTGCCGCGCGCGCAGGCGGGCGCCGGCTCCGGCGTGTTCAACACGACCCGGCAGATCGGCTCGGTGCTCGGCTCCGCCGCGATCGCCGCGCTCATCCAGGCGCGCCTCGTGGCCGAGCTGGGCGCGGGCGCGGCGGACTCGACCGGCGCGGCCGAGGCGGCGGGCTCGCTGCCCGAGGCCCTGACCGGCGGGTTCTCCGACGCCATGGCCCAGTCGCTGCTGCTCCCGGCGGCGATCGCGCTGGTCGGCGCGGTGCTGGTGGCGTTCTTCGTCCGTCCGCAGCGCAGCGCCCCCGCCGCCCCGGCGGCTGCCTCGCCGGCGACGGAGCGCACCCCCGCCTGACGCGCCGAGTGAGCAAGGAACGCGCCGAGTGAGTATCCGCCGGGTACTCACTCGGCGCGTTTTCTGCTCACTCGCGGTGCGCGCCGGGCCGGGCGGCGCGGCGCCGGGCGGCGGCCCCCGTCAGCGCCTGCCGGCGCCCGCGCGGCGCTCGTCCTCGCCCTCGGCGGCGGCGACGCCCGGCAGCATCTCCTCGGGCAGCTGCTCGACCGGCACCACCACGAGGTCCTGCACCTTCCAGTCGAGGGCGGTGGCGGCCTCGCGGGCCTCCGCCAGCTCGCGGAGCGTCGGCGCGCGGCCGTCGCGGGGCACGACGAACGCCTCGACGTGGAACACGTGCCCCTGGTCCCGGACCCGGGACCGCGCGTCCTCGACCCAGGGCAGCGCCCGCAGCCGGTCGTCCACCTCGCCGGTGAGGGGGTGCGGCTCGTCGCCGTCGACGGTGGTGGCGCGCGCGTCCATCAGCGCCCCGGCGGCGACCCGCAGGTTGCTGATCCCGTCCCGCAGGATGCTGACGGAGATGAACAGCGCCGCCGCGGAGTCGGCCCACCACAGGCCCGCGCCGATGCCGAGGATGCCCACGACCGACCCCAGCGCCGTCATCCAGTCGGCCTTGTTCATGTCGGCGTCGGCGTACAGGACGCGGTCGTGCAGGGTGCGGGCGAGCGGCATCTTCGCCCGGCCGAGCAGCACCGGCGGGATGCCCGTCAGCACCATCGCGCCGATCATCGGCCAGCCGGCCCAGAACACGTGGTCGCCGAGATGCATGACGCCCACCGGCGGATGCTCGGCGGCGAGCAGCCCGCTGCCCGAGTCGAGCACCAGGAACGTCCCCATCGTCAGCAGCGCCGCCGCCGCCACGAGGTGCCCGACGCCGACCGACCGGTGGTAGCCGTAGGGGTGCGCGGTGGTCGGCCGGCGCCGCGCGAACCGCACGGCCACCAGGAACGACACCGGCGGGATGAACGACAGCAGGTCCTCGGCCCACGCGGCCTTCATCGCCTGCGAGCTACCCATCACCAGGTAGACGAGCGTGACCCCGACCAGCAGGAACGCGATGGTGGCCCAGGCGAGGCGGATCGCCCGGCGCAGGGCGGCCGACTGCTCCTCGGGGAGCTCGGTGTGGCCGAACGTGACGCCGTCCCCGGGCCCGCGCGCCGGCCCCCGGCCGCTCACGGGAGCACGTCCCGGTGCTGCTCCAGCAGGAAGGTCTCCAGCCGGACGAGGAACGCGTTCTCGCCGAGCGGCGCGGCCATCACGTGCGGCTCGGGCTCGCCGTGCTCGTCGGGGACGGTCGTGTACGGCGTGGTCAGCGCCGCCTGCGCCGACCACGGCGACCGCCCGGTGAGGCCGCCGATCACCAGGTCGAGCTCGCCGGCCTCGAGGTCGCCGACGAGGGTCTCCTCGCTGCCGGTCGTCCAGTCGACCTCGGCGTCGAGGGTCTCGGCGAACTCGGTGACGATCTCGGCCTCGAGCCCGGACGGCGGGACCCCGTCCTCGACCTCGGTCCACGGCGGGTTGGCCGTGACCCCGACCCGGAGGGCGTCCCCGGTCACCCGCTCCAGCGTGCCGTCGGGGTCGGCGGGGAACCCGCCCGAGCACCCCGCGAGCAGCGCCGCCGTCAGCAGCAGTCCTGCGGTGCGTCTCATGCGGCCCGAGTGAAGCGCCTTCCCGGCGTCGCCGCACCTCGGGGCCGCGCTCCCCCGGTCCCGGGCCGGGGGAGCGCGACGTCGCCGGGGGTCAGTCCCGCCGGCGCGCCAGCCGTGCGCTGAGCGCCAGGCCGCCGAGCCCGAGGAGCACGGCCGCCGCTGCCGCGAGCAGGCCGGCGCTCGTGCCCGTCACGGCGAGCGCGCCACCGCCGGGCGTGACCCCGGTGCCGGCCACGGCCTCGGCCGGGACGCCCGGGTCCGACGGGCCGCCCGGGTCGCCGGGCAGCGACGGCCCGAGCACCCGCACGAGCCCCGCGTCGACCGTCGGGTCCAGGTAGTCCGCCGCGACCCGGTCCCCGGGGACCACCGGCCGCACGCGCGGCTCGCCGGCCCCGAGCACCACCTCCCGCGTCCAGCCCGTCGCGTCCGCGTCGGAGTCCCCGGCCTCGTCCCCCTGCCGGGCGGGGGTGAACCCGTACCGCCCGGCGAGCGCGCCGTCCAGGACGAACCGCACGCGGTAGGTCCCGGCCGGCAGCAGGTCGAACAGGTACCGGCCGTCCGCGTCGGTGGTGGTCGTCGCGACCGGCTGGTCCGAGCCGGCGGCGTACAGCCGGACGGTCACGCCGGCGACGCCGTGCTCCCCCGGGCCCTGACGGCCGTCGCGGTCGTCGTCCAGCCACACCCGGTCGCCGAGCGCGTACGTCCGGTGCACCGCGACGCCGGCCCGGTTGGGCTCCAGCGTCTCGTGCTCCACCCCGTCCGGGGTCACGCTGGCGGTGGTGACCACCATCGTGTTCCAGGCCGGGGCGTCCACGTCCGCCGCGGCGGTGTCGTAGGCCGTCGCGGACCGGGTCCGGAACGTCGCCGTCACCGTCTGACCGGGCTGCAGGTTCGCCGCCGACAGGTCCAGGTCGACGCGCAGGCCGCGCACCCGGGACAGGTCGTCGACCTGGTCGGCGGGCGTCCAGACGTCCGCGGCGCAGCCGGCCCCGAACGGGTCGGCCGAGCGCGGGTCGCCGGTGTAGACGCAGGTGGCGCCGTCGAGCAGGTACGCCACGGACGACGTCGCGCCGTCCGGCAGGCCGGTGAGCCGCAGGTCGCCGAGGTACTCGGTGGCCCACACGCTGCCGCGCGCGCTGGTGCTCTGGGACCGCGAGGTGCCGGTGTCGCCGGCGAACGGCAGCACGTCCACCAGGGTCGCGCTCGCCGTCGGCAGGTTGCCGGTGTTGGTCACGCGCAGCCGCCAGGTCTCGGTGCCGCCCGGCTGGGTGCGCACGAGGCAGGGCGTCCGGTAGAACCCGTCGGCGGACACGCACGCCTGGCCGCTCGCCGAGGTGTTGACCACCCCGGTGGGCGAGGCGCCCGGCGCCAGGTCCTCGGCCACGTCCTTGACCCGCAGGTAGTTGGGCAGGGCCACGACGTCGACGCGCGCGGTCGCCTCGCGGGTGAGCCCGTCGGCGGCCGACAGCACGAACCGGTTGGTCAGCACCGACCCGGCCGGCGTCCCGGCTCGGACGGCGAGCGGCACCGTGACCGCCACCTGCTCGCCGGGCATCAGCCGGGTGCCGGGCGGGAAGGTCACCCGGAGCGCGTCACCGTCGACCACCACGGACGGGTCGGCCGCCGCGATCGCCGCGTCCGCGGGGGTCACCGCGACCGCGGCGGCGCCGTACGCGTCGGGGTCGTACACGAGCTGCGGCCCGGCGGCGTCCGCGGGCAGCACGTCGGTGAGCACCGGGTCCACGATCGGCGCGGTCCCGGTGTTGGTCGCGGTCAGCCGGAACGGCAGCCGCGCACCGGGGCCGGTCGTGGTGGTGGCGGGCGTCTTGGTGACGGCCGCGTCCACGACGCCGTCGGTCACCGTGTAGGTCGCCACGGCCGGGTCGAGCACGACGGGCGCCGGCTGGCGCTCCGCCTGCACGGTGCCGGTGACCTCGTTGGTCAGCGTCCCGGCCGGCACCTCGGCGCCGGTGGTCCGCAGGGTCGACCGCGGGCTCAGCGCGAACACCGCGGTGGGGCCCTCGAACCCGCCGACCCGGCGGTTCGCGAACCACGACCCGGCCGGCGCCTGGAAGGTCACGCGGACCCCGGTGACGTCCGCCCCGGACGCGCCGTCCGGCAGCGCGGCGGCGCCGTCGGGCAGCGGGGGCATCGTGGTGCTGACGCCCGCCGGGAGCGCGCTGGTGACCGGCGCGGTCCACGCTCCGTCGACGCGGTACTGCACGGCGGCGGTGTACCCGGCGCCGTCGGCGGCGGTCACGCCCGCGAGCGCCTCCAGGCCCACCAGGTCGAACGCGTCCCAGAACGCCTCCGAGGTGTCCTCCAGGACGTAGGTCGCCGGCCGGCTCACCGCCTCGTCGCTCACCCGGCGTGCGCTGAGCGTCAGCCGCACCGTGCGGTCCTCGGCGGCGTACCGGGTCCCCGTGCCGGGCGAGACCGACTTGGCGAGCGCGCCGTCCAGCGGCTGCAGCGCCTCCGGGTACAGCACGGTGGCCGCCTGCGCGACGTCGTCGGGCGTGCCCGGGCCGAGGTCGCCGACCAGGGTGTTGGTCAGCGTCGTCGACGGGGCCGCGTCGGCCGTGCCGGTGATCGGCGTGCCCGAGCGCGTCTGCGCCCGCAGCACGGTGTCCGCGACGACGACCAGCGCCGCGCCGTCGGGCAGCGTGCCGTCGGCCCGGGCCTCGACCGACACGACGTCGGCGAGGTCCGCCGCCGACAGCGCCGCGACGGCGGCCGCGGAGCCGAGGTCGTGCAGCACGCCGCCGTCGGCGCCGCGCAGCACCACCCGGAGCGTCCCGGTGCCGGCCGGGGCCGTCACCGCGAGGCGGGTGAGGTCGACGTGCTCGAACGTGCTGCCGTCGTCGGTCGCCGCGTCGGGGTCCACGAGCCGCAGCGCGCCGACCGGGATGCCGGACACGTTCTGCACCCGCATCGTCAGCCGGTTGGCCGGCCGGTCCGCGCCCGGCTCGGCGTTGTCGACCCCGATCAGCGCGGCGGCGTCCCGCCAGGACTTGCTCGCGTCGACCCGGCGGATGTCGACCGGGGCGTCGCCCGGCCCGAACGTCACCGTGTCGCCCGCGTCGGACGGCCCGGTCAGGCCCGCCCCGACGCCCGTGCCGGAGCCCTCGACCGCCACGGAGTTCCGCAGGGCGGCGCCCGGGGTCACCGCCTCGTCGAGCGCGAGCACCAGCGCGACCCGCGGCGTGAACGTCCCGTCGACCGGGAGCGACGCGCCCGTCGGGGTGTAGACGACGCGGACGCCGTCCGCGCCGGCCGGGACGTCGAGGTCGAGCAGTGCCGCGGCGTCGGTGGTGGGCCCGGCCAGCGACACCCAGGCGCCGCCGGTCCGGACCAGGACCTCGGCGCGCGAGCCGGCGGGCACCTGGACGGAGCCGACCCGGTCGAGCGTCGCCGCGTCCCACAGCGTCGACCCGGCGTCCCCGCCGGCGGCGTCCTCGATCACCAGCGACCCGACCGGGACGGTGGTGTCGGCGGAGACCCGGCCGGTCAGCGTCGCGACGAGCTCCTGCCCGGGCGCCCCCGGCAGCGGGGCGCCCTGCGCCTGCTGGGTGAGCGTCTTGCTCGCGGTGGTCACGACCTGGCGCGGGACCACGGTGAGCCGCGCCGACGCGGTGCGCTCCGCGGCCGGCGAGCCGTCCGCCGCCTCGCCGTCGACCGCCACCTCGTTGGTGAACGCGCGGACGGTCGACCACGCGGGGTCGGTGGCGACCCGGAACGGCACGGTGGCCGCGGCGCCGGGCGTGAGCGTGCCGCGGTACTCCACGACGAAGCCGGTCACGACGGCGCCGGCCGGCGGCGCGGGCCAGGTGCTCGTCCCCCCGGACGGCGGGGCGACGTCGACCGGGCCGCCCACCCCGGTGCCGAGGAACGTGACGGCCGCGCCGGTGGCGCCGGCCGGCCACGCGGCCGCGTCGACGGTGCCCGAGCCGTCGGTGCCGAAGCCGTCGAACCCGAGCAGGCCGGCCGCCGGGTCCCCGAGCGGGCCCGCGCCGGCGGCGGCGGGCTCCGTGAGGCGCAGCACGGACAGCTCGGTGTTCGAGGCGTTGCGCGCGGTCAGCCGGACGACCGACGGCTGCCCGGCGACGACCTCGGCGCGCGCGGCGCCGTCGAAGGTCTTGCCCGCGGCGACCTCGACGGTCACCGGGTTGATCTGGAACGTCGCCGAGGCGGTGCCGGTCGCGTCGCCCCGGGGCGTCGCGAGCGCGGCGGCGGCGGTGTTCGGGACCTGGGTCGTGGCGTCCCGCGCGGCGGTGCCGGACTGGCCGAGCACGAGCGCGACCGAGCCCGCGGCCCCGCCGGCGACGATCGTGCCGTCGGCCGCGCCGTCCCCCGCGAACCGCAGGGCCACGCCGGAGACCGTCGCGAGGTCGACCCCGTCCGCGTCCAGCGCCGTGCCGGGGGCGAACGGGCCGACCGTGACGGTGCCACCCGGGGTGGTGAGGTCGACCGAGACGGACGTGGCGCCCTCGGGCGCGGTCCAGGCGCCCAGGCCGCGCAGGACCAGCGGCGTGCCGGGGCCGAACGCCGCGGGCGTGCCGGCGGCCGGGTCCGTCACCGTGAGCGCCGTGGCGGCGACCGGCGAGGTGTTCTGCGCGCCCAGCGTCACGGTCACGTCGCCGGGGTCGCCGGCGACCTGGTCGGCGGGTGCGACGCGCTTGGTCACCGCGACGCTCGGGGTGACCGGCACGACGACGCCGACGGTCGCCGGGGCGCTCACCGGGTCGGCGTTGCTCGCGGTCACGGCCGCGGTGTTGGTGACCGACCGGCCGTCCCAGGACAGCGGGGTCCCCGCCGGCAGCGTGGTGCGGAGCAGGACGCTCACGCTCTGGCCGGCCGCGAGGCCCACGACGCCGGGGTGGCTCGGGTCCGTCTCGCGGAACGCCACCCGGGCGGTCGCGCCGGCCAGGGACACGACGGCCTGGCCGGTCTGCTCGGCCTGCACCGTCACGCCGTCCGCGTCCAGCACGAACGGCTCGGGCACGGCGTCCTCGAGCGCGACGTCGGCGCACATCGCGACGATCGACTCGCAGGTCACCTCGACGGTCCACGTGACCCGGTCGCCCGGCCGCGCCGTCGTCGCCGACGCCGTCTTGCGCACCGCCAGCGTGCCGCGGTCGCCCTCGGCCGCGCTCGCCGGCTGCGGCGCCGCCACCGCCAGCACCGCGCTGACCAGCAGCAGCGCCAGCACCGTCGCGACCGCCGTCAGCCGCTCCAGCATCCCCCGTGACGCGCCCCGCGCGCCTGTTCCCCAGCTCATCCCCGTGCCCATCACTCGACTGCGCCGGCGGAGCGGGCGCGGGTCGCGCGCCCTGGTCCGGCGGATCGGGCATCGGGCGACCGGCCGGGGGCGGGGAGGTGAGAGCCGGGGTGAACCGGGTCAGAGCAGGCCGAGCTCCCGGAGCCGGGCGACGGCGTCCGCTCGGCTGCGGACCCCGAGCTTGCGGTAGGCGGTCCGCGCCTGGGACTTCACGGTGTTGTGCGAGACGTGCAGCCGGGCGGCCACCTCGGCCAGGCCGGCGTCGCCGGCCAGCTCGCGGAGCACGACGAGCTCGCGCTCGGAGAGCCCCGCGCCCGGTGCGGCGTCCGGCACCGGCGCGGGTAGGGCGGCGAGGTCGGCGAGCACGCCCGCGGTGGCGGCGTCGGGCGCGTCGAGACCCGCGAGCGCCGCGCGCTCGGCCGGGCCGACCAGCAGCCAGCCCGTCCGCGACCCGCCGGCCGCGACCACCGCGCACGCCTCGCGCAGCGCGCGGGCCGCCACCGCCCGGTGCGCGTCGGCCTCCGCGCCGCCCGTCGCTCCGGGGTCCGGCGCCGTCGCGGCCGCCAGCACGAACCGCCGGGCGGCGCGCAGCCGGGGCCCCTCGTCCGGCAGGTCGGGCGCGGCCAGCAGGGCGCGCGCCTCGTCACGCCGCCCGACGGACAGCAGCAGCCGCCCGCGCGCCACCCGGGCCGCGGCGTGCGGGCCGCGGACCGGCTCCAGCAGCGCCAGCCCGCGCTCGGGCTGGCCCGCGGCGAGGGCGAGCACCGCCCGGGACGCGGCGAGCCGGGCGCGCCAGTACGCCGTCGTGGGCGCGCGGCGACCGCGGTGCAGCGCCGAGGCGAGCACCTCCTCGCCGGCGACGGCGTGCCCGAGGAGCAGGTCGGCGGTGGCGCGCGCCTCCGCGAACGCCGGCCAGAACTCGTTCGTCCGCAGCTCGTCCGCCAGGTCGTCCAGCAGCGCCACGGCCGCGGCCGGGTCACCGTCCTCCAGGGCCAGGTGCACGCGGGCGAGGTCGAGCGGCGAGCGCCGGTAGGCCGTCTCGGGGCGACGGGGCGGCTCGGCCGCTGCTGCGGCCGCGGTCGCCACCCGGGCACCCGCCACGTCCCCCTGCACGGCGAGGAACCCGGCCCCGAGCGCCTGCGCCGTGAACGCGCCGAGCGAGCCGGTGCGCTCGTGCGCCAGCCCGCCCGCAGCCACCTCGAGGCCGCGCTCGACGTCGCCCGCGGTGAGCAGGGACGTGCCGAGCTGGCGGTGCAGCAGCCCCCGGAGCCCGTCGACCGTCGCGTCGGTCCCGGGCGGCGTCGCGGCGAGGTGCTCGGCGGCCGCCAGCGCCGCCGTCCGCGCGCGCCCGCCCCGGCCGAGCAGCCGCATCGCCACGCTCTCCGCGGCGCGCAGCACCGCCCGCTCGGCCGTCGTCGCCCGCGGCAGGTGCAGCACCGCCCCGCCCGCGGCGACGGCGAACCACTCGAGCGCGCGGGCCCGGTGCTCGGCGCGCGTGTTGTGCAGCAGGGCGAGCAGCAGCGCGAGCGGCGGGCGCCCGGCGACTGCCGTCCGGGGCAGCCGCTCGAGCACCCGGATCGTGTCCTCCGCGCTCGCCCGCTGGCCGGCGCCCCAGACCCGCATGACCACCGTCGTCACGAGGTCGACGTCGCCGGTCTCCGCCGCCGCGTGCACCGCGGGGTAGTACCGGCCCGCGTCCAGACCCCACGCGACCACGGCGCGGAGCAGCCCGTCGACGGCCCCGGGCTCGGCGCGCTCCAGGTCGGCGCGCAGCGCGGCCCGGACGACCGGGGTCAGCCGGAGCTCCGGCCCGGCCGCACCGGGCGCGCCGCCCGGCACCGCGGCCGGCTCCTCCCACGCGCCGAGCCCGTCGCGCTCGAGCCGCCCGAGGAGCGCCGCCGCGCCCTCCCCGGCGAGGGCGTCGGCGAGGGCGGGGGGCAGGGTCGCCGCGACCGAGAACCGGCGCGCCGCCGCCAGGTACGCCTCGTCGGCGGGGGCGCGGTCCAGCGCGGCCAGCACCCCGCGCGCGGCCACGTCGACGAGGTCGCGGTGCGACGCCGTGCGCAGGTCGACGGTCCCGGCGGCCGCGGCCAGCGCGACCGTGCGCACCAGCATCCCGAGCCCGCCGGCGGCCTCGCGCACCCGGTGCGCCGCGCCCGGGTCCTGGGCGGCGCGCGCCAGCACGTCCGCCACCTCGGCGTCGTCGAGGCGCAGGTCGTCCGGGCCGAGCACCGCGACGTCGAGCCGGAGCGCGGCGGCCGCGAGCAGCCGGGGCTGCGCCGACCGGGTGCTGATCGCGACGTGCAGGAGGTCCGTCCCCGCGAGCACCTCGACCAGGTCGTCGTCGACGCGCGGGGCGGAGATCGCCTCGTACCCGTCGAGCACGAGCAGCGCCGGCGCCGACATCGTCCGCAGGGCCCGGGCCACCTCGGCCGCGACCGCCCGTCCCCCGCGTCGGACGGCGGCCCGCGCGGCGTCGGCGGGCCCGTCGTCCAGCAGGCCGGCGCCCACCACCTCGTCCAGCAACGCGGACCACGGGTCCGGGCCCGCGGCCTCGGCGTCCAGCCAGAGCACCGCGCGGTCCGCCGGCACCCCCGCCCGCGCCCACGACGCCAGCAGCAGGGTCTTGCCCGCACCCGCGGGGCCGTGCACGACCAGGAGCGACGCCTCGGGGTCGAGCAGGGCGGACGGGCGCGGCCGCGGCACCGCCCAGGTCGGCACCCGCGGCACGCCGCGCGGGGCCGGGGTCCCCCGGGTCACCGACCGCTCCGGGCCGCGGCGACCAGCGCCACGGCGCCCACCACCACCGCCAGCACCGCGGGCAGCACCGGCAGGACGCCGTACGCCGACGTCGCGACCAGCGGCCCGAGCACGAACGTCGCGGCGTTGCCCGCGTTCACGAGGCCGGCGACGTCGCCCTGGCTGCCGGGGCCGACGGCGACCGACGCGGCCGACGTGCACCCCGCCGCGGCGCCGCCCACCGCGGCGCCGAACACCGCCGCGACCGCGACCAGCACGGGCACCGGGACCGGCGCGAGGTAGACCGCGAGCGCGGCGAGGGCGACGGCCGACCCCACCCGCACGAGCCGCCAGGGCGCCCAGCGGAGCCGGGGCACCAGCAGGCCCTGGGTCAGCATCGACCCGAGGCCCGCGACGAGCAGGAGCCCGCCGGTCAGCGCGGTCGCCGGCGCCGGGCCGAGGTCGTACCGGTCCTGCACCAGGAAGCCCACGCTCCCCTGGACCAGCGCCAGCGCGAGGAACACCGCCACCGAGGCCACGACGGCCGCCCGCACCCCCGGCACCGCGAGCCCGCCGAGCAGGTCGGCCCTCCGGGCGGGCGCGGGGCCGTCGGGGCCGGCCGAGCCCGGGGTGAGCCCGCCGAGCCGTCGGCCGCACGCGAGCACGACGACGACCGCCCCGACGAGCAGGACGACCGTCGCGAGCACCGGCACGGCGGTGCCCAGCCCGGCGAGCGCGGCCGCGAGCCCGGCACCGACGGCGGTCGCGAGCCCTCGGACGGCGCCCGCCCGGGCGATCCAGCCGACCCGCTCCGCCTCGGTCCGGGACCGGGCCACGAGCACCACCTGGGCGGCCGGGCCGGCGGCGGCGACGGCGGCCCCGATCCCCAGACCCCGGGCGAGCAGCAGCAGCAGCCAGGCCCAGCCCGCGTGCGACGGGCCGGCCGCGAGCACCGCGGCGACGACCCCCGCACCGAGCGCCCCGGCCAGCACGGCGGCCAGCAGCACCGGCCGCGGGCCGCGCCGGTCCGCGCGCCTCCCCCACCACGGGCTCGACAGGACCACCACCGCGGCGGACAGCGACGTCACCGCCCCGGCCTGCCAGTCGGCCAGCCCGAGCTGCCGGCTCAGCGCCGGCAGCACCGCCGCGGTCGCGACCTGGGCCACCCCGACGGCACCGAGCGCGAGCAGCGCGGCGGCGGCCGCGGCACGAGGGGTCCCGACGGCCGGCCCCGCCGTCGACGGGACGGCGACGGACGGCGTGGGGCTCGGCGGCACAGCCGCACCCTACCGACGCCTCCGGCGACGCCGAGCGCCTACCGGACACGGCGAGCGCCTACCCCGTGGGTAGGCGCTCGCCGTGTCGCATGGGCACCGGGGAGCGGAGAGCAGGGCCGGCGCCTGCAGGGCACCGGCTAGGGTGCCCCGCATGGCGCGCAGGGCGGCGGTGACGCTGCAGGAGGTGGCCCGGGCGGCGGGCGTGTCCCCGCGCACCGTGTCGAACGTCGTCACCGGGTACCCGCACGTCGCGCCGCGCACCCGGGCGCACGTGCAGTCCGTGATCGACCGGCTCGGCTACCGCGCGAACGCCGCCGCCCGCTCGCTGCGCACCGGCCGCACCGGACTGCTGGGGCTGGTCGTGCCGGCCCTGGACCAGCCGTACTTCGCCGAGCTCGCCCGGGCGGTGGTGCGCGAGGCGACGGGCGCCGGGTTCACCGTCGTCGTGGACCAGACGGACGGCGACCCCGACCGCGAGCGCGAGCTGCTGCTCCGGGGCCCGCGGGGGGCGCTGTTCGACGGCCTGGTGCTGAGCCCGCTGGCGCTGACCCCGGACGACCTGGCCGCGGCGGACCCGGACCGGCCGGTGGTGCTGCTCGGCGAGCGGACGGCGCCGACGTCGTTCGACCACGTGCACATCGACAACGTCGCCGCGGCCCGCGACGCGACGGCGCACCTGGTGGCGTCGGGCCGGCGGCGGATCGCCGCGATCGGGCTCGAGCCGGGGCCGGCCGCGCGCACCGGCCGGCAGCGGGAGGCGGGCTACCGGCTCGCGCTCGAGGACGCCGGGCTGGCCGCCGACCCGCGGCTCATGCGGTACGTCGACGCCTACGAGCGGTCCTGGGGGTTCGACGCCATGTCGGCGCTGCTGGACGCCGACCCCCGCCCCGACGCGGTGTTCTGCTTCACCGACGTCCTCGCGGCCGGCGCGCTGCGCGCGTGCCTCACCCGCGGCGTCCGGGTGCCCGAGGACGTCGCGCTCATGGGGTTCGACGACGTCGAGGAGGCCCGGTTCGCCACGCCGTCGCTGTCCTCGGTGCGACCCGACCGGGACGCGATCGCCCGGGCGGCCGTCGGCCGGCTGGTCACGCGGGTGCAGCTCGCCGACGCGGCCGGGCCGGCGCAGGACGTGACGGTGCCGCACGCGGTCGTCGGCCGGGAGTCCACCGCCGTCTCCTGACGGCCACACGCGCCCCCGCCCGCCGCCCCGGCACGCTGCCCCGACACGCTCGCGGCGCGGCGTGACGGCGGGCTTTGCCACGTGGCAACATGGCGGTGCGCGACCCGGCCAGCCCTCCCGCCGAACGAAGGACCGCCATGACGACGACGTCCGCAGCCGACCGCGGCCTGCACCCCCGCCCCCAGCTGGTCCGCCCGGACCGGTGGTGGTCGCTCGACGGCCCGTGGGCCTTCGCGTTCGACGACGCCGACGCGGGCCTCCGCGAGCGCTGGCACGCCGTCGGTGCAGCCGCGCGGTTCGACCGCGAGGTCGTCGTCCCGTTCCCGCCGGAGTCCACCGCCTCGGGGATCGGCGACCACGGCGACCACGCGGCGCTGTGGTACCGGCGGTCGTTCGAGGTCCCGGCCGACCTGGGCGCGGGCCCGGGGGCCGACCGGCTGCTGCTGCACCTCGGCGCCGTCGACCACGAGGCCGACGTGTGGGTCGACGGCCAGCACGCCGTGCGGCACGAGGGCGGCCAGACGCCGTTCACCGTCGACGTCACCGACCTGCTGGACCCCGACGTCGCCGCGGACGCGCACGTCGTCGTCGTGCGCGCGACCGACGACCGCACCGACGTCGAGCAGCCGCGCGGCAAGCAGGACTGGCAGCCCGAGCAGCACGCGATCTGGTACCACCGGACCTCCGGCATCTGGCGCACCGTCTGGCTGGAGCGCGTGCCGGCGACGGCGGTGGCGGACGTCGCCTGGCGCCCCGACGTCCCGGGCGGCCGGGTGACCGCCCAGGTCCGGCTCCGCGCGACCGCCCCGGCGGGCACCCGGGTCCGGGTGCGGCTGACCCGCGCCGGCGAGGACCTGGGCGCCGCCGAGGTCCCGGTCGAGGGGTCCGTCGCGGACCTGAGCGTCGCGATCCCCCGGCAGGCCAACGGCCAGCTGTACGAGCGGCTGCTCTGGTCGCCGGACAGCCCGGTGCTCCTCGACGCCGAGGTCGTGCTGCTGGCCGCGGACGGCACCGAGCTCGACCGCCTGGAGTCGTACTGCGGGTTGCGCTCGGTCGCGGTGCAGGGCGGGACGCTCCTGCTCAACGACCGGCCGTTCTTCCTGCGGTCCGTGCTGGAGCAGGGCTACTGGCCCGAGTCGCACCTGACCCCGCCCAGCCCGGACGCGCTTCGCGCCGAGGTGCAGCTCACCAAGGACCTCGGCTTCAACGCCGTCCGGGTGCACCAGAAGGTCGAGGACCCCCGCTACCTGTACTGGTGCGACGTGCTCGGCCTGGCGGTGTGGTCCGAGACGGCCGGCGCCTACCGGTTCAGCGACGAGGCCGTCGCCCAGCTGACCCGCGAGTGGCTCGACCTCGTGCGCCGCGACGTCTCGCACCCGTCGATCATCGCGTGGGTGCCGTTCAACGAGTCGTGGGGCGTGCAGCACGTCGCGCACGACCCCGCGCAGCAGGCGTACACCCGGGCGCTCACCGACCTGACCCGCGCGCTCGACCCGACGCGCCCGGTCATCTCCAACGACGGCTGGGAGCACACGACGTCGGACCTGCTGACCGTGCACGACTACGCCGACACCGGCGCCGTGCTCGGCCCGCGGTACGCCGACGCGGCGGCGGTCGCGGCGACCCTCGACGAGGTCGGGCCGGCGGGGCGGCGGATGTGGGTCGGCGGGCCCGCGCCCGCACCGGGGACGGTCCCGGTGCTGCTGACGGAGTTCGGCGGCGTGTCCTACGCACCCGACGCCCCCGAGGGGTCCTGGGGCTACTCCGAGGCGCGGTCGGCGGACGACCTGGAGGCGCGGCTGGCGGACATCGTCGGCGCGGTCCGGGCGTCGACCGTGCTGCAGGGCTACTGCTACACCCAGCTCACCGACACCGGCCTGGAGACCAACGGCCTGTGCGACGAGCACCGGAACCCGAAGCTGCCGCCGGAGACCTACCGCCGGATCTTCGCGGGCTGACCGGCGGCGCCCGCGCGGGGCTCCTCCTCGCGCCGCGCGGGCGTCAGCGTCTCCCACACCGGGCCGAACACCAGCCACCCGACCAGCACCACCGTGGCGCGCGCGCCCCAGCCGAGCAGCACCTCGCGCTGCTGCGCCGCCGCGTCCCCCGCACCGGACGCCACCAGGAGCAGCACGCCGAGCACCACCCACGCGACCGCCCAGGCCAGCAGCACCCGCAGCCAGAGCGCCCACTCGTACCGGACCCGCACCGGCCCGTGCTTCGGCGGCCGCACCGGCTCGGGCCCGCCGAAGAACCGGTGCGCCACCCACCCGTCGACCGCGTGCACCGTCCGCCTCCCGAACGCCACCGTGAAGCCGAGGTAGAGCGCCGCGAGCCCGTGGGTCCAGGTGGCCTCGCTGCCCCGGAGCAGGTCGCCGACGGTCGCGACGAGCAGCACGACCTCGAGCAGCGGCTCGCACAGCAGCAGCACCGTCGACAGCCGCCGGCGGCGGAGCACGTAGCGGGCGACGACGGCCGCGGCGAGGAACACCCAGAAGGCGACCTCGCAGGCGACGACGAGCAGGGCGACGGGGTTCTCGCTCAGGGCGTCCATGGGTGGCAGCCTCGCCGCGCGGCCCGCGCGCGGTCGTCGGCCGTCCGCACGATCCCGTCGCGTGCCGTCGTCCGTTCGGAGGACCCGCCCGCAGGACGCCCGTGCTGGGATGGTGGCATGCCCCTGCGCCGACCCGCCCGGTGGCCGCGGCTCGACGACCGCGGCGTCGCCCTGGTGTACCTGGGGGTCGGGCTGCTGCTGCTCGGCCTCGGGGTGACCAGCACCGCCCCGGCCGCCGACGGCCCGGGCGCCGACGCCCTGCACGCGGGGCTGCTGCTGGTGGGGTGCGCGGCGCTCGCCGCCAAGCGCCGGCACCCGCTGGTGGTCCTGCTGGTCGCGACGGCGGCGTTCGCCGGCAGCCTGGCGGTCGGAGGCTCCGTGGGCCTGCTGCTGGTGCTGTGGGACGCGCTGTACTCGGCCGGGGTGCACCTGCCGGCGCGGGGCCGCGGGGGGCTCGTGGCCGCGGTCGCCGTGCTCACGGCCGCGGCGGCGGTGGCGGGCGGCGTCCTCGGAGGCGACCTCCGCGACGCCGCCCAGGCGCTGCTGCTCGCCGCCGCGGTGCTGGTCACGCCGCTCTGGTGGGCGGCGGACGTGCGCAGCCGGACCGAGTCGGCCGCGTTCGAGGCGCGGCGCGCGGCGCTCGAGCGGCGGCAGGCCGACCTCGCGCGGGCGCACGCCGCCGACGTCGAGCGGATCGCCGACCTCGACCGGGACGCCGCCGTCCGCGAGGAGCGCGCCGCGATGGCCCGCGACCTGCACGACGTGGTCGCGTCCCGGCTCTCGGCGATCGCGATCCACGCGGAGGCGGCGCTCGCCGGGGCGCCCGACGCCGACCGGGACCGGGCCGCCCTCGGCGCCGTCCGGACCGAGGCGATCGCGTCGCTCGCCGAGATGCGGTCGATGGTGCTCGTGCTGCGCGGGGGCGGCGGGGACCCGCCCGCGGGCGCGGCGGCCGGGCTGGACCGGCTGGCCGACCTCGTCGCGGACGCCCGGGACCGCGGCCTCGACGTGCGGGTGTCCGCTCCCCCGCACCCGCCGCTCCCGGCGGTCGTCGACCAGGCGGCGTACCGGATCGCCGGCGAGGCGCTGCGCAACGCCGCCGCGCACGGGGCGGCCGGCGGGCGGGTGGACGTCCGGGTGTCGGCCGACGACGCGGCGCTGGAGGTCGAGGTGCTGAGCGCGCTCGGGCCGGCGCAGCCGGGACCGGCCGCGCTCGGCTCGGCGACCGGGCTGCTCACCATGCGCGAGCGCGCGCGCTCGCTCGGCGGCGACGTCACCGCCGGCCCCGAGGGCGACCGCTGGCGGGTGCGCGCGGTGCTCCCGCTGGACGGCGCGGGTGGGATCGCCGGCGCGACGCCCGAGGCGCCCCGAGCGGGGGCCGTCCGGTGACCGTCCGCGTCCTGCTCGCCGACGACCACGGCGCCATCCGCGCCGGCCTGCGCCTGATGCTCGACCAGGCGGCGGACGTCACGGTCGTCGGCGAGGCCGCCGACGGGGCCGCCGCCGTCGCGAACGCACGCGCCCTGCGGCCCGACGTGGTGCTGATGGACGTCCGGATGCCCGGCACGGACGGCATCGAGGCGACGCGCCGGATCGTCGCCGAGGGCCTGGGCGCGGTCGTGGCGCTCACGACGTTCGACCTCGACGAGTACCTGTTCGGCGTCCTGCGCGCGGGCGCGGTCGGCTTCCTGCTCAAGTCGGTCGGTGCGGCGGAGCTGGTGGACGCGGTGCGCCGGGTCGCGGCCGGCGAGGGCGTCCTCGCGCCCGAGGTGACCCGGCGGGTGTTGGCGGCCTCGGTGTCCGCGCCCGCCGGACCGGCCGACGGCGCCCCCACCCCGTCCGACCCGCCGCCGGGCGTGGACCTGCTCACCGCCCGCGAGCGCGAGGTGCTCGTGCTGCTGGCCCGCGGCCGGTCCAACCAGCAGCTCGCCGAGGCGCTGACCGTCTCGGAGACGACCGCGAAGACCCACGTCAGCCGCGTGCTCGCGAAGCTCGGCTGCCGGACGCGGCTCGAGGCCGCCGCGCTCGCGCACCGGGCCGGCCTCGTGACCTGAGCCACAGTCGTCCGGATTGCACCGTGTGCACGGTTGCACAGAGTGCACCCACGTGCCTACGGTCGTCGTCGTGGTGATCGAGACGGCGGGGACCGACCGGCGGGCGGCGCTCAAGGCGCGGTCCCGGCGCGCCATCCTCGACGCCGCCGACGCCCTGATCGCGGAGCGCGGTGCGGCGCAGTTCACCGTCGACGAGCTCGCCGAGCGCGCCGACGTCTCCCGGCGGACGGTGTTCAACCACTTCGGCTCGCTCGAGGACGTCGTGCTCTCGACGTGCACTGAGCGGCTCGGCCAGGTCATCGACCAGGTCCAGGCCGTCGCGAGCGCCACCCCCGTCGGCGACGGCACCCGCGCGTCGATGTTCGACGAGCTCGCCCAGACCCTCCGGGGCGCCGACCTGCCGCCCGCGATCACCTACCTCGCCGGTGCCCTCGGCCCGCTCGCGGAGGGCGACGACCCGCGCGCCCAGATGCTCGCCGAGGAGGCGTTCTCCCGGGTCGCCGACCACCTGTCGGCCGAGCTGGTGCGCCGCTACCCCCGGGCCGAGCTGCTGGACGTCCGGCTGCTCGTCTCGTCCCTGGTGCACGGCGTGGCCGTGATCGCGCTGCACTGGGTCACCACCACCGACCCCGCCGCCCCGGACGCCCGCGCGCAGTGGGACGCCCTCGTCGACCGGCTCATCCACAGCGTCCGAGCCGGGTACATGCCGGAGCACTGACGCCCCGCACTCCCACCGCCACCGAGAGAACAGGGATCATGGCAGGACTCCTCTACCGCATCGGGCGCTTCTCGGCCCGCCGCGCCTGGGCCGTCGTGACGGCCTGGGTCGTCGTGCTCGCCCTCGCCGTCGGCGCGTACTTCGCGTTCGGCGGCCAGCTCACCTCCGCCGTCACCATCCCCGGCACCGCCACCGAGCGCGTGACCGAGCAGCTGGCCGACGAGTTCCCCGCCGCGAGCGGCGGCAGCGGCACCGTGGTGTTCCACACCGCCGACGACGCCCCGTTCACCGACGCGCAGCAGACCGCGATCAGCGACGCGCTGGCCGGCCTGACGGACGTCGACGGCGTCAGCGGCGCCACCGACCCGTTCCAGACCACCGCGCAGCTCGAGGAGCAGCAGGCCCAGGTCACCTCCGGCCGGGACCAGATCGAGCAGGGCCGCGCCCAGCTCGAGGCCGGCCAGGCCCAGATCGACGCCGGCCAGCAGCAGATCGACGCCGCGCAGGCCCAGCTCGACACGCAGCGCGCCCAGGCCGAGGCCGCGGGCGCGCTCGCCGCGGTGCAGCCGCAGCTCGACGCCGGTCAGGCCGAGCTCGACGCGCAGCAGGCGGCGCTCGACGCGCAGGCGCAGCAGGTCACCGACGGCCTCGCCGAGCTGGAGACGCAGAGCGCCCAGCTCGAGGCCGGCGCCCAGCTGCTGGAGCTGTCGTCCGGCATCCGCCTCGTCTCCGAGGATGGCACCGCCGCGGTCGGCACCATCGCGTTCGAGGACTCGCAGTTCGAGATCGCCCCGGAGACCAAGGAGGCCGTGGTCGACGCCCTGGAGTCCGCGGACCTGCAGGGCGTGGACGTCGAGCTGTCGTCCGACCTCACCCAGGAGATCCCGAGCGTCCTCGGCCCGGGCGAGGTCATCGGCGTGGTCGTCGCCGGCATCGTGCTGCTGGTCATGCTCGGCTCGCTGGTCGCCGCCGGCCTGCCCATCCTGTCCGCGCTCGTCGGCGTGGGCATCGGCGCGGTCGCGTCGCTCGCCCTGTCCGGCGCGGTCGAGATGCTGTCCGTGACCCCGGTGCTCGGCATCATGCTCGGCCTGGCGGTCGGCATCGACTACTCGCTGTTCATCCTCAACCGGCACCGGCGCCAGCTGCGCGACGGGGTCGAGCTCGAGGAGTCCATCGGCCTGGCCAACGGCACCGCGGGCAACGCGGTCGTGTTCGCCGGCACCACGGTCCTGGTCGCGCTGCTGGCGCTCAACGTCACCGGCATCCCGTTCCTCGGCCTCATGGGCACCGTCGGCGCCATCTGCATCCTGGTCGCCATCCTCATCGCGATCACGCTGACCCCCGCGCTGCTGTCCCGCATCGGTCTGAAGGTGCTGCCGAAGAAGCAGCGCGCCACGGTCGGCCACGAGGAGCCGGAGCCCGTCCCGACCACCCCGATGACGACCTCCCGCGCGGTCCTCACGCTGGTCGCCGGCGTGGCGGCACTGCTCGTCATCGCCATCCCGGCCCTGTCGATGCGGCTCGGCCTGCCGGACGGCTCCTCGGAGTCGCCGGAGTCCACCCAGTACCGCGCGTACGAGATCACGGCGGACAAGTTCGGCGCCGGCGTCAACGGCCCGCTGCTGGTCGTCGCGAACCTGCCGGACGCCGTCTCCGAGGACGACCTGACCGCCGAGCAGGTCCGGATCGGCACCGAGCTCGCGTCGCACGACGACGTCGTGGCGGTCGCGCCGATCGGCTCGAACGAGGCCGGCACGATGCTCGCGTTCCAGGTCGTCCCGACGGAGGGCCCGAACAGCGAGTCGACCGAGGCCCTGGTGCACGCGCTGCGCGACTCGTCCCCGATCGAGGGCGACGTGGAGCTCGGCGTGGCCGGCACCGCGAGCGCCAACATCGACGTCTCCGAGAAGCTGTCCGACGTGCTGCCGGGCTACCTGGCGATCGTCGTCGGCCTGTCGCTGATCATCCTCATCATCGTGTTCCGGTCGATCTTCGTGCCGGTCACCGCGACGCTCGGCTTCGTGATGTCGCTGTTCGCCGGGTTCGGCGGCGTCGTCGCGATCTACCAGTGGGGCTGGCTCGGCTCGGTGTTCGGGGTGCACGACCCCAGCCCGGTGCTCAGCTTCCTCCCGATCATCGTCACCGGCGTGCTGTTCGGCCTCGCGATGGACTACCAGCTGTTCCTGGTGTCCGGGATGCGCGAGGCGTACGCCCACGGGGTCGACCCGCGGGTGGCGGTCCGGCGCGGCCTGCACGCCGGCCGGGTCGTCGTCACCGCGGCGGCGATCATCATGGCGTCGGTGTTCGCCGGCTTCATCTTCGCGGAGTCGTCGATCATCCGGCCGCTCGGCTTCGGCCTCGCGTTCGGCGTGCTGCTCGACGCGTTCGTGGTCCGCATGCTGCTGATCCCGGCCGTCATGCACCTGGCCGGGAGGTGGGCCTGGTGGATCCCGAAGTGGCTCGACCGGATCCTGCCGGACGTCGACGTGGAGGGCGCCTCGCTCGAGCGCAGCCACCCGCACCCGCTGCACCGCACGTCGGCCGACCCCGACGAGGGCGTGCCGTCGGAGGGCGAGCCGGCGCACCGCGCCTGACCCGTCTCGACCCCGCACGACCCCCCGAGTGGAGCGTCCTGCCCGACACGCCCGGCGTGTCAGGGCAGGGCGCTCCACCCGTCTCCGGCCCGGACCGGCCCGCCGCCCGGCCCGGTCCCGTCAGCTCAGGCCGGGCGCGGCCGGTCCAGCAGCCGGACGGTCAGCAGCGCCGCGGCCGCCGCGATCACCGCCGCGGGCGCCGTGTCCAGGCCGGCGCGCCCGACGAGCAGCGCGGAGAACATCACCGCCGACAGCAGCAGCCGGCTCGTCGCGGCCATCCCGGCCGCCGTCCCGACCGCCACCGCGAGCGTCGGCGACACGTCCAGGGCGGCTACCGCGACCGACGCCAGGCCCACCCCGAGGAAGATCGCCGGGAAGATCGGCCCGCCGCGGAACCCGCCGCCCATCGTGATGCCGTAGGCCAGCGCCTTGGCCACGACGAGCACCAGCACGACGCCGACCGACGACTCGGACACCAGCGCCGGGACGGACGACTGCCCGGAGAACAGCACGTCGCGGGGGTCGGCACCGAGCGCCTCCGCCGCCAGCGCGAGCACCCCGACGCCCAGCCCGGACACGAGCAGCAGCGGCACGCGGCCGACGCGCGGCTCGGTCGCCTGCACCGCCCGGGCGAGGCGGCGCACCCCCGTGACCAGCAGCGCCGCGGCCACGCCGACGACGAGCGCCAGCACCAGCGACCCGGGGCGCACCCGGTCGTACTCGGGCAGGTCCGGCACCGCGAGCCCGGCCATCGGCAGCCCCGTCCAGTCGCCGAACCCGGTGACCAGCACGTACGCGACCGCGGCCGCGGCCAGCGGGGGCAGCAGCGTCACCGCGGTGAGCGCGCCCGCGCCGGCCTCGAGCAGCATGATCCCGGCGACCAGCGGCCCGCCGAACAGCGTCGACATCGCCCCGGACGCGCCCGACACCCCGAGCAGCCCGCGCGCCCGGCCGGTGACCCCGGTCCACCGCGTCACCCACACCCCGACGATCGAGCCGAGCGCCATCAGCGGCGCCTCGGGACCGAGCACCACGCCGAACCCGAGGCTGGCCAGCGCCGCGAGCGCCACGCTGCCGGCGGCGACCGGCGGCAGCGGCTCCATGCTCAGGCCGTCGACCGGGGAGTGCCCGCCGTCCCCGGGCAGCCGCCGCGCGGCCGCGACCAGCAACGCCCCGACCACCGGCAGCCCGAGCAGCAGGTACCAGGGCGGCTCGTCGGCGCCGAGCGCCTCGGGGAGGTCGGTCCACAGCAGCTCCTGCAGCAGGTGCACCGCCCCGACGAACGCGAACGCCACCAGCCCCGCCGGCAGCCCGACGAGCGCACCCAGCAGCGTCAGCCGGGCCAGGTCCCGCGCGGGGACGGCCGCGACGACGTCGGTCGAGCCGGTGGCGGACACGCGGCCGACGGTAGCGAGGCGGCTCGCGGCGCGGCGCCACCCGCCCGGGATGAGCCGGGCTCGTGCGGGCCTCACGGGCGTCGCGCCCCGCGGTCAACCCACCGGCAGCCACACCCGCATCGTCGACGGCCCCCGGTTGCCCCACGCGTGGTAGGCCACCAGCGGCACGTCGCGCGGCTCGTCCGCGTCGCCCTCGGCCGGCCGGCCGCCGTACGGCCAGTCCTCCTCGGGCACGGCCACCGTCCGGGCCCGCACGGTCACCACCCCGTCCCGCACCTCGGGCGCGGCGCCCGCGTCGACCCGGACCTGCGCGACGTCGGCACCGAGGTCGACGGACTCCACCGCGTACACGAGCGGCCCCGCCTCGACGGCGACCTGACCGCGGACCGCGTCGACCCGCGGGTCGGCGACGGTGAACCGCGGGGCCACGGGCAGGTCCAGCACGACCCGGCCGCCGGCGGCGGGCCCGGCCACGGCCACGTACCCCGGCTCGGCGGCGCGCGGCCCGTCCCCCGCGTCGACCGTCGCGCCCGCGGCCCAGGCCGGGACCCGCAGCGTCAGCGTCCACGCCGCCGGCGCCTCCTCGACCGCGACGACGACACGGCCGTCGTGCGGGTAGCCGGTCTCGACCCGCAGCCGGACGGGCTCGCCGCCGACCGTCGCCGCCACCGTGCCCGCGGCGTACTGGTGCAGCTGCACCCCGGCGTCGTCGACGCTCGCGACGTAGGCCGCGAGCGACGCGACGGTGCGCGTCACGTTCGTCGGGCAGCAGGACACGTGGAACCACGGCGCCCGCAGGCTGGCGGCGGCGCGCGGGCTCGCCACGTCCGGGTCCGGCACCTCGCCGGGCACCCGCTGCTGCAGCGGGTTCGTGTAGAAGAACGCGGTCCCCTCCGCCGACGGCGACGCGGCGAGCACGTTGTACAGCGTGCGCTCGACGGCGTCGGCGTGCCGGGCGTCGCCGGACTGCAGCAGCAACCGGTGGTTGGCCATGACCGACCCGATGCCGGCGCAGGTCTCGGCGTAGGCGCGGTCCGGCGGCAGCTCGAAGTCGAGGCCGAACGACTCGCCCTCGTGGTGCGCGCCCATGCCGCCGGTCAGGTAGGTGCGGCGGGCGAGCGCGGACCGCACCTGGCGGGTGACCGCGCCGAGCAGCTCGGCGTCGCCGTCCTCGACCGCGAGGTCGGCGGCGCCCGCCGCGAGGTACAGCGCCCGGACGGCGTGCCCGCGGAGGGTGGTCGACTCGCGCACCGGCTCGTCGTCCTGGAAGTAGGACCGGCCGAGCTCGATGTCGTCCAGCACGCCGTGGCCGCGCCGCTCCACGAACAGCCGCGCCTGGTCGAGGTACCGGCGCTCGCCGGTGAGCCGGTAGAGCTCGACCAGCGCGGGCTCGATCTCCGGGTGCCCGTCGACGCCCTGCCGGCCGTCCGGCCCGAAGACCTCGCACACGTGGTCGGCGGCCCGGATCGCGACCTGCACCAGCTCGTCGTCGCCGTGGGTCCGGGCGCGGGCGACGCCGGCCTGGATCAGGTGGCCGATGCAGTACAGCTCGTGGCCCCACTCCGGGTCGGACCAGCGCGCGCCCTGCCCGGGGCGGCCGAACATCGTCGAGATGTAGCCGTCGGGCTCCTGGGCGGCGGCGACCCGCGACGCCAGCGCGCGGAGCCGGCGGTCGAGGTCGGCGTCGCCGGTGCGGCCGACCTCCCAGGACATGGCCTCGAGCAGCTTGTAGATCTCGGAGTCGGAGAACTCCCGGCCCCGGCGGCCCTCGGGCAGCGTGCCGGCCGCGGCGAGGTCGAAGTTGGCGGCCCAGCCCATGCGCTCCACCCAGCGCTCGGTGTGCGCGATCATCGCGGTGGCGTTCCGGTGCTGCAGCTCGCCCCAGAAGCCGCCGTCGAGGCGGACCTCGTCGAGGCCGAGCGGGCGCCAGCGGGACGCGGACGGGACCACCGGCCGGCCGTGCTGGGCGGCGCGGTCGACGGCGGGTGCGGACGTGGGCATGTCGCCTCCAGGGCGTGGGCGGGCGGCGGCGGTCACTTCACCGCGCCGACGGTCAGGCCGTCGCGCAGCAGCCGGTACGTGCTGCTGAACACGACGAGGATCGGGATGGACGTGAGCACGGCCAGCGCCATGAGGCCGGGCCAGTTGATGCCGAAGGCGCTCACCTGCTGGGCGAGCAGCGCGGACAGCGGGTACTGCCCGGGCGTCAGGTAGAAGTTCACGGCGTAGAGGAACTCGCCCCACGCCAGCAGGAACGTCAGCGTGCCGACGGTGGCGACGCCGTTGCGGGCGACGGGCAGCACGACCGACCAGAAGGTGCGGAGCATCCCGGCGCCGTCGATGGACGAGGCCTCCTCGATCTGCGGCGGCACGGCCCGGAAGAACGGCCGCAGCAGCAGCGTGGCGAACGGCGTGAGCAGGGCGGCGTCGGCCAGCACCACCGCGGCCGTCGTGTCGAGCAGCCGCCAGCCGCTGAACGCCTGGAACAGCGGGATGACGGTCGCGGTCTGCGGCATCATCTGCAGCACGATCAGCAGGCCGAGGGCCGCCGTCGGCAGCAGGCCCCGGGTCCGGGCAAGCCCGTACGCCGCCGGGATCGCGATGAGCAGCACGAGCGCGGTCGTGCAGGTGGCGATGGTGACGGACTGCAGCAGCGCGCGGGCCAGGTCGCCGCTCAGCGCCTCGACGTAGGCCGTCGTGACCGGGCGGAACAGGAACGTGCGGCTCGGGTCGAAGACGTCGTCCGACGACTTCACCGACGTGAGCAGGATCCACAGGATCGGGACGCCGTACATCAGCGTCAGCAGGACCTTGGCGGCGACCGCCAGGGGGCCGGCCTTGACGGTCATCCGTCCGCCTCCTCGCGCTTGATGCTCCGGGCGTAGACCACGGCCAGGACCAGCACGCCGACCACCGCGAGCGCCGAGGTGGCCGCGCCGAGCCCGTAGTCGTAGCGGACGAAGGCCTGCAGGTAGCCCAGGAACGGCAGGGTGTTGGTCGCGGTGCCCGGGCCGCCGTACGTCATCACGTAGATGAAGTCGAAGGACCGGAACCCGTAGACCAGGGTCAGGATGAGCAGCACCAGCGTGGTCGGGCGGACCGACGGCACCATGATGTGCCGGATCTGCTGCCACTTGCTGGCGCCGTCGAGCTGCGCCGCCTCGAACACCTCGGGGTCGATGGTCATGAGCGCGGCCCGGAACACGAGGGTGTTGAACGGGATCACCGCGAACGCGTTGACGAACGCCACCGAGAACAGCGCCCAGTGCTGGTCGTAGAGGAACGGCACCGGGGTCTCCCGCAGGCCGGTGCTCAGCAGCACGGTGTTGAGCAGGCCGGCGTCGTTCAGCAGGAACTTCCACACCGACCCGTTCACCACCGGCGGCAGCGCCCAGACGAACACCATGAGGGCGAGCAGCCAGGCCGACCAGCGGCCCGTGGTGCGCAGCGCGATCGCCGCGCCGAACCCGACCAGCATGCCGAGCACGGTGACCACGACGACGAACACGAGCGTCCGGCTGATCGCGGGACCGGTCTGCCCGGTCTCGAAGCCGCGGCGCACGTTGTCGAGGCCGGTGAACACCCAGTCGGCGTTGAGCGTGGCGGCCGTGACCTGGCTGACCGCCATCCGCACGAGCTGGACGAGCGGGTACAGGCTGAACAGGCCGAGGAACAGGGCGGCGGGCAGCAGGAACACGATCCGGCTGCCGCGCGGGTGCGGTGGTGGCGGCGGCGGACACGGTGACCTCGTCAGCCGATCTGGCTCTTCAGGGCGGCGACGGCCTGGTCGGCCGCGGCCTGCGGGGTCTGCTGGCCGCCGATGACCGCGGACCACGCCTGGCCGACGGTGAGCTGGACGTCCGCCACCGCGGCCGGCGGGATCGAGGTCGCCGGGTAGCTGGCGCCGAAGTCCGCGATGGTGCGGGCGAACGGGTCGAGCAGGTCGTTGCTCGTGACCACGTCGGCCTGGGCGGTGTCCGCGCGGGACGGGATCGAGCCGACCAGGTCGGGGGCGAGCTCCTGACCCTTCGCGTCCAGGTACGTGCTCTGCAGGTACTCCCACGCCAGCTCCGGGTCGTCGGCGTGCGCGCCGATGCCCTCGCCCTCGCCGCCGAGGTACACCCCGCCGGTGTCGCCGAGCGGCAGCGGCACGACGCCGTACGCGAAGTCCGCGTCGGACTCGGCGGTCCCGATCTGCCAGTTGCCGTTCTGCGCGAACGCGGTCTTCCCGGCGGCGAACTGCTGGAACGGGACCGTCTGGTCCCAGGTCACCGCCTCCTGCGTGAGCCAGCCGTTGTCGACCCAGCCGCGCACCCGCTCGAACCCGGCCGCGAGCGCGTCCGCGTCGGGGTTCTCGTAGTCGAAGCCGGCGTCGGTGATCCAGGGGTACGCCTGCCACTCGCCCTGCGACTGCGGGAGGCCGGACAGCGTGATGCCGCCGTACCCGGCGTCCTTCGCGGCCGCCATCGCGTCCTCGAGCTCGGCCATCGTGGTGGGCGGCTCGACCCCGATCTCGTCGAGGATGTCCTGGTTGTACCAGAGCCCCAGGAGGTTCACGTACCCCTGGACGGCGTACAGCTGGTCGTCGACGCTGTGCAGCACGGAGTCGGGGAACTGGTCGGCGTCGGCGAAGTCGGCCCACTGCTCGTCGAGCGGGGCGAGCACCCCGCCGAGGGCCAGGGTGGCCGCGTCGGCGCCGTTGAACACCACGACGTCCGGGCCGGTGCCGGCGCCCGCCGCGGAGACGAGCTTCGAGTTCATCTGGTCGTACGGGACGTAGACGTTCTCGACCGTGGCGTCGTTCTCGGACTCGAACTTCTCCTTGTACGCGTCCATGAGCGCGACCTGGTTCGGGTCGGAGAAGTAGTGCCAGACGGTGACGACCCCGTCGCCCTCGCCCCCGCTCCCGGAGGTCGAGCCACCGCCGCCGCCGGCGCTGGTGCCGCCCGAGCAGGCGGCCAGCCCGAGCGCGCCCGCGGCGGCCAGGGCGATCAGGGAGGTGCGTCGTGCGTTCATGCGGACCGGTCTCCTCGTCGAGTGCGGTCGGTGGCGGGCGTCGGTGCCGGGCCATCGCTGGTGCGTCGTCTCGGACGAAAGTGACCGAAACGCTTTTCGGGACGCTAGCACTGCGGTTCCGCGGGCGTCAACGGGGTGCCGGCGTGCGACGGTTTCGGCGTACGCTGCACCGAGCACCAGGACAGGGGGACCCATGAGCACCGACGCACCCGGCCGGCGCCAGGTCACGCTGCGCGACGTCGCGCAGCTCGCCGGCGTCTCGGTCGCCACCGCGTCCAAGGCGATCAACGGCAAGGCCGAGGTCAGCCCGGACACCCGGCGCCGCGTGCTCGACGTGGCCGAGCGACTGTCGTTCACGCCGAACGCCCTCGCCCGCGCGATGCTCGAGGGCCACACCGGCACCGTCGGCCTGCTGACCCACGACCTGGAGGGCCGGTTCTCGCTGCCGATCCTCATGGGCGCCGAGGACGCGTTCGGCGCCGGCCGGTCCAGCGTGCTGCTCTGCGACTCCCGCGGCGACGCGATCCGGGAGCAGCACCACCTGTCCACCCTGCTCGGCCGCCGCGTGGACGGGCTCATCGTCGTGGGGTCGCAGACCGACGCCCGCCCGCCGCTCGGCCGGGACCTGCCCGTTCCGGTCGTCTACACCTACGCGCCGTCCACCGACCCGGCCGACGCGTCGGTCGTCCCCGACAACGTCACCGCGGGCCGGATCGCCGTCGAGCACCTGCTGGCCACGGGGCGCCGCCGGATCGCGCACGTGTCCGGCGACATCACCTACGCCGCCGCGACCGACCGCGCCGCCGGGGCCGACGCCGCCCTGGCCGAGCACGGGCTCGAGCGCGTCGGCCCGGTGCGGTACGGCTCATGGTCCGAGGCGTGGGGGCGCTCGTCCGTCGCCGCACTGCTGGAGCAGGACGTCGACGCGATCGTCTGCGGCAGCGACCAGATCGCGCGCGGCGTGCTCGACGCGCTGCACGACCGCGGGGTGCGCGTCCCGGACGACGTCGCCGTCATCGGGTTCGACAACTGGGAGCCGATGATCGCCGGGTGCCGGCCGGCGCTGACCAGCATCGACATGAACTTCCAGATGATGGGGCGGCGGGCCGCGGAGCGGCTGTTCGCGTCGCTGGAGGGGCGCGACCCGGGCGGCGTGGAGACCGTGACGCCGCGGGTGATCGTGCGGGAGTCGACGGGCGGCTGAGCGCCCGGGGCCCTCGCCGGCGGCGGCGCCGCGCTCCGGTCGCCGACCGCCCCGCGCGGGCCTAGCGTGGCGGCGCCCTGCGGCCGCCCGGGGCACCGCCGACCACGGGAGACCGCCGTGCTTCACCTCGCCGAGCCCCGCCCCACGGTCCGCGCCGCCCGTCCCGCCCGGGAGGGCTGACCCGTGCCCGTCTGGCTGGAGGCCGGCGCGTGGGGCCTGGTCGGCGGCGCGGCGCTGGTGCTCGGCGCCCTGGTCGCGTGGTTCGTCCGCGTCCCGCAGCGGGTCGTCGCCAGCATCATGGCGTTCGGCGCCGGCGTGCTGATCTCGGCGCTGGCGTTCGAGCTGGTCGACGAGGCCGAGCGCGCCGGCGGGCTGGTCCCGACGGTCGGCGGGTTCCTCGGCGGCGCGGTGGCGTACGTCGCCGCGAACCTCGTGCTCGCCCGGCGCGGCGCCCGGCACCGCAAGCGGTCCGGCGACCAGCAGCCGTCGGAGCAGGACACCGCGGGCAGCGGCGCGGCGATCGCCGTCGGGGCGCTGCTGGACGGCATCCCGGAGTCGGTGGTGCTGGGGCTGTCGGTGCTCGGCGGCCAGGGCGTGGGCGTCGGGGTGCTGGCCGCGGTGTTCATCTCGAACGTCCCCGAGGGGCTGTCCAGCGCGGCCGGGATGAAGCGCGCCGGGCGCGGACCGGGCTACGTGTTCGGGGTGTGGACCGGGATCGCGGTGGCGAGCGGCCTCGCGGCGCTGGTCGGCTCGCTGCTGCTGCAGGACGCGTCGGCGGGGACGGTCGCGGCCATCACGGCAGTCGCCGCGGGGGCGATCCTGGCCATGCTCGCGGACACGATGATCCCGGAGGCCTTCGAGCGCGCGCACCTGCTCACCGGCCTCATCACGGCGCTCGGCTTCCTCACCGCGTTCGCGATCGAGAGGGCGTGACCGGCGGATTCACGGCGGCACCGCGGGGTGTGAGACAGTGCGTCTCCCCCAGCAGCCGGAGGAGCCCCGATGACCGCGTCGACCGATGTGGACCCGACGTCCTCGTACCTGGACGCGTACGCCGCGGAGGCCGCCGCGCGCGTCGGGGTGCCGACCGAGTGCAGCATCATCCTGCGGAGCCACCACCTGCTCGACCAGGTCGCGAGCAGCAGCGAGCGCGCCGCCCGCTGCGACCGCGCGGAGGTCACCTCCGGCGAGGGCCCGTGCGTGGTCGCGATCCAGCAGCTCCGCGGCGAGCTGGTCCCGGACGTGCTCACCGAGGAGCGCTGGCCGGAGTGGCGCGCGGCGACGACCGAGGCCGGGTTCCGGTCCACGGCGGCGCTGCCGGGGCAGGTGGACGCCGAGACGACGGTCGCGCTCAACCTCTACTCGGAGGCCGTCGACCCGTGGGACCGCGACGTGCTGGTCGGGATGGACCGGTTCGTGCAGGAGATCGCGGAGGCCATCCGGACCCGCGGCCTCAGCGTCTGACGCCCGTCAGCCCTGCAGCCGGCGGGCGAGCATCGCCTTGGACTGCTCGGCGCCCTTGTGGCTCTCGTGCTGCGCCCGCCGGAAGAAGTCCGCGAGCTCCGCGTCGCCGGCCCGGTCGGCGTCCTGCGCGTACTGCTCCAGCCGCAGCACGTTGCTCAGGCACGCCTCGGCGAACCAGATCAGGTTGTAGTCCTTGTCCGGGGTACCGGTGACGCCCCCGGTCTCGCTGTCCGACATGATGACCCCCTCGGCACGCGACGGCCGCGCGGTACCCACGCTAGGCCCGGGGGTCGCGGCCCGCGCGGGCGGCACCGCGACCAGCACCGACGTCTCCCCCGGTCGCCGGACGCGGCCCGGCGTGCCTAGCGTGGCCGCATGACGAGCATCCCCGACCCGGACCCGGAGAACACGCCCGGCCTCGAGCCCGGCGGCGGCGTCGCGCCCGGCGACACCCCTCCCGGCGAGTCCAGCACGTCCGGCGCGGCGTTCCAGGAGCCCGACCTGCCGAGCCGCCGCACCAACTGGCTGGTGTACGTCCTGATCGGCGTGGTGGTCGTGTTCGCGCTGCTGCTGTTCGTCGGGTACGTGGTGGGCCTGCTCGGCTGACCCGCGGTTCGTCGCCTGGGGCTGCCGGGGCCGGTAGCGTCCGGACGGCGCCGACCGCCCCGACCGGACCCGTCCGAGTCGTCCCGCCCGAGCCCGGGGTCGGCGACGCCCTGCGGTTCGGCTGGGGGGCCGTCCGCGCGCGCCTCCCCACCGCCGTCGGCCTGTTCGCGGTGCCCGTCGCGCTGCTCGTGGCCGGCACCGCGGCCGTGTCCGTCCCGGTGGTGGCCGCAGCCGTCGACCAGGTCCGGACCCGGGCCGCCGTCCCGCAGGACGGCTCGGTGCTGGTCGGCCCGAGCTGGGGCGTCCCGCCGGGGGCGCTCGCCGGGCTGCTCGCGGCGGTCGTCGGGCTCCAGGTGGTGACCCTGCTGGTGCAGGTGCTCGGTGCGCGGTTCGGCCTCGCGCTGGTGGACGGGCGCCCGGTCGGCGCGCGGGAGTTCTGGACGCCGCGCGGGCTCGGGCGGCCGCTCGCGACCGCGGTGCTGCTCGCCGTCCTCACCGCGGTCGGCACGCTCCTGCTGTACCTGCCCGGGCTCGCGGTCGCGCTGCTCGGGCAGTACGCGGTGTCCCTCTCGTTCGACCGGCGGTTCGGCCCGGTAGTGGCGATCCGGGAGAGCGCCCGGCTCGCGGGCCGGCACCCGGGGACGACGGTGCTGCTCGCACTCGTCGTCGCGGTGCTCGGGTCGGCCGGGTCGATGGTGTGCCTCGTCGGGCTGGCCCTGGCGTACCCGGTGGCGTTCACGACGACCGCGTGGCTGTACCGCCGGCTCGACTCCCGGCCGGGCACCCCGGCCGGCTAGGTCTGCTCCGTCCCCAGCGCGGGGAACCGGTCGTGCCCGTGCAGGTACCGGACCATCGTGTTCAGCGTCGCGGCCACCGGCACCGCGAACAGCGCGCCGACGATGCCCGCCGAGATCGACCCGGCGGTGACCACCAGGAGCACCGCGACCGGGTGCAGCGCCACCGCGTGCCCCATGAGGAACGGCTGCAGCACGTTGCCCTCGACCTGCTGCACGAGCAGCACGACCGCCAGCATCAGCAGCGCGGTGACCGGTCCCTGCGCCACGAGGGCGACCAGCACCGCGATCGCGCCGGTGCTGACCGCGCCGACGAACGGGATGAACGAGGCCACGAACACCAGCACCGCGATCGGCACCGCCAGCGGGACGCCGAGCAGCGCCGCCCCGAGGCCGATGCCCAGCGCGTCGACCGCGCCGACCAGGATCTGGGTGCGGGTGTACGCCGCGAGGGTGACCAGGCCCCTGCGGCCGGCCTCGTGCACCCGCGGGCGGACCGCGCGCGGCAGCAGGCCGACCGTCCACGCCCACATCGGCCGGGCGTCCCGCACGAAGAAGAACGCGCAGAACACCGCCATCACCCCGCCCGCCAGCACCTGGCCCAGGGTCAGCGTCGCCGACCACGCGCCGGTCAGCAGCGTCCCGGCGTTGTCGCCGAGCGCCGCCAGCGCCTGGGCCACCAGGGCGTCGACCCGGTCGACCTCCATGCCCAGAGGTCCGTCCGCGAGCCACGCGAGCGCCTGGTCGACGCCCGCGAGCGCCTGCTCCGCGAGGTCGCCGAGCCCCGTCGCGATCGACCGCCCCGCCAGCGCCGCCAGCCCGGCCACCACCGCCACCAGCCCGAGCACGCACGTCAGGCTCGCCAACCAGGACGGGAACCGCGCGCGGCGCTCCAGCAGCCGCGCCGGCGGGACCAGCAGCACCGCGAGCAGCAGGCCGACCGCCACGGCGACCACCACCACCCGGAAGAAGTCGACGAGCCACAGCCCGACCGCGGCGGCGCCGGTCATCGCCAGCACCCGCCAGGACCACGCCGCGGCCGCGCGCACCGACGGCGGCACGGGGTGGCCGTCGGGCGCGGGCGCCGCCGTCACCCGCGCGCCGCGACGGCCGCGGCGACGAGGTCCGTGAGGCTGCCGGGCTCGCTCCAGTCGTCCACCGGGACGCCGTCGACCAGGATCGTCGGCACCCGCACCTCGGGGAGGTCGAGGGCCGCCTGGTTCGTCGCGGCCGCGACCCACGGCGCGAAGGCCCGGGAGGTCGCGGTGCGCTCCTCGGTGCCGCCGCTGCCCGTGGTCACCCGGTACGGGGTCGGGGACACCGCGGTGAACCGCTCCGCCACACCGGGGTGCACGCCGGCGTCGACGGCCAGCCGAGCGATCTCGTCGTCGGAGAGCCCGGCGGGGTCGTCCGTCGGCGGCTGCGCGGCCATCAGCGCGTGCAGCACGTCCACGTAGTGCTCGGGCGAGGCGTCCGCGACGACCGCGAGCGCGTTCACCGCACGGGTCGAGTAGGTGCCGCCGAACCGGGCGTCCAGGAACGCGAGCGGCCGGTGCACCACCGTGACGCCGCCCTGCGCGACCAGGTCCATCAGCGCGTCGGAGTACTGCTCGTCGAACCGCTGGCACCACGGGCACCACGGGTCCGCGTACACGTCGACGACGACGTCGCCCTCCCCCGCGACCCCGACGCCGGCCGCGCTGATCGGCACGCCGCCGCGCTCGTCGGCCGCGGCCGGCGCCGTCACGTCCGCGAGCGCCGGCGGCACCACGTCCTCGTCGCCGCCGCCGTACCAGACCTGGTTGCCGCCGTCCCCGGGCGCGGCGTCACCCCCGCACGCCGCGAGCGGCAGGGCGACCAGGCAGGCGGCGAGCACGGCGCCCAGCACGCGGGCGACGCGGGACGGCGAGCGGCGGGCGCGGGTGCGCCACGGCGACGGTGCGGTCGTCATGTCGGATGACTCCTCCGGGTATGCCCCCCTCGAAGTGTCCGGCCCAGCGTCGCACGGGCCCGGGCGCCGTCCGTGCTCCCGAGGTCCCGGGTGCGTGCCATCGCCGCCGGTCCTCCCCGGGACCTCCACGGCACCCCCGCGGGATCCCGGCGGGCGCGTACGCCCGGCGCGCGGGGCACGACGGCGCCGGGGCGCCATGGCCGGGAGCCGTCCCGTCCCGCCGCGCAGCACCCGGGAGGTCCGATGCACCGCCGCCACCACTCACGCCGCACGCGGCCCTGAGTGCTCCGGACACCGGTGGTAGCGTCGGAGAGTCACCACGACGGCGACTCGCCGACCACCCGGCCGACGAGCCACCGCCGCGGTGATGTGAACTCACCGCACGAGTTCACGAACGAGGCGAATCACTTCCACGACGACCGGCACGAGCTGCTTCACGAGGGCTGTCACCCTCGCGGCTCTGCCGGTCGTTCGCTGTCCGGAAGGACCCGGCTAAGCCTAGGGACCCCGCCCACCTACTCAGTGCGATGACCGGCTCTTCGTCCACAGCCTGCGAGGTGGACCGCCGCCCCGCCCCGGGGCGCGGGTCACCCCCGCCGCGGCGCCAGGGCCCGGTCCACCGCGGCCAGCACCGTCGCCCCGGCGCCCGCGGCGAGCACCAGCCACCCGATCGCGTGCAGCCCCGCGTCGGTCGGCCGGTCCCCGAACACCAGCCCGATCACGGCGGACGAGGCGATGGCCGCCAGGTACACCGAGGTCCGGGACAGCCCCGACGCGGTGCCGATCTGGTCGGGCGGCGCCTGCCGGTACAGCGCGGCCTGGTTCGTCACCGACGCGAGCCCCTGCGGCACCCCGAAGACCGCGGCGACGACCAGCAGCAGCCACACCGGCGACGCCGAGGTCAGCCCGAGCAGCAGCGTCCCGCCGGTCACGGCGAGCGCGCCCGCGACGACCAGCGGCGGCCGAAGCCGGGTGTTCCGCGCGACGGCGACGGACGCCAGCCCGGCGAGCACGGCGGTCGGCAGCTGGAGCAGCCCGGCCGCGTCGGGGTCGTAGCCCGCGGCGCCCTGCAGCCACTGCGAGTACCCGTAGACCACGGAGTACGCCGAGAGGTAGACGAGGAACATCCGCGCGTAGGTCCGGGTGAGGGCGCCGTTGCGCCTGAGCATCCGCACGTCGACGAACGGCGCCGGCCGCCCCCGTTCCCACCGCACGAACGCCACCAGCAGCACGGCCGCGACCGCGAGCAGCCACCACAGCGGGCGCGCGAGCTCGAGCAGGAACACCAGCAGCGCCGCGAGACCGGTGGCGAAGAGCACGATGCCCACCACGTCGACCCCCGCCCGCGGCCCGGGGGCGGCCCGGGGCGGGCGCTCGTCGTCGCGCGGAACCCAGGCGGCGGTCATCGCCAGCGCGGCGAGGGCGAGCGGCACGTTCACCAGGAAGATCGCCTGCCAGTCGAACGCCGCGACCAGCACGCCGCCGAGCACCGGCCCCACCGCGGACGTCGTGAGGCTGGCGATCGACAGCCCCGACAGCAGGGCGGGCGGCGTGGGCCGGCCGGTCCGGCGGGACTGGTCGCTGATCAGCGTCATCGCCGACGGGTACGCCGTGGACGTGCCGAGCCCGATGAGCACCCGCGCGGCGAGCACGCCGCCGAACCCGGGCCACAGCAGGGGCAGCACGCCGGCGACGAGAACGCCGACCAGGCCGGCGGTGTAGACGCGGCGGGGACCGAGCAGGTCGGCGAACCGGCCCATCACCGGCTGGGCGACCGCGCTGGCCAGGTACAGGCCCGCGACCAGCCAGATCGCGCGCGACGTCGGGATGCCCAGGTCCCGGGAGATCGGCACCAGCGCGACGGAGATCATCGTGGTGTTGATCGGGTTCAGCACGGGGCCGATCAGCACCGGCGTGACGAACCGGGGACCGAATCCGCGTTCTGAGGGCACGGCTCCCCACGCTACGTCGTCGGCCGCCGCGCGGGTTCACCCGGGCCGACCGCTCCCGCACGGCGGGCCCCTGCCGATAGGAGGCGGCGTCCCACCACCCCTCACCCGAACGGCGGTCCCGTGACCAGCAGCTGGAACCGGCAGTCCATCGGCGCGCGCATGACGGCGGTCTTCGGGCTGCTGACCTCGCTGATCGTCGTCGCGATCGCGCTCGGCGTCGTCACCGCGCAGGTGCAGCGCACCTACGCCGAGCGGATCGCAGACGCGGACCGCGTGCTCCGGCTGGCCGAGGAGGCGCGGTTCCAGATCGCCGACGCGACCGGGTGGCAGGGGCTGGTCGTGGCGGACACCGCGGCGCTCGGGCCGGAGGCGGCGCTGGCCGACTCGGCGTACAACCGCAGCAGCCTGCTCGCGACCGAGGCGGACGTGCGGGCGTGGCTCGCGGACCTCGACACCACCGGGGCGACGGCCGAGGAGCAGCAGGCCTTCGACGGGCTCGCGGGGGCGTGGGACTCGTTCTTCGCGGGCGACGACGAGGTGGTGGCGCTGCTCGCGACCGGCGCCCCGGAGGACTACGCGGCGGCCCTGACCTCGATCAACGAGGGCGCCGCCGGCGCCTCGTACGACGAGGTGCTGACGCTGGCGGACCAGATCCAGGGCTCGGCGGAGGACCGCGTGCAGGACCTGCAGGCCCGGCAGCAGTCGGAGCAGGAGCAGGGGCGCGCGGTGCTCGTCGGGCTCGGCGTGCTGTCCGCGGCGTTCGCGGCGTACGCCGGACGCAAGGTCACCCGCGACATCGCCGGGCCCGCCGGCCGCATCTCCGAGGTCGCGGCGGCGCTGGCGCAGGGCGACCTGACCCGCCGCACCGGCCTGGACGCGGGTGGCGAGATCTCCCGCGCGGGCAAGGCGCTGGACGACGCCGTGGACGCGGTGTCCACGCTGGTCGGACAGGTGGCGCGCACCGCGCAGGGCTCTGACGCGACCGTCGGGGCGCTGCGCGGGGCCGCGGCCGAGGGCGCCGCCGCGGCGCGTGAGACGAGCGCGCAGGTGGGCGCGGTCTCGGCGTCCGCGGAGCAGGTGTCCCGGAACGTGCAGACGGTCGCGGCGGGCGCGGAGCAGATGGGCGCGAGCATCCGGGAGATCGCGCAGAACGCGACGGAGGCGGCGAAGGTCGCCGCGCAGGCGATGTCCGAGGTGGCCGCGACGAACGAGACCGTCGCCCGGCTCGGCGCCTCGTCCCAGGAGATCGGGAACGTCGTCAAGGTCATCACGAGCATTGCCGAGCAGACGAACCTGCTCGCGCTGAACGCGACCATCGAGGCCGCGCGCGCCGGCGAGGCGGGCAAGGGCTTCGCGGTCGTCGCCGGCGAGGTCAAGGAGCTCGCGACCGAGACGGCCCGCGCCACGGAGGACATCGCCCGCCGGGTCGAGGCGATCCAGGGCGACACCACCGGCGCGGTCGGCGCGATCGACGGCATCTCGCGGATCATCGCCCGGATCAACGACTTCCAGCTGACGATCGCCTCCGCGGTCGAGGAGCAGACGGCGACGACCGCGGAGATGTCCCGCGGCGTCGCGGAGGCGGCGACCGGGGCCGGCGAGATCGCCGCGGGCCTGGGGTCGGTCGCCGCGGCGGCGGACCTCAGCGCGGGCACGCTGGCGCGGGTCGACGGCGACATGGCGCAGGTCGCCGACGCGTCGCGGGACATGGCGACCCAGATCGCGGCGTTCCGGGTCTGAGACCCGCGGGCCCGGCCCCGACGCTACCGACCGCGCGGTGCGCGCGTGGCCGGTTCGGTGCGCGGATCGGCGAACGGCCCGTCCGCCGCGAACGCGCGCGCCGCGAACCGCTCGCCGATCAGCCGGTGCGTCGCCGCGTCCGGGTGCAGCGCGTCCGGCAGCGGGTGCTCCTCCGCGTCGGCCGCCCCGTACAGGGCGAGGCCGTCGAGCAGGTGCAGGTGCGGGTCGTCCGCCCGGCGCCCCGCGACCGTCGCGAGCGCGTCCCGGACCACCCGCAGGGTGAGCCGGCCGTTCGACAGGTCGTCGCCGCCCGTGGCCACGAACCGCGCCTGGCCCGCCGCGAGCGCCGCCACGTCGAACGCCCCGGGTCCGGGGGTGTCCTCGTGGATGCCGCAGAAGATCGGCGTGACCAGCACGAGCGGGGTGTCCGGGTGGCCGTCGCGGATGGTGTCGAGGAACCCGTGCACCGCGGCCTCGAAGGTCCGCCGCCGCATGCCGTCCAGGTTGACGACGTTGATGCCGAGCGCCACGCTGATCAGGTCGGCCGGGGCGTCCCGGATCACGCGGGCGGTCGCCGGGTCGACGAGCGCGCTGCCGCCGAGGCCGAGGTTGCGCAGGTCGACGCCGCCGAGCCGCGCGGCGACGGCGGGCCAGGTCCCGGCCGGGGTCGCGGCGTTGGAGCCCTGGCTGATCGACGAGCCGTGGTGCAGCCACACGGGCCGGTCGTCGGGGGCGGGCCGCGCCGGGGCGTCGGCGCGCAGGGCCACGACGTCGACGGACTCGTTGTGCGGGAGCCAGACCTCGACGACCTTCTCGCCGGCGGGCAGGCCGGCGAACGCGACGGTCTGCGCGTCGCCGGGCAGCAGCGCGGAGGTGCCGGTCGCGAGGTCGGTCTCGATCGCGTCGCCGCCGGTCAGCGGCTCGCTGCCGAGCAGCACGCCGTCGACCACCAGGTCCACCGCGCCGCGCGGGCGCCCGACCTGCCGGTAGGCGAGCCGGGTGGGGTGCACGACCACCTCGACGGCGGTGGCCTCGGTCGTGAACGCGAGCCGGACGCCGGACGGCTGCGCCTCCATCGCGGCGAGCTGCGGGTCGCCGAGCTGCCGGCCCACCCACGCGGGCAGCCGGTGCGGCCGCAGCCCGCGCGGGGTGCGCTCGGTCTCGGCGGCGCCGCGCACGAGGGCGGCGAGGTCGGCCAGGGAGACGTCGATCATGCGGAGGACTCCTCGGGGTCGGGGGCGGGCCACGCCCGGAGCAGGGTGTCGAGCGCGTCGACGGCCCGGTCCCACGACGCGGCGGGAGCGGGGGCGCTGTGGTCGAAGCTCCCGATGCGCTCGAGCTGGACGAAGCCGTTGATGGTGCTGCCGAGCAGCCGGACGACGTGCACCCGCTGGTCGGCGGGCAGCGCGTAGCCGCGGAGCAGGGCGTCGGTCAGCGCGACGACGTCCACCGCGGACGGCGCGGCGACGGCGGCCGGCCCGGCCCGGCGCTGCATCGCCGCCCACCGGCCGGGGTGCTCCCGGGCGTAGTCCCGGAACGCGTCGGCGTACCCGCGCAGGGCGTCCCGGCCGGAGCGACCGGCGATCCCGGTCGCGATGCGGGCCGCGACCTCACCCATCGCGAGCGCGGTGACGCCGTCGAGCAGGGCGGCGCGGTCCCGGACGTGCGCGTACAGGCTGGCGGTCTGCACGCCGAGCCGGCGCGCGACGGCGGACAGCGTGAGCGCGTCGAAGCCGGCCTCGTCGGCGAGCGCCGCGGCGTCGGCCACGACGACGGCGGGGGTCAGTCCGGCGCGGGTCATGCGCCCAACCTACACCCTGTAGGTTTCTGCCTGACCCGCATAGGCCACGGCGGTGCGAGAGGATGGCGGGCGTGACCCCTGCGCCCTCGTCCCCCCGGATCGTGTTCCTCGACGTCGACGGGACGTACGCGCACCACGGGCAGGTCCCGCCCGGTCACGAGCGGGTCGTGCGGGAGGCGCGGGCCCGCGGGCACCGGGTGCTGCTGTGCACCGGCCGGCCCCTGTCGATGCTCCCGGAGGCGGTCCGGGCCGCGGGGTTCGACGGGGTCGTCGCCTCGGCGGGCGGCTACGTCGAGGTCGACGGGGTCGTGCTCCGCGACCAGCGGTTCCCGGCCGACCTCGCCGCGCGGGCCGTCGAGGTGCTGGACCGGCACGACGCCGCCTACCTCCTGGAGGCGCCGGACGCGCTGTACGGCCGGCCGGGCGTCGACCGCCGGCTCGACGAGCTGCTCGGCGGGCACTTCGGCCGCGCGGACGGCGGCGCCGACGGCGCGGCCAGCCCGCTGGAGATCCTCCGCGCGCTGCGGACCCCGGACGACCTGACCGCCTGCTCGTTCGCCAAGATCACCTACTTCGGCGCCGCGATCCCGTGGCCCGAGCTCGGCGCGGAGCTCGGCGACCGCCTGGGCATCCTGCCCAGCTCCATCGCCGCGATGGGCGAGTCCGCCGGCGAGATCTACCTGGTCGGGGTGCACAAGGCCCTCGGCATCGAGGCCGTCACCGCGCACCTGGGCGTGCCGCGCGAGGACGTCATCGCGTTCGGGGACGGGCTGAACGACCTGGAGATGCTCGAGCACGCCGGCACCGGCGTCGCGATCGAGGGCGCCGACCCGCGGGTGCTGGCCGTCGCCGACCTCGTCGTGGCCGGTCCGCAGGTCGAGGGGCTCGTCGAGGGGTTCGCGCGCGTCGGCCTGGTCTGACCGGCCTCAGTCGACCCAGACCACCACGCCGGTCACGCCGCCGAGCACCGACCCGACGCCGGCGCGCACGGCCGCCGCGGCCCGCTCCGGCGTGAAGGACGCGGGGTCGTAGTCGGACGCCGACCCCAGGCCCTCGCCGCGGAACGACGCCCCGGTCCAGTCCACGGCGGTGACGTTCCCGGTCGGCTCGGCGATCTCGGCGCCGACCACCAGGAACTCCTGGTCCAGGTGGTTGGCGCTGACGACCGCGAGCGGGTCGACCAGGTCCTCCCCCGCGCTGATCACCAGGTCCGGCCCCATCTCCACCGCCTCGGCGATGCTCGGCACCAGGTCGTCCGGCGTCGCGGGCTCGACGACCCGCAGGTCCACGCCCTCCGCGTCGGCCCACTCGCGGACCGCCGTGACCAGCGTCCGCGTCGGGTCGTCGTCCCCGCGGGTCAGCAGCACGACGCGGTACCCCTCGCGCGGGCCGATGCCCTCCCACGAGCCCGCCTCCGGGACGATCGTCGCCTCCGGCGTGGGCGTCTCGCCCGGCTCGAGGAAGCCCGCCGACAGCGCGCCCACGGCGACGGGGCCGTCGTGCGGCGTCGACCAGTCGGCGGCGCACGCCGTGAGCAGGGCGCCCGCGACGACGGGCGCGGCGACGGCCGCGAGCAGGGCACGGGGGCG
>NZ_JAANNB010000079.1 GCF_011603975.1 Cellulomonas sp. IC4_254 | reverse complement strand
CTGGGTCGCACGCGGGTGCATCGACCGGGCCACGGGCCGCCTCCTCACACTGTCTCGCCTGATGAGACATGCATGCTCACGTCTCGGGATCACCGCCGACAGTAGCGCCCCGCGTGCGGCCCGACAACCTCGTCCCGCCGCCCGCGGGACCGGGCCCGGCGCGCGCCGAGCGGGCAGCAGGCGTCCCCTCGGACTCTGCGGAAGGGACATCTGCTGCCCGCTCGGCGGCGGCGGGGCGTGGGGTCAGCGGCGGGTGGCGCGCAGGGTCAGGTGCACCGCGATGCCCGCGAGCAGGCCCCAGAACGCCGCCGAGACGCCGCCGACGCTCACGCCGGAGACCGTGACCAGGAACGTCACCGCCGCCGCCTCGCGGTGGCCGGTCGGCCCGAACGCGCCGCCGAGCGACGCCGCGAGCGTCCCCACCAGCGCCAGGCCCGCGGCGGCGGCGATCAGCCCGGCCGGGGCCGCCAGCGCGACCGCGGCCACCGCGGCGGACGCGACGGCCAGCACGACGTACCCGCAGCCCGCGACCACCGCGGCCCGCCACCGCCGCCGTGGGTCGGGCCCGCCCTCGGGCCCGGCAGCGAGCGCCGCGCTGATCGCCGCGAGGTTGATCGCGTGCCCGCCGAACGGCGCCGCGAGCACGGTCCCGGCGCCGGTCACCAGCATGACCCGGCGCAGGGGAGCGGCGTACCCGAACCCGGCCAGCACGGCGACGCCCGGGATGTTCTGCGAGGCCATCGTCACGACGAACAGCGGCACGGCCACCGAGACCACCGCCGACCAGGACGGCTCCGGCGTGGTCCAGGTCAGGGACGGCAGCAGGTCGGCCGGGTCGAGGGCGCGCACGCCGGGGGAGGCGACGGCGATCGCCACGGCCAGCCCGATCGCCGCCGGCGTGGCCCACCGCGGGGCCAGCCGCAGCAGCACCAGCCACACGACGACGACCGGCCCGACGAGCAGCGGCCGCTCCGCCACGGCGAGCACCGGCTGCAGGCACAGGTCGACCAGGACGCCGGCCAGCATCGCGTTCGCCAGCGGCACCGGGATCAGCCGCACCCAGCGCTCGAGCCGTCGCCACAGCCCGACCGCCGCGAGCAGCACCCCGCACAGCACGAATCCCGCGACCGCCTCCGGCCAGCCGCCCGCCGCCGTCCCGGTCGTCGCCAGCAGCGCCGCCCCCGGGGTCGACCAGGCGACCGTGATCGGCAGCCGGGTCCGCCAGGCGAGCAGGATCGTCGCCGCGCCCATCGCGAGCGTGACCGCGAGCAGCCCGGACGCCGCCTGCGCGGGGGTGGCGCCGACGGCGCGCAGACCGCCGAGCACCACGGCGAACGCGCTGGTGAACCCGACGAGCGCCGTGACGACCCCGGCGGCGAGGTGCGTGCCGCGATCCCGCGGCGCGGCGTCAGTCGCGTCGGCGGTCGCAGGCGCGGGCGGGGTCTCGGCCGCGGGCGCGGCCGGGGCGTCGTCGGGCGGGGTCACGCGCCGCACGGTAGCGCCGCGGTGTGTCCGCCGCGTTGCACCGTCCGCGCCCGAGGTCGTCGGTCCCGTCCACCCGAGGGGGTGCGGAACCGGCGACCTCGGGCGGGACGGACGACCTCGGCCGGGACCGAGGCGCCCCCCGGTCAGGCCAGCAGTCCGGCGATCCGCTCCAGCTGGTCGGGGGCGGCCTGGACCAGCAGCGTCGTCACCGCCGTGCCGCGCCACGCCGTCGCCTGCGCCCGCACGTCGTCGGGCGTGCCGACCAGCGCGACGTCCCGGACCAGCTCGGTCGGCACGGCGGCCGCGGCCCGGGCGCGGTCGCCCGCTAGGTAGTGCGCCTGGATCTCCGCGCACGCCTCCGCGTAGCCGAGCCGCGCCAGCGCGTTCGCGTGGAAGTTTGCGCCCTTCGCCCCCATCCCGCCGGCGTACAGCGCGACGAACGGCCGCACCGCGTCGGCGGCGGACTCCACGTCGGCGCCCAGCACGACGGGCACGGTGGCGGTGACCTCGAACTCCTCGACGGGGCGCGTCCCGGCGAGCCGGCGGTCGAAGCCCTCGGCGAGCAGGCCGCGGAACTCGTCGTCGAGCCGCGGCGCGTAGAACAGCGGGAGCCAGCCGTCGGCAATCTCCGCGGCCAGGGCGATGTTCTTCGGCCCCTCGGCCGCGAGGTGGATCGGCAGGTCGGCGCGCAGCGGGTGCACCGTCGAGCGCAGCGCCTTGCCGAGCCCCGAGCCCTCGTCCTCGGGCAGCGGCAGCCGGTAGAACGGCCCGCCGGCGCGCACGGGGCCCTCGCGGCGCAGCACGTCCCGCACGATCGCGACGAACTCCCGGGTCCGGGCCAGCGGGCGCGGGTACGGCTGGCCGTACCAGCCCTCGACGACCTGCGGCCCGGACACCCCGAGTCCGAGCGTGAACCGGCCGCCGGACAGGTGGTCCAGGGTCAGGGCGGCCATCGCGGTCGCGGTCGGGGTGCGGGCGGCGACCTGCGCGACGGCGGTGCCGAGCCGCACGCGCGACGTCCGGGCGCCCCACCAGGCGAGCGGGGTGAACGCGTCGGAGCCGTACGCCTCGGCCGTCCACACGGAGTCGAGCCCGAGCCGGTCCGCGGCGAGCACCGCGTCCGCCGCCCCGGGCGGGGGGACCCGCCGACCAGTAGCCGGTGTGGTAGCCGAGCCGCATGCCGCCTCCTCGTCGTCGCGCGCTCGCCGGTGAGCGCGCCGCGGCCCATGCTGCCGTGCGGGCCCGCCGGACGCGAGGAGGCCGCGCGGTCGGCGGCGCCGAGGCGTCGCGGCGTCGGTGCCGGTCAGCCCAGCGCCGGGTCCCCGGTGAGCCAGGTCAGGTGCGGCGCGACGGCGGGGAACCCCCAGCCGAACAGGCCGACGAGCACCGCGGCCAGCAGCACGAGCGCGAGCAGCAGGCGGACCGGCAGCGGTCCCGGCAGCCGGCGGAACAACCACGCGTACATCAGGCGCCTCCCAGCGCGAGGACCGGCTCCGGCGTGCCCTCGGCCCGGTCCAGCCAGCCGACGAAGGTGGCGTAGGTGATCCACCGCTGGTCGTTGCCGTACTCGCCGAGGGTGCGGGAGTGGCAGGTGGTGAGGGTGAGCAGCCGCTCGGCCGGGGCGACACCGGGCTGCTTCGGCACGGGCGCGAGCACCGACGACTCCGACGGGTCGACGACCTCGTGCGCGGTGACCTCGTAGACGTACCAGGTGCTGGCGGTCTCGATCACGACCGGGTCGCCGGGGACGAGCCGGTCGACGTAGCGGAACGAGTCGCCGAAGGTCCGGCGGTGCCCGGCGAGCGCCACGTTGCCCACCTCGCCGACCCGCTGCGTCTCGGGGTACCGGCCGGCGAGGGCGCGGTCGAGGAGGTCCGGCGTGGTGCCCTCGACGACCGGCATCGCGTTCCGGGTGAGCCCGTCCCAGCGCGGGACGGTGAGCACGCCGACGACCTCGCCGTGCCCGACCGGCTCGGGGACCGGCGGGTCGTCGGTGCGCAGCGCGGCCGTCGTGGCGGCGGCGGGGGGCAGGGCGGCGCGCACCTCGGCGAGCACGGCGTCCGCGTCCTGCCGCGCGACGACGGTCGTCCACCACAGCTGCCAGACCAGGAGCAGCGCGAGCAGCACGCCGAGGGTGATCATCAGCTCGCCGAGGACGCCGACCGCCGACACGGGCGCCGGCGCGCGGCGGGCGTGGCCCGGGGCGGGCGCGGGTGCGGGTGCGGGCGGCTGCGTCACGCGGTCGACGCTAGGTGCCCGGTGCAGCACCCAGCCGGCGACTAGGTGGTGCGGGCGGGGGCGCTGAGTGGGCGCCGGCGGATCCGAGGGGTCCGCTCCGGGTGACGCGCCCAGCCGGTGCGCCTCGCCCCGCAGTTGGGCGCCGGCCCCGACGTCGCGGCGCCGCACCGGCCCGACATCCGCGGGCCTAGGGTGTGCCCCGGGCGCTCCGCCGTCGTCGCTGCCCGCCCACCGATGCACCGCTCCACGGAAGGACCCGCCCATGCCCGGCGCCGCCCACCACATCGCCCTCGTCGCGCACGACAACAAGAAGGTCGAGCTGCTCCGCTGGGCGGAGTTCAACCGCGGCACGCTGTCGCGGCACCACCTCTACGCCACCGGCACGACCGGCACCATGCTCGAGTTCGAGCTCGGCCTCCCGGTGACCCGGCTGCTGTCCGGCCCGGTCGGCGGCGACCAGCAGATCGGCGCCAAGATCGCCGAGGGCACGATCGACATGCTGATCTTCTTCTGGGACCCGCTGGAGCCGCAGCCGCACGACCCCGACGTCAAGGCGCTGCTCCGGATCGCCGCGGTGTGGAACGTCCCGATGGCGGCGAACGTCGCGACCGCGGACATGCTCATCTCGTCGCCGATGCTGAGCGAGGAGTGGACCAGCCGCCCGGAGATCACGCCGCGCGCCTGGGACGGCGGGTCGCCGGTCGCCTGACCGCCCGGCGAGTTCGCCGGTTCCGCCCGACACGCCGCGGCGACACGCCGCCGCCCGGTGCGGAATCGGCGAACTCGGCCGCCGCCGCCGTCAGATGTAGATCGCCGGGTCGTCGACCTCCGGCTCCGGCGGGGCCGAGCTCGGCCTCTGCCGGATCTGCGCCGGCACGCCCACCGCGACCGCGCCCGCGGGCACGTCCTTGAGGACCACCGCGTTGGCGCCGATCTGCGCGCCGTCGCCGATCCACACCGGCCCGAGCACCTTGGCACCCGCGCCGACCACGACGTCGTTCCCGACCGTGGGGTGCCGCTTGCCGCGCTTCATCGTCTTGCCGCCGAGCGTGGCGCCGTGGAACAGCACGACGTCGTCGCCCACCACGGCGGTCTCGCCGACGACGACGCCCATCCCGTGGTCGATGAACAGCCGCCGGCCGATGGTCGCCCCGGGGTGGATCTCCACGCCGGTGACGGCCCGGGACACCTGGGACAGCAGCCGGGCCGGCAGCCGCAGCGCCGGCTCCCGCCACATCCGGTGCGCCACCCGGTGCACCCACACCGCGTGCAGCCCGGGGTACGCCAGGGCGACCTCGACCCGCGACCGCGCGGCGGGGTCCCGGCGCTGCGCGGCCTCCAGGTCCTCGCGCAGGGTGCGGGCGAACCGGCGCAGGCTGCGCCAGTGCTCGCCGGCGCCGGTGGGCCCGGTCGCCGCGCGGGGGTCGGAGGACGCGCGCGCCGGGGTCGGCACGCCGCGGCCACCGGGCCGTGAGGTGCCGCCCGTCAGCGGCGGTCGCGTGGTCGAGGTCATGGTGATCAGTCCAGGAGGTCGGCGTACAGGACGGAGGAGAGGTAGCGCTCGCCGAACGACGGGATGATCACGACGATCAGCTTCCCGGCGTTCTCGGGGCGCCTGCCGAGCTCGATCGCGGCGTGCAGGGCGGCGCCGGAGGAGATGCCCACGAGCAGGCCCTCCTCCTTCGCGGCCCGGCGCGCGACGGCGACGGCGGTGTCGGCGTCCACGTCGATGACCTCGTCGTAGATGCCGGTGTCGAGGATCTCGGGGACGAAGTTGGCCCCGATGCCCTGGATCTTGTGCGGGCCGGGCTGGCCGCCGTTGAGGATCGGCGACTCGGCCGGCTCCACGCCGACGACCTGCACCCCGGGCTTGCGCTCCTTGAGCACCTGCCCGACGCCCGTGATGGTGCCGCCGGTGCCGATGCCGGCGACCAGGATGTCGACGCCGCCGTCGGTGTCCGCCCAGATCTCCTCGGCGGTGGTGCGGCGGTGGATCTCCGGGTTGGCCTCGTTGGCGAACTGACGGGCCAGGATCGCGCCCGGGCGCTCGGCGACGACCTCGTTCGCGCGGTTGACCGCGCCCTTCATGCCCTCGGACGCCGGGGTGAGGATGAGCTCGGCGCCGTACGCGCGCAGCAGCGCGCGCCGCTCCTTGGACATGGACTCCGGCATGGTCAGCACGACGTCGTAGCCGCGGGCCGCACCCACGAACGCGAGCGCGATGCCCGTGTTGCCCGACGTCGCCTCGACGATGGTGCCGCCCGGCTTCAGCTCGCCCGACCGCTCCGCCGCGTCGACGATCGCGACGCCGATCCGGTCCTTCACCGAGCTGGCGGGGTTGTAGAACTCGAGCTTGCCGACGACCGTGGCGCCGATGCCCTCGGTCAGCTTGTTGATCCGCACCAGCGGGGTGTTCCCGATGAGCTTCGTCGCGTCGTCGTAGATCCGTGCCATGTCAGTCCGTCCTTGGGGGTGTCGGCGGTGCAGGGTGCACGGCGCGGGCGCGCGCCCGGCCGTGGGTCGAGGGCGAGCGCTGGCCCGGAGCGGGCCCGGGTCGGGCTGCCGCCGGGGTGCGGCGGTGCGGCCAGCGCTCTACGGACAGCGACAGCGGGCCGCTGCGGGCACACCGGGCACGACGGACGCGGCGTGCGGGCGCACGAGGACGGGGCGCGGCGAGGGGCCCGCGGTGCTCGGCGCGAGGCGCATGCCCGGTCCCCTCTCCCTGGTGGTCGGCTCCCGACACGGCCGACAGTAGCGCCAACGCGCGCGGCCCCACAAAGATGCCCGGGCGCCCCGATCGGGTGGTCCGCGGACCCCGGCGCGGGCCCGGTCGACGGCCGGCTTCCACGTCTCCACCGTGCGGCACCGTGCGGGGCGGCGCCACCGGGAGCAGGGCCGACGCGGCGGCGCGCCCGGCGTCCGGCGGCGAGCCCGGGTGGCAGGATCGCCGCCATGCGGGTGGACGACGAGGCTCCGGACGTGCTCGGCGACGGCTGGGTGCAGCGGACGCTGCACCTGCGCCTGGACGCCCAGGGCGACGCCGTGGCGACCCTGGTGCACCGCCGCGACGCGGGAGGCACCGGGTCACGGCCCGCCGTGCTCTACGTGCACGGGTTCGTCGACTACTTCTTCCAGACGCACGTCGCCGACGCGCTCGCGGACCGCGGGTACGACCTGTACGCCCTGGACCTGCGCGACTACGGCCGGTCGATCCGCGCGGGGCGCGAGCCGAACGACACCCGCTCCCTGGCGACCTACGCCGAGGAGATCGACGCCGCGGTGCACCTGGTCCGCGAGCGGCACGACCGCGTGGTGCTGCTCGGCCACTCCACCGGCGGCCTGATCGCGGCGCTGTGGGCGCACCATCGACGCGGCCGCGGCCTGGTCGACGCCGTCGTGCTCAACTCGCCGTGGCTGGACGTGCGCGGCTCGTTCGTCGAGCGCAGGCTCCTCGCGCCGGCGGTCGACCACGTCGTCGGGCGGGTCGCCCCGCGCCTGGTGGTGTCGCACGTCGGCGAGCACTACGGCCGCGCGCTGCACGCCGACGGCGGCGGCGAGTGGTCGTACGACCTGGCCTGGAAGCCGCACGCGGGCTTCCCGGCGCGGGCGGGGTTCGTCCGCGCGATCCGGCGCGGGCAGGCCGAGGTCGCGCGCGGGCTGGACATCGACGTGCCGGTGCTGGTGCTGGCCTCCGACGCGTCCGGTCCGGACGACCGCTGGCACGACGGGCTGCTCACCACGGACTCGGTGCTCGACCCCGCGGACATGCGGCGGCTCGCGCCGCGGCTCGGGCGGGACGTCACGTTCGAGGAGATCGCCGGCGGGGCGCACGACCTGGCGCTGTCGCCGCTGCCCGCCCGGACCCGGTACCTGGACGAGGTCGTCGGCTGGCTGGACGTGACCCTGGCCAGGGCCTAGAACAGCGGCCAGGGCACCGCGGGCATCTCGCCCTCGGGCCCGGGGAACCGCGGCTCGCGGAGCAGCCGGGCGCACCGGGCGGCGAGCGCGTCGACCTCGGCCGGCGCCAGCAGCGTCGCGAGCAGCCGGCCCAGGTCGCCGTCGAGGCCGTCCCGCACCCGCTCGACACCGGCGACCTCGTCGGCCGTCAGGTCCTCGCCGAGCCACCCCCAGAGCACCGTGCGCAGCCGGGGCTCGACGTGGAACGTCACCCCGTGGTCGACGCCGAGCCGCCGGCCGTCCGGCATCGGCAGCACGTGCCCGCCCTTGCGGTCGGCGTTGTTGAGCAGCACGTCGAGCACCGCCATCCGGCGCAGCGCGGGGGAGTCCTCGTGCACGAGCGTGACGGGCTCTCCCCGCTCGTCACCGCCCTCGAGCACGGTGCGGGCGCCCGCCGGCACGTCCGCCGAGGGCACGACGTCCACCGGCTCCTGGTCGCCGTCGGGCTCCTGCCAGAGCTGGACCATGCCGGGTCCGAGCGGGCCGTCGCGCAGCCACGTGCGCGGGACGACGCCCCAGCCGGTCGCCTCCGACACCAGGTACGCCGCGACCTCGCGGTGCGCGAGCGTGCCGTCGGGGAAGTCCCACAGCGGCTTCTCGCCCGCCACCGGCTTGTAGACCACGCGGGTGCCGTCGACCTCCGCGAGGAAGGTGGCGTTGGACGCGACCGTGATCCGGCCGACGACCTCGAGCGGGCTCCCGTCGAGGTCGGGGGTCGGCACGGCTGGCATGCGCCCATGCTAGGAGCCGCCGGGGACGCCGCCCGCGCGCGGCGGGCCGGCGCCCCCGGCGCCCTCGGTCAGATCTGCTCGGTGATCTCGCGGCCGTGGGCCGTGAGCGCCCAGATCACGAACACGTCGAGCGCGATCACGACCAGCGCCCACACCGGGTAGTACGGCAGCCACGCGAAGGAGGCGAGGCCGCTGAGGACGGCCATGATCACGCCGATCGTCCGCGCCCACACCGCGCCGCTGAACACGAAGAACCCGGCGAGGGCGACGACCGCCCCCAGGATCAGGTGCACCCACCCCCACGAGGTGACGTCGAGCTGGAGGACCCACTCCTCCCCGGCGACGTAGAAGGTGTCGTTGACCAGGGCGACGATGCCCTGGAAGACGTGCATGACGCCGATCATGATCATGATCGTGCCGGCGAAGACGGTCATGCCCACCGCCAGGCCGCTGCGACGCTCGCTCATCCGGGTTCCCCTCTCGCTCCGGGCTGCCCGGGCCCGGCGGACCCGCAGCCGGGACCGACGCTAGGGAGGGGTGCCCCGCGCCGGCATCACCCGGTCCGAGTGGCCTGCACCGCGAGCCGGCCGGTCAGCGGGACCGGGGCGCGCCGCAGACGTGGCCGTCGGGGTCCATCGGCTCCCCGCAGCGCGGGCACGCGGGCCGGCCCTGGGCGACGACCCGGCGGGCGCGCTCGGCGAACGCCCGCGCCGAGCCGACGGGCAGGCGCAGCACCATCGCCTCCTCGGGCTCGGGGTCCTCCGCGGCGAGGCGCTCGGCCTCCTCCTCGGAGTCGACCAGGACGAGCGGGAACGCCTCGACGACGACCTGCCCCGTCGCCCGGTCGAAGTGCAGCCGCATCTGGCCGAGGCGGAAGTCCTCCTCGACCGGCTGCTCGACGGGGTCGGCGTCCACGAGCTCCGCGAACGCCTCCGCGGGCACGCTGTACGGGTTGCCGTCGGTGGTCATGAGCTGGTCGAGCAGCTCGTCGATCTTCTCGGCGAGGGTCGACGCCCACTCCTTCTCCATCGCGACGCTGGTGAGCCGGCGGCCGGTGCGCGCCTGGAGGTAGAAGGTGCGGGCCCCGGGCCGGCCGACGGTGCCGATGACCGCGCGGTCGGGCCAGTCGTGCAGGTGGAGGAGGGTCGCCATGACCCCATGCTAGGAGCGCGGGCCGACACCGTCGCGTGCGGCCTCGGCCGCGCCCGCGCCGCCGCCGACCGCCGCGTCGCCCGCCGGTGCGGCCGCGCGCAGCCACGACAGGTCGCCCGCGTCGGTGTTCGTGGCGACGACCTCCGGGCGCGCCGGGCCGTACCGGACCACCGACACCGACGCCGGCCCGGCGTGCAGCCGCTGGAACAGGTTCAGGTGCATCCCGAGCGCGTCCGCGAGCAGCGACTTCACCAGGTCGCCGTGCGTGACGGCCGCCCACACCGCGCCGGGCCCGTGCTCCGCCTCGACCGCGGCGTCCTGCTCCCGGACCGCGGCGACCGCCCGGGCCTGCATCGCGGCGAGCGACTCGCCGCCCGGGAACACCGCCGCGGACGGCTGGCCCTGGACGGTCCGCCACAGCGGCTCCTCGGCGAGCTCGCGCAGCGGCCGGCCCTGCCAGGCGCCGTAGTCGCACTCGGTCAGCCGGTCCTCGACCCGGAGCACCGGCGCGTGCGGCTGCCGGGCCAGCAGCGCGTCGGCCGTCTCGCGGCACCGCTCCAGCGGGCTGGTGACGACCGCGACGAGCGGCACGGCGGCGATCCGCTCGCCGGTGCGGGCGGCCTGCTCGTGCCCGACGGCGTCCAGCAGGACCCCCGGGGTGCGGCCGGCGAGCACCCCGGACGCGTTGGCGGTGGTGCGGCCGTGACGGACGAGCAGGACGGTGGCCATGCCGTGCAGCGTAAGCAGGTCCGGGGCGCTGCCGCCGCGCGGGCCGGGCGCGCGCGTGGGCTACGGTCGGCCGGTGCGAACGGCGGGAGTGGTCGGCGGCGGCCCGGCGGGGCTGATCGCCGCGGAGGTGCTGGCCGGCGCCGGCGTGGCGGTGACCGTCTACGACCGGATGCCGTCCCCGACGCGCAAGTTCCTGCTCGCCGGCCACGGCGGCCTGAACATCACGCACTCCGAGGGCCGCGACCGGATGCTCCCGCGCTACGGCGACGCCGCCGGCCGGCTCGCCCCGATGATCGACGCGTTCACCGCCGACGACCTGCGCGCCTGGTGCGCCGGGCTCGGCGAGGAGACCTTCGTCGGCACCAGCGGCCGGGTGTTCCCGCGGTCGTTCCGGGCGACCCCGCTGGTGCGGGCGTGGCTCGCGCGGCTGGACGCGCTCGGCGTGCGGGTGGAGCGGCGGCAGCGGTGGGACGGCTGGGCCGAGGACGGCGCCGGGCTGCGGCTGGTCGGCGTCGGCGGGGGCGTCGACGGCGAGCGGCGGACCGTGCACCACGACGTCGTGCTGTTCGCGCTCGGCGGGGCCTCCTGGCCGCGGCTGGGCTCCGACGGGTCGTGGGTGCCGGAGTTCGCGGCGCGCGGCGTGGCGGTCGCGCCGATCCGGGCGGCGAACGTGGGCGTGCGGGTCGGCTGGACCCCGCCGTTCGCCGACCGGTTCCAGGGCGTGCCGCTCAAGCACGTCGCGCTCACCGTCCGCGGCCAGGACCGGCCAGCGGTGCGCGGCGACGCGATGGTCACCCGCACCGGCCTGGAGGGCGGGCCGCTGTACGCGGTCGGGGCGGCGGTCCGCGCGGCGCTGGACGCCGGCGGCTGCGTCCTGGAGGTCGACCTGCGACCGGACACCCCGGCCGAGCGGCTGGCCGAGCGGCTGGCGCGGCGGCGCCCCAAGGACTCCCGGGCGACGTGGCTGCAGCGGTCCCTGGGGCTCGACCCGGTGGCGGTCGGGCTGCTGCGCGAGGCGACCGGCAACGCCGTGCCCGACGACCCGGCCGCCGTCGCGGCGCTGGTCAAGGCCCTGCCGGTCGAGGTGCCGGCGACCATGCCCCTCGACCGGGCGATCTCCAGCGCCGGCGGCATCCGGTGGTCCGAGGTGGACGAGCGGCTGATGCTGCGGGCGCTGCCGGGGACGTTCGTGGCGGGGGAGATGCTCGACTGGGAGGCGCCGACCGGGGGGTACCTGCTGCAGGCGTCGTTCAGCACCGGGGTCGCGGCGGCGCGGGGGATGCTGGGGTGGCTCGACGCGCGTGAGCGGTCGGCGCCGACCGAGGCTGTGGACGACGGTCGGACGCCCCTCGGGCGGCCCTAGGGTCGACGGCACGGGCCGCCGGGCGGCGGCCACGACCTCGAGGAGGAGCCAATGGGTGCGCGAGACGCCGCGGACGGGCTCTGGAGCGAGTCGTGGTGGGCGGTCTTCCTCACCTCGCCCGCGGTGGCCGGCGTGGCCGCGCTCGTCGCGGCGGCCATCAGCCTGGTGGTGTCGGCCAGGCGCATCCGGGCAGACCGCGAGCTGGCTGCGCAGCAGCATGAGGAGGCACGGCGCGCCTCGACCCGGCTGCGCGCCGAGGCGCTCGCGGACGGCCGTGCGGAGCGCTGGTGGGGCATGTACCAGTGGACCCTGGCGCGGATGGACGCCGTCGGGCCGCACCGGGCCGCACGCCTCCTGCGCACCCTCGAAAGTCAGGCTCCCGGTCCCGCCGAGCGCGCCCTAGTGTGGGCCGCGAACGACCTGCTCACCGTGCCTGCGGAAGGTGGCGACGATGACGCGTGACGACGCGGGCCCGTTCCGGCTGGACGACCTCGGCCCGGACCTGGTCCTGGTGGACCGCACGACCGGACGGGAGATCCCGGTGGAGCTGCGACGGCGGCGCCGCCGCACGCTCGACGCGGAGACGCTGGCATCGATCCGGGCGAGCGACGCCCGGCTCGAGGCCCTGTTCGCCGCGGAGGACGCGGCCGCTGCGGCGGCGGAGGCGGGCGGTCGCGGCTGACGAACAGCGGGCTCGGCCCGCGGTGCAGCTGCCGGTGAATCGTCAAGGTCACCCCCGTCGACGCCGATGAATGACGCGAGGCACGTCGACGCCGGCGCAGCGCTTCGACGATGTGATCCACGGCAGGAGGATCCATGGCAGACCCGCGGATGAGCGACTACGAGCGTCGCGCGTACAAGCGACTCACAGAGCCGCCGGTCGGCGCCCGGAGCTTCGTCCCGGAGCCGGTACGCGAGGCTGCCGCGAAGGTCGGGAAGTCGGTGCGGCGTGGCGCGCAGCAGGTGCCGGGCCATCTGGCCGTCGAGGAGGCCTACGCGAAGGCCGCCAAAGGGCTCATCGATGTCACCGCCGGGAGCGGTGTGCATTCCGTCAGTCTTCGAGGAGCCATCCAGCGCCACCAGAAGAACGGGCGCAAGGTCACGCGCGCCGAGGACTTCCTGGCCCTCGATCTGCGAGAGTGCGATGAGGCGCTGCCGAACCGCAAGCGGGCCCACGAGGTCGTCGCGCTCGCCGAGGGAGCCGCAGCGTCGCTCGCCATCACCGGGACAGTCGTCTCGACCACTGTCACCGGCGGTGCCACGGCGGCGGTCGTGCTGGGTGCCGTAGCGGTCGATTCCGTCGTCGTGATGGCCGGGCTCGGCAGGATCGTCGGAGAGGTCGCGGTGTCCTACGGGTTCGACCCGAACCTCCCGGAGGAGGAGATCTTCGCGCTCCAGGTGATGAGCCTCGGCATGGCGGTGAGCGGTGGCGCCAAGACGACCGCGCTGGCGAGCCTGTCCCGGCTGACGCAGGACATGATGCGCCGAGCGACGTGGACACAGCTGAATCAGCACGTGCTGGTCGGCGTGATCAATCGCGCCTTCGCTTCGATGGGCGTGCGGTTGACTCAGAAGAAGCTTGCTCAGGTCGTCCCGGTGGCCGGAGTGCTCGTCTCCAGCGGCGTCAATGTCCAGCTCGTTCGACAGGTGCACAGGGCAGCGGAGCAGGCATATCGTCTGCGCTTCCTGACGGTGAAGTACGGCCTGGACGACCCGGGAACGGCCGTCACCACGTGGAGCGGTCCGGATGCGAAACCGGAAGAGGACGTCGTGCGCATGGACGAACTGCTGAAGGCCGCACAGGGGGAGGTCGAGTCCGAGCTCAACGCGGACCTGTGAGGCGGGGCGGGCGAACCGTGGAGCGGATGACGGGAATCGAACCCGCGTAATCAGTTTGGAAGACTGAGGCTCTACCATTGAGCTACATCCGCGCGGGCCCGCCAGGACGGGCCGCCGGACCAGGGTACCGGCTCGCCGGGCCACCCCCGCGCCACGCGGCGGCCCCGCCAGGGCAGGCGCCGCCACGCACCGCGGTCGTCCCGCGCCACGACGCGCGGAGGGGTGCGCGGCGCGCCACTAGACTCCGGCGCGACGGGATGTGGCGCAGGTTGGTAGCGCGTCCGCTTTGGGAGCGGAAGGTCGTGGGTTCGAATCCCGCCATCCCGACTCCGTCCGGACCCCGCCGCGCGCGAGCGGGGTCAGACCACCGCCGCCGGCCGCGACGCGCCCAGCCGTCCGGCCAGCAGCGTCGACGTCAGCACGCCCGACACGGCCTGCGCCGCGAGCAGGCCCACCAGCACGAGCACCTGCACCTGCGCCGCCTCGGCCGGGCTCGCCCCGCCGAGCAGCAGCCCGACGAACGCCCCCGGCAGCGTCACCAGCCCCGCGCTGCGCGTCTGGTCGATCCCCGGGACGAGCGCACGCGACACCGCCCGCCGGGCGTGCCCGGTGACCGCCTGCCGCCCGGTGGCGCCGAGCGCGAGCCAGCCCTCGACGACGTCCCACTCGGTGCGCAGGTCGTCCCGCAGCCGCAGCCCGGTCACGGACGCGGCGGCCATGGCGCCGCCGATCATCTGGGCGCCGAACGGCACGAGGGTCGGCGCGCCGACCACGAGCGCACCGCTGGCGACGACCGGGACGACGGCGGTGCCGGCGCCCGCCAGCACGGCGAGTCCGAGCGCGCCCAGGGTGCGCGGGCCCAGGCCGATGCGGCGCGTGGCCGTCCACGCCGCGACCGACATCATGACCGCCAGGTACAGGCCGGCCGCCGCGGGGTGCCGGAACACCCACGCGATGACGACCGCGACGGCCACGAGCTGGAGGGCCCCGCGCACGACCGCGACGACCGTCTCCCGGCGGACCGGGACGCGCGCCGCGGACGTCACCGCGAGGAACACCGCCAGCAGCGCCGCCAGCGCGAGCGCGGTGCGCAGGGCCGAGCCGCCGGTCACCGGGCGCGGCGGGTCGGGGCGGTGGGCACGGTCGGACGGTACCGCCGTTGGCGGACGGGCCGGCGTGCGACCCGCGCCGGCCCACGCCCGCGCGCTCGGTGCGATGGCACCGGGCGCGCGGGCCGCGGTGCGGCCTAGTGCTGCGCGGGCCGCTGCCGCGACGCCCAGCCGCGGACGGCGGCGCCGACGGCGAGCAGCGTGCCCGCGGCGAGGGCGAGCGGCGCGGGCCGTGCCCCGGTGGTCGCGAGGGCGCCGGCCGCCGGTGCGGCGAGCGCGGCGGACGTCGTCGGGTCGCCGGCGGCCTCGGACGCGGTGCGGGGCGCGGCGTGGACGCTCGCCGAGCCGCCCTGCGGGGTGCTGGCTCCGCTGCCCGGACCGCCCGGCTCCAGGGTGTCGCCGGGCTCGACCGGTGCCGGCTCGGGTGACGGCCCGGGCGCGGGCGACGGCTCCGGCTCCGGCTCGGGCGACGGCTCCGGCTCCGGCTCGGGCGACGGCTCCGGCTCCGGCTCCGGCTCCGGCGCCGGCGTGGACCCGCACAGCACCGACCCCTCCCAGTGCACGTTCGTCCCGTGCACCTGCACCCAGGTGATCTCCCAGGCGCCGGCGCCGGTGAGGTCGGCGCCGCGGAACTCCGACCACGGCACGACGACGGTCGCCCCCGCGTGGCCGCCGGGGTAGGCGGCGCGGTAGGCGTCGCCCTCCAGCTTGTACTGCAGCGTCCCGAGGGACGTGCGGACGGTGATCTCGAGGACGCCGGTCTGGCTCTCCGGCAGGTCCTCGGGGAACGTGACGGTGATGCCGTCGCACGTGGGGGCCGGGTAGGTCCAGTTCCAGTCGAACGCGGGGCTGGGCGCGGTCTCGACGTGGTCGGGCGTGCCGGCGGTGAGCGCGAGCAGCGCGGCGAGGGCGGCGGCGGTGGGCGTGGCAGGCATGGGTGTCTTCTCCTCCGAGGGTGTGCGGGGGCGCGCCTGGGCGCGCGGCCGCTCCGTGGCGTGCGGCGGCGCGCGCGACCGGCTCGATGGAGTCGCGCGGGCG
>NZ_JAANNB010000078.1 GCF_011603975.1 Cellulomonas sp. IC4_254 | reverse complement strand
GCTCTGCCGCTGCGGGGCGCCGGCCCCGGTCGCCACCGCGCCCGTCGCCCCGCAGCGGCAGAGCGAGCCCGAGTCGGCCACCGGCATGCTCGCCCTGGCGCAGAAGCTGCACGACGACTACGTCCGCAGCGGCCAGGAGGAGGGCGACCGCATCGTCAACGAGGCGAAGGGCCAGGCCCAGCGCATCGTCCGCGAGGCGGAGGAGACGTCGGCCCGCACGCTGTCCGAGCTGGAGCAGGAGCGGTCGATCCTCGAGCGGAAGATCGACGAGCTGCGCGTCTTCGAGCGGGACTACCGCACGCGTCTCAAGAGCTACCTCGAGAACCTGCTGGGCGACCTCGACAACCGGGCCAGCGCGCTGCCGCAGCGCGGGGCCCAGGGCGCGACCCCGTCCGTCTGACGGATCGCACGCTCGTCACCCACGACACACCACGCCCGACCTCGGGCGTGGTGTGTTGTGCGTCCAGGTGGCCTGCGACTAGTCTCTGCGGACTCATCTGAGGAAAGAGGACCCGACGTGGCCATCAACGACTCGCTCGACGCGCCTGCTGCCCGCCCGCTGCCCGACCTGACGGACGCGGCCACCCGGTTCCCGGTCCGCGCCGGCGAGGACCCCTGGACCGAGCAGGAGGTGCGGGAGGTCGCCACGGAGCTGATCAGCGAGATCGACCGCCTGACCGCCGAGCTCGCGGCCGCCGACGAGGAGCTGTCGAACCTCCTGCGGAACTCGGGCGACGGCGCGGGCGACGACCAGGCCGACTCCGGCTCGAGCGCGCTGGAGCGGGAGCACGAGCTCACGCTGGTGAACAACACCCGGGACATGCTGGAGCAGACCACGCGCGCCCTGGCCCGCATCGACGCCGGCACGTTCGGGCGCTGCGACTCCTGCGGCGAGGCGATCGGCAAGGCGCGGGTGCAGGCGTTCCCGCGCGCGACGCTCTGCGTGTCCTGCAAGCAGCGCGAGGAGCGCCGCTGACCACCACGCGGACGACCGCGTGACGACGGCCCCCCGGCGCGTGCCGGGGGGCCGTCGTGCGTCCGCGGGATCCACGCGCCCGTAGACTCCTGCGCGATGTCCGCCACCTCCGGCCCCGCGGCCGACGACGCGCGCAGCGACGCCGCGTCCGCCGCGCCCGTGCCGCCCGCGCCCGAGCCCGCCGCGACCGAGGCCGTCGCGCCCGCGCCCCCCGTCGCGCCCGCGCGCCGCCGGCGCCTCGTCGCCACCCTCGTCGCGCTCGCCGCCGTCACGCTGGTGCTCGACCAGGCGACCAAGGCCTGGGCGCTGGCCGGCCTGGACGAGGGCGTGCGCCACCCGGTCCTCGGCGACCTGCTCGGCCTGCAGCTGCTGTTCAACCCGGGCGCCGCGCTCGGGCTGGCGACCGGCACCACCTGGCTGCTGACGGTCGTGGCCATCACGGTCGTGGTGGTGATCATCCGGGTGTCCCGGCGGCTCGGCTCGACGGGCTGGACCGTCGCCCTGGGCCTGCTGCTCGGCGGCGCGCTGGGCAACCTCGTCGACCGGCTGATCCGCGAGCCGGGCGTGTTCATGGGGCACGTGGTCGACTTCATCGCCTACGGCGACCTGTTCGTCGGCAACGTCGCGGACATCGCGATCGTCGCCGCGGCCGGCCTGCTCATGCTGCTGTCGCTGATGGGCGTGCGGCTGGACGGGACGCGCGAGCGGCGCGAGGACCCGGCGGCCGACGCCGCGGCCCCGGCCGGGACCGCCGAGGACGGCCGCCGCGATGGCTGACGTCCGCACCCTGCCCGTGCCCGACGCCCTCGCGGGCGAGCGGGTCGACGCCGCGCTGTCCCGGATGCTCGGCCTGTCCCGCACCCGCGCCGCGGAGCTCGCCGAGGGCGGCTACGTGCGCGTCGACGGCGTCGCGGTCGGCAAGTCGGCGCGGCTGCCCGGCGACGCGTGGCTCGAGGTCGAGCTGCCCGCGGTCGCCGAGGTGTCGAGCGCCCCGACCGAGGACGACGTGCCCGCACTGCGGGTGGCTTACGAGGACGACGACGTGGTGGTGGTCGACAAGCCGGTGGGCGTGGCCGCGCACCCGTCGCCGGGCTGGACGGGCCCGACCGTCGTCGGCGTGCTGGCGGCCCGGGGCTACCGGATCTCCACCTCGGGGGCCGCGGAGCGCCAGGGGGTCGTGCACCGGCTCGACGTCGGCACCTCGGGGCTCATGGTCGTCGCCAAGAGCGAGCACGCCTACTCGGTGCTCAAGCGGGCCTTCAAGGAGCGGACGGTCGACAAGGTCTACCACGCGCTGGCCCAGGGCCATCCGGAGCCGACCACGGGCACGATCGACGCCCCGATCGGCCGGCACCCCAGCCAGGACTGGAAGTTCGCGGTGACCGCCGACGGCAAGCCCTCGGTGACGCACTACGAGGTGCTGGAGATGCTGCCCGCGGCGTCGCTGTGCGAGGTGCACCTGGAGACCGGCCGCACCCACCAGATCCGGGTGCACTTCTCCGCGCTGCGGCACCCGCTGGTCGGCGACCTCACCTACGGCGCCGACCCGGCCCTGGCCCAGCGCGTCGGGCTGTCCCGGCAGTGGCTGCACGCCATGCGGCTCGGCTTCGCGCACCCCGCGGACGGGCGGTGGCTCGAGGTCACCAGCGAGTACTCCGAGGACCTCGCGCACGCCCTGGAGACGCTGCGCGAGGGCTACCGCTGACGCACCTCCTGTGACGTCCGCCGCGGGTGCGGCGGGGTTGGCCGGGGCTGTCGGAGCCGCGACCTAGGATGGCTCGCATGGCATCAGGTGGCAGCAACGGGTCCGACTTCGTCCACCTGCACGTCCACTCCGAGTACTCGATGCTGGACGGCGCGGCGCGGGTCGGGGAGATGCTCGCGGAGGCCCAGCGGCTGGGCCAGACCGCGATGGCGATCACCGACCACGGGTACCTGTTCGGCGCGTTCGACTTCTACTCCCAGGCCCGCAAGCTCGGCATCAAGCCGATCATCGGCGTCGAGGCGTACGTCACCCCGGGCACCAGCCGGTTCGACCAGACGCGCGTCCGCTGGGGCGAGGCGCATCAGGCGGCGGACGACGTCTCCGCGCGCGGCGCCTACACGCACATGACGCTGCTCTCGCGGACCACCGAGGGCATGCACAACCTGTTCCGGATGGGCTCGCTGGCGTCCCTCGACGGCCAGATGGGCAAGTGGCCGCGCATGGACCGCGAGCTGCTGCAGACGTACTCCGAGGGCCTGATCGCGACGTCCGGCTGCCCGTCCAGCGAGGTGCAGACCCGGCTCCGGCTGGGCCACTGGGACGAGGCCGTCCGCGCGGCGGGCGAGCTGCAGGACATCTTCGGCAAGGAGAACTTCTTCGTCGAGGTGATGGACCACGGGCTCGAGATCGAGCGCCGGACCATCAAGGACCTGATCCGGCTCGCGGAGCAGATCGGCGCGCCCCTCGTGGCCACCAACGACCTGCACTACACGACCAAGGACGACGCGCACGCGCACGAGGTGCTGCTCGCGGTGCAGTCCGGGTCGACGCTCGACGAGCCGACGTACGACCAGGGCGGCTCCCGGTTCGCCTTCGGCGGCGACGGCTACTACGTCAAGTCCGCGGCGGAGATGCGCCGCACCTGGGCCGAGCTGCCCGAGGCGGTCGACAACACCGTGCTCATCGCGGAGCGGTGCGACGTCGAGTTCCCGACCGGCGCCAACTACATGCCGCGGTTCCCGGTGCCGGACGGCGAGGACGAGAACTCCTGGTTCGTCAAGGAGGTCGAGCGCGGCCTCATGCGGCGCTACCACGGGCACATCCCGGACGACGTCCGCAAGCAGGCCGAGTACGAGACCGGCGTCATCGTCCAGCTCGGGTTCTCCGGCTACTTCCTCGTGGTCGCCGACTTCATCCAGTGGGCCAAGGACCAGGGCATCCGCGTCGGGCCGGGCCGTGGCTCCGCCGCCGGCTCGATGGCGTCCTACGCCATGGGCATCACGGAGCTCGACCCGCTGCGGCACGGGCTCATCTTCGAGCGGTTCCTCAACCCCGAGCGCGTCTCCTGGCCCGACGTCGACGTCGACTTCGACGAGCGCCGGCGCGGCGAGGTCATCCGGTACGTCACCGAGAAGTACGGCGACGACCGGGTCGCGCAGATCGTCACCTACGGCACCATCAAGGCCAAGCAGGCGCTCAAGGACTCCTCGCGCGTGCTCGGCATGCCGTTCGCGATGGGGGAGAAGCTCACCAAGGCGATGCCGCCCGCGGTGATGGGCAAGGACATCCCGCTGTCGGGCATGTACGACCCCGAGCACCCGCGGTACGCCGAGGCCGAGGAGTTCCGCCAGGTCGTCGCCGCCGACCCGGAGGCGCAGCGCGTCCTGGAGACCGCGCGCGGCCTGGAGAACCTCAAGCGCCAGTGGGGCGTGCACGCCGCCGGCGTCATCATGTCCAGCGAGCCGCTGATCGACATCATCCCGATCATGAAGCGGCCGCAGGACGGCGCGGTCATCACGCAGTTCGACTACCCGACGTCCGAGGGCCTCGGCCTGATCAAGATGGACTTCCTCGGGCTGCGGAACCTGACGATCCTCGACGACGCGCTGCGCAACATCGTCATGAACGGCAAGCCGCAGATCGAGCTCGACGACATCGAGCTCGACGACAAGGCCACGTACGAGCTGCTCGGCCGGGGCGACACCCTCGGCGTGTTCCAGCTCGACGGCGGCCCGATGCGGTCCCTGCTGCGCCAGATGCGCCCCGACAACTTCGAGGACATCTCCGCGGTCATCGCCCTGTACCGGCCGGGTCCGATGGGCATGAACTCGCACACGAACTACGCGCTGCGCAAGAACGGCCTGCAGCCGAACACGCCCATCCACCCGGAGCTCGAGGAGCCCCTGGCGGAGGTGCTCGACGGCACCTACGGCCTCATCGTGTACCAGGAGCAGGTGCAGAAGGCCGCGCAGGTGCTCGCCGGCTACTCGCTCGGCCAGGCCGACCTGCTCCGCCGCGCGATGGGCAAGAAGAAGAAGGAGATCCTCGACAAGGAGTTCGTGCCCTTCGAGGCGGGCATGAAGGAGCGGGGCTACTCCACCGCGGCGATCAAGGCCGTGTGGGACACACTGGTCCCGTTCGCCGGGTACGCGTTCAACAAGGCGCACTCCGCCGGGTACGGCGTGGTCTCCTACTGGACCGCGTTCCTCAAGGCCAACTACCCGACCGAGTACATGGCGGGCCTGCTGACCTCGGTCGGCGACGACAAGGACAAGTCCGCGCTGTACCTCGGCGAGTGCCGCCGCATGGGCATCACCGTGCTGCCGCCGGACGTGAACTCCTCGTCCGCGCTGTTCACCGCCGTCGGCGACGACATCCGGTTCGGCCTCACGGCCGTCCGCAACGTCGGCGCCAACGTCGTCGAGGCGATCGTGCGCACCCGCGAGGAGAAGGGCGACTTCACGTCGTTCACCGACTTCCTCGACAAGGTGCCGGCCGTCGTCTGCAACAAGCGGACCATCGAGTCGCTGATCAAGGCCGGGGCGTTCGACTCGCTCGGCCACGCCCGTCGCGCGCTGCTGCTGGTGCACGAGCAGGCCGTCGAGTCGGTCATCGGCGTCAAGCGCAAGGAGGCCGAGGGGCAGTTCGACCTGTTCGCCGACCTCGGCACCGACGACGGCCCCGGGTTCTCCGTGCAGGTCCCCGACGTGCCGGACTGGGACAAGAAGCAGCGGCTGCAGTTCGAGCGCGAGATGCTCGGCCTCTACGTCTCCGACCACCCGCTGTCCGGCCTGGAGCACGTGCTGTCGGCGGCCGCCGACGTGTCCATCGCGACGCTCAACGCCGACGAGGCGCGCCCGGACGGCTCGACCGTGGTCGTGGCCGGCCTCGTGACGTCGCTGCAGCGCAAGATGTCCAAGCAGGGCAACCCGTGGGCCGCCGTCACGCTGGAGGACATGGAGGGGTCCGTCGAGATCATGTTCTTCGGCGAGACCTACCTCGCCTACTCCACCGTGCTCGCGGAGGACGCCGTCATCGTGGTGCGCGGCCGGGTGCGCCGCCGGGACGACGCCATGCAGCTGCAGGCGATGGAGGTGTCGCTGCCCGACCTGTCGGCCGTCGCGGACGCCCCGGTCGTGGTGACGCTGTCGGAGGCCCGGCTGACGCCGCCGGTGGTGGACCGGCTGCTCGAGGTGATGAAGACGCACCCCGGCATGACCGAGCTGCACCTGCGGGTCGCGAAGGCCAACGGCCGCCGGGCGCTGGTGGTCCCGAGCGACGGGTGGCGGGTCGAGCGGTCCCCGGCCCTCTACGGCGACCTCAAGGCGCTGCTCGGACCGGGCTGCCTGCAGTCGGCGACGCCGGTCGGGGTCTGACGGAGCGCGCGGGGTCGGGGCGCGCGGCGGCCCGGCCCCGGCCGCGCGCGCGGACGGAGCGGGGTCAGCCGACCTCGGCCGTGTTCGAGCCGCGCGGGTCGTCGACCTCCACCACGTCGCCCTTGCGGAGCTGGCGGCCGCGGCGGCTCTCGGGCTCGCCGTTGACCTTCACCTCGCCCTCGTCCAGCAGCGTCCGCGCGTCGGCGCCCGAGTCGGCCAGGCCGGCCAGCTTGAGGAACTGCCCGAGGCGGATGGAGTCGTCGGAGATCGGCACGATGGTCACCGGGCCATCCTGCCAGGGGTGGCCGCGCGCGCTGCCCGGCCGCCCACGCGAATAGACTCGGGGGCGTGATCTCCCGCATCGACCTGCGTGGTCGCACCCTGTCCCGCCGCGAGCTGCTCGAGACGCTGCCGCGCCCCGAGCTGGACGTCGAGTCCGCCGCCGCGGCCGTCGAGCCGATCCTCGCGGACGTCCGCGCCCGCGGCGCCGCCGCCCTGCGCGACCTCGCCGAGCGGTTCGACGGCGTGCGCCCCGAGCACCTGCGGGTGCCGGCCGACGTGATCGCCGCCGCGGTGGACGTCCTGGACCCGGCCGTGCGCGCGGCGCTGGAGGAGACCATCCGCCGGGTGCGGCAGGTGCACGCCGCGCAGCGGCCCGCCGACCACACGGTGCAGGTCGCCCCGGGCGCGCAGGTGCGGCAGCGGTGGATCCCGGTGCGCCGGGTCGGCCTGTACGTCCCGGGCGGCCTGGCGGTCTACCCGTCGTCGGTCATCATGAACGTCGTCGCGGCCCAGGAGGCGGGCGTCGGCTCGCTCGCCGTGACCTCGCCGCCGCAGAAGGGCAACGGCGGGCTCCCGGACCCGGTGGTGCTGGCGACCTGCGCCCTCCTCGGCGTCGACGAGGTGTACGCCGTCGGCGGCGCACAGGCGATCGGCATGCTGGCCTACGGCGCGGTGGGCTCGGAGCCGTCCGACGGTGACACGCTCTGCGAGCCGGTCGACGTCATCACCGGCCCGGGCAACGTCTACGTCGCCGCGGCCAAGCGCCTCGTGCGCGGTGCGGTCGGTATCGACGCGGAGGCCGGCCCCACCGAGATCGCGGTGCTCGCCGACGGCACGGCCGACGCCGACCACGTCGCGGCCGACCTGGTGTCCCAGGCCGAGCACGACCCGCTGGCGGCGTCCGTGCTGGTCACCACGTCGATCGAGCTGGCCGGCGCCGTCGAGTCCAAGCTCGTGCACCGCGTCCAGCTGACCCGGCACGCCGAGCGCGTCGCCCAGGCGCTGTCGGGGCCGCAGTCGGCGATCGTGCTGGTCGACGACCTGGACGCCGGCCTCGCGGTGGTCAACGCCTACGGCGCGGAGCACCTGGAGATCCAGACCGCCGACGCCGCCGCGGTCGCGGAGCGCGTGACCAGCGCGGGGGCGATCTTCGTCGGGGCGTACTCCCCGGTCTCGCTCGGCGACTACATGGCCGGGTCGAACCACGTGCTGCCCACCGGCGGCTGCGCGCACTTCTCGTCCGGGCTCGGTGTGCACTCGTTCGTGCGCGCGGTGCAGGTCGTGGAGTACGACGCGGACGCGCTGCGGGTGGTCGCCGACCGGATCGTGGCGCTGGCCGACGCCGAGGGGCTGCCCGCGCACGGCGAGGCGGTCCGCGCGCGGTTCTGACCGGTCCGGCGCCGGAACGCCCGCGCGGGCGGCGCGTGCTCGGCTAAGGTCGCGGCATGCGCGCGCGGACGGACCTGGTCGGACTCGCGGCCGCGGTGCTCCTGGTGAGCGCGCTGGCCGGCTGCGACGGCGGGACGGACGCGGTGCCCGACGCGACCGCGAGCACCGCGGCGGTCGCCTCGCCGACGTCGCAGCCCGACACGGTGACCGCGGGCGAGGGGACGCCGACCGCGACCGCCGACCCGGAGGCTGCTCCGGAGGCCGAGCCGACGCCGGGCCAGCCGTGCGAGCCGGGCTCCCACCCGGACTGCTCGGACGCGACCGGCACCGAGGGCGAGCCGTACCGGATCATCGCCGGGTACGCCGACTGCCTCGCGCTGCACGGGCCGGACGAGGCGTACGGCCTGTGCACCGACCTCGACGGCGACTTCCAGGCCGGCTACGCCGACGCCGGCTGACCGGGGGCTCAGCCCACGCCGAGCACGAACGGCAGCACCGCGGCCGCGCCGGCCTGCCGGAGCAGCCGCGCCGCGACCGTGAGCGTCCACCCCGAGTCGGTGCGGTCGTCCACCAGCAGCACCGCCCGCCCGGGGAGCCCGGCCGCCGCCGCGGGCGCGAGGTCGAGCTCCAGCCGGCGGGCGACGGCGGCGAGCCGGTGCGCCGAGTTCACGTCGTGCCGGGTCGGCGGGCTGTCCGGCCGGGGCGCGACGGCGCCGACCAGCGGCACGCCGAGGTGCCGGGCCACGCCCGCCGCGAGGTGCTCCACGAGGGTCGGCCGGGTCGTCGACCGGATCAGCACGACGCCCTCGGGCCGGTGCTCCGGGCGCCACGCGTCCAGCGTCGCGAGCACCGGGTCCCGCAGCGCCATCGGCAGGCCCGCCGACGGGTCCGCCTCGCCGCCGAACAGGTCGCGGAGCAGGCCGCCCCAGCCCACCGAGTCGAGCCGCGCGACGGCGCGCCCGGGCTCGGCGCTCTCCTCCACCGGGATGCGTCCGCGCAGGTCGAGGCCCAGCGTCGCCATGCCGGTCGGCCACTGCCGGCGCGCGTCGACGGGGACGCCGGCGGCGGTGAGCAGCGCCTGCGCGCCGGCGACGTGCTCGGCGTCCGGGTCGACGCCCACCGCCGCGCCCGTGCACCGGTCGCACCGCCCGCACCGCCAGGCCTCGCCGTCCGGGCCCGCCAGCTCCGGGTCGTCCAGCGCGCGCCGCAGGTGCGCCATCCGGCAGCCCTCGGTGGTCACGTAGTCGACCATGAGCTGCTGCTCGGCCTTCCGGGTCGCGGTGACCCGGTCGTACCGCTCGGCGTCGTAGGACCACGGCTCGCCGGTCGCCTCCCAACCGCCACGCACCCGGCGCACGGCACCGTCGACGTCGAGCACCTTGAGCATCTGCTCCAGCCGGGACCGGCGCAGCGACACGTGCGTCTCCAGCGCCGCGGTGGACAGCGTGCCGCCCTCGCGCAGCGCCCGGAGCGCGGCCCGCACGTCGTCCTCCGGCGGGAACGCCGTCGAGGCGAACCACTCCCAGATCGCGCGGTCCTCCCGGCCGGGCAGCAGCACCGCGGTCGCGCGGCCGCCGACCGCCTCGGCGGCGCGGCCCGCGCGGCCGACCTGCTGGTAGTAGGCGATGGGGGAGGACGGCGCCCCGACGTGGATCACGTAGCCGAGGTCGGGCTTGTCGAAGCCCATGCCGAGCGCGGACGTCGCCACCAGCGCCTTGACCCGGTTCGCGAGCAGGTCGGCCTCGGCCACCTCGCGCTCGGCCGGGTCGGTCTGACCGGTGTACGTCCGGACGTCGAGGCCGGCGGCGCGCAGGTGCTCGGTGACCTGCTGCGCGGCGGCGATCGTCAGGCAGTAGATGATCCCGGAGCCCTCGAACGCGGGCAGGTTCTGCGCGAGCCAGGCGAGCTGCGCGGCGGTGTCGGGCAGCCGGACCACCGACAGGTCGAGGCTGGACCGGTCGAGCGGGCCGCGCAGCACCAGGACGTCGTCCCGCACCGCGGTGCCGAGCTGCTCGGCCACGTCGGCGGTCACGCGCGCGTTCGCGGTGGCGGTCGTGGCCAGCACCGGGATGCCGTCCGGCAGCTCGCCCAGCAGCGTGCGGATCCGCCGGTAGTCCGGGCGGAAGTCGTGGCCCCAGTCGGAGATGCAGTGCGCCTCGTCGATCACGACCAGCCCGGCGTCCGCGGCCAGGCGCGGCAGCACCTCGTCGCGGAACTGCGGGTGGGTCAGGCGCTCGGGGGAGACGAGCAGCACGTCCACGTCGCCCGCGGCGATCTGCGCGTGCACGTCGTCCCACTCGGTGACGTTGGCCGAGTTGAGCGTCGCCGCCTGCACACCCGCCCGCTGGGCGGACGCCACCTGGTTGCGCATGAGCGCGAGCAGCGGGGACACCAGCACCGTCGGCCCGGCCCCGCGCGCGCGCAGCAGGGCCGTCGCGACGAAGTACACCGCCGACTTGCCCCACCCCGTGCGCTGCACCACCAGCGCGCGCCGGTGGTCGCTGACGAGCGCGTCGATCGCCCGCCACTGGTCGTCCCGCAGCCGCGCGTCGTCCCGGCCGACGAGCCGGCGCAGGACGGCCTCGGCCTCCTCGCGCAGGGCGGCGCGCTCGGCCGCGTCGGGTCCGGTCGGGGCGTTCTGGTCCACGGAAGTCATCGCCCCCGACCCTAGCCACCGGCGCCGACAGGGCGCGGCCTGTGACCCCGGCCTGTGGACGACCGCCGTCCCGGTGCCGCGGCGCGGATACGATCGCCCGGTGACCGCACCCGACACCGCCCCCCAGGCTGCCGCGGCCGCGCGGACCGTGCTGCCGGTGCGCCCCGAGCTGGCCGGCGAGGTGCCCTACGGCGCCCCGCAGCTCGACGTGCCGGTGCTGCTCAACGTCAACGAGAACCCGTACCCGCCGTCGCCGCAGGTCGTCGCCGACATCGCCGCCGCGGTCGCCGAGGCGGCGCACGGGCTGAACCGGTACCCGGACCGGGAGTTCCTCGGCCTGCGCGGCGACCTGGCCGACTACCTGGCCGTCGAGTCGGGCGTGCGCGTCGCGCCGGAGCAGGTCTGGGCGGCCAACGGGTCGAACGAGGTCATGCTGCACCTGCTGCAGGCGTTCGGCGGCCCCGGCCGGACCGCGCTGTCGTTCGCGCCGACGTACTCCATGTACCCGGAGTACGCGCGGGACACGCACACCCGCTGGGTCGCCGGTCGCCGCACCGAGCAGTTCGACGTGGACCCGGTCGAGGCCGCCGCGCTGATCGCCCGCGAGACGCCGTCCGTCGTGCTGCTCACCAGCCCGAACAACCCGACCGGCACCGCGCTGGAGCTCGGCACCGTGCGGGCGGTGCTCGCCGCGGCGGCCGAGGTGCCGGGCGGCTGCGTGGTCGTCGTCGACGAGGCGTACGGGGAGTTCCGCCGGGAGGGCGTCGAGTCGGCGCTCACGCTGCTCGCCGACCACCCCCACCTCGCCGTCAGCCGCACCATGTCGAAGGCGTTCGGACTCGCCGGTGCCCGGGTCGGCTACCTCGCCGCGTCCCGGGAGCTGGTCGACGCGCTGCGCGTGGTCCGGCTGCCGTACCACCTGTCGGCGGTGACCCAGGCGACCGCGCGCGCGGCGCTGCGGCACGCGCCGGAGCTCATGGCCCAGGTCGGCTCGCTGCGGGCCGAGCGCGACCGGCTCGTGCTGGACCTGCGCGACCGCGGCCTGCGCGTGGCGGAGTCCGACGCGAACTTCGTGCTGTTCCAGGTCGGCGAGAACCGGCACGAGGTCTGGCAGGGTCTGCTGGACCGGGGCGTGCTGATCCGCGAGGTCGGCCCGGAAGGATGGCTGCGGGTGTCGGTCGGCACCCCGGAGGAGACCGCGGCGTTCACCGCCGCGCTGTGGGAGGTGCTGGGGATTTGAGCACGACGACCGGCGGGCGCACCGCCCGGGTCGAGCGCACGACGAGCGAGTCCAGCGTCGTCGTCGAGGTCGACCTGGACGGCACGGGGCGCACGGAGATCAGCACCACGGTGCCGTTCTACGACCACATGCTCACCGCGCTGGGCAAGCACTCGCTCATCGACCTCACCGTGCGGGCGACCGGTGACACGCACATCGACGCGCACCACACCGTCGAGGACGTCGCGATCTGCCTCGGCGAGGCGCTGCGCCAGGCCCTCGGCGACAAGCGGGGCATCGCGCGGTTCGGCGACGCCACCGTGCCGCTGGACGAGGCGCTGGCCCAGGCCGTCGTCGACGTGTCTGGGCGGCCGTACCTGGTGCACTCCGGCGAGCCCGAGGGCCAGGAGTACCACCTGATCGGCGGGCACTTCACCGGCTCCCTGACCCGGCACGTGCTGGAGTCGATCGCGCACCACGCCGCGTTCGGCATGCACGTCCGCGTGCTGGCCGGCCGCGACCCGCACCACATCGTCGAGGCGCAGTTCAAGGCGCTGGCCCGCGCGCTGCGGTTCGCGGTGGCGCTGGACCCGCGCGTCGACGGCATCCCGAGCACCAAGGGCGCGCTGTGACCGCGCTGCCGCCGGACGGCCCGGGCCGTCCGGAGGACGACGACCTCGGCTTCGAGATCCCGGACGACCTGTCGGGGCTCGACGGCCTGGACGCGGCGCCCGCCGAGCCCGCGCAGCGGCAGGCCGACGACGCGCCGGCCGTCGAGGTCCCGGACGACCTCGCCGGGCTCGAGGCCGCGGCCGCCGAGCCCGACGAGCCGGTGGTCGCGATCGTGGTCACCCAGGTCGCCGGCGCGAAGCCGCTGGCCGCCGCCTGCTCGCTGGCGGGGGTCGACGTCGACGCCGTGCCGTCGCCGGTCGGGGCGCTCGCGGTCCTGCGGCACACCGCGGACGCTGCCGGCACCGCCGAGGCCGCCGCCGCGATCTCCCGGATGCTCCGCACGTCGCCGGTGATCCTGCTCGACCGGCGTGCCGGCCGGATCGCGGCCAGCCGGTGGTCGGCGGGGGAGAAGGAGGACGACCTCGCGGCCGGCCTCGTGCTGTCCGGCGCGCCCGACCTGCTCGACGACCTGCTGGTGGGCGGCAAGCCCGTCGGTGAGGTCGTCGGTGTGGAGACCAGCGTGGGCATGTCGCGGTGGGCCGCGATGCGCGCGCTGTCCGCCGGGGGCCGACGCCGCAAGGACTGACGCCCACGTCACGTCCCGCGCACCGGACGCGGGACGGCCGGTCCGGCGCGCGCCCGGTAGCCTGGACGGGTGCCCAGCCAGCCTCGTGTCGTCGTCCTGGACTACGGATTCGGGAACGTCCGCTCGGCCGTGCGCGCCCTCGAGCGGGTCGGCGCCCAGGTCGAGCTGACGTCCGACGCGCAGCACGCCGCCGAGGCCGAGGGCCTCGTGGTCCCCGGCGTCGGCGCGTTCGCCGCCGTGATGGCGGGCCTGCGCGGCGTGCGCGGGGAGCAGATCGTCGACCGGCGGCTCGCCGGCGGCCGGCCCGTGCTCGGCATCTGCGTCGGCATGCAGGTCATGTTCGACCGCGGCGACGAGCACGGCGTGGAGACCGATGGTCTCGGCGAGTGGCCCGGCACCGTCGACCGGCTGGAGGCCGAGGTCGTCCCGCACATGGGGTGGTCCACGGTCGACGCGCCGGAGGGCACCCGGCTGTTCTCCGGCATCGAGGACGAGCGGTTCTACTTCGTGCACTCGTACGCCGCCCGGAGCTTCCCGCTGTCCGACCAGGTCGACACCGACCGGCTGACCCCGCCGCTGGTGACGTGGTCCGAGCACGGCGGCCGGTTCGTCGCCGCCGTGGAGAACGGCCCGCTCGCCGCCACGCAGTTCCACCCGGAGAAGTCCGGCGACGCCGGCGCCCAGCTGCTCGAGAACTGGGTCGGCTCGCTCGGCTGACCCGCACCGGGGCGTCGCCGCCCCGGTGCGACCGCGCGCCACCCGCACCACCGCACGCCCCCGAACGAGGAGACCCATGTCCGACCGTCTGCAGCTCCTGCCCGCCGTCGACGTCGCCGACGGCCAGGCCGTCCGCCTCGTCCAGGGCGAGGCCGGCTCGGAGACCTCCTACGGCGACCCGCTCGCCGCCGCGCTCGACTGGCAGGCCGGTGGCGCGGAGTGGATCCACCTGGTCGACCTGGACGCCGCCTTCGGCCGCGGCTCGAACGCCGCGCTGCTCGCCGACGTCGCGCAGGTGCTGTCGGGCAAGGGCGTCAAGGTCGAGCTGTCCGGCGGCATCCGCGACGACGCCTCGCTGGAGCGGGCGCTCGCGACCGGCGCCGCCCGGGTCAACCTCGGCACCGCCGCGCTGGAGGACCCGGACTGGACCGCCGACGCCATCGCCCGGCACGGCGACGCGATCGCCGTCGGCCTGGACGTGCGGGGCACCACGCTCGCCGCCCGCGGCTGGACCCGCGAGGGCGGCGACCTCTGGGAGGTCCTGGCCCGGCTCGACGCCGTCGGCTGCTCCCGGTACGTCGTCACCGACGTGACCAAGGACGGCACCCTGCGCGGCCCGAACGTCGACCTGCTCCGCGAGGTCTGCGCCCGGACCGACGCGCCCGTCGTCGCGTCCGGCGGCATCTCCTCGCTCGACGACCTCCGGGTGCTCCGTGAGCTCGTCCCGGTGGGCGTCGAGGGCGCGATCGTCGGCAAGGCCCTGTACGCGGGCGCGTTCACGCTGCCCGAGGCCCTGGACGTCGCCGGGCGCCCGTGACCGGGCGCGAGCTCCCGCCCACCTCCGCGTTCGCGGGGGACGACGGCAGCGCCGACCCGCGGGTCGCGGCGGCGCTCGCCGCGCTGGGCGACGGCACCGGCACGCTCGCGGGCGTCGTCGAGGCGCTGGCCGGCACCCGCGTGCTCGTGCCGGTGCTCGCGGAGCTCGAGGCCGCGGAGACGGTCGAGGTCGGCGGGCACGCCCACACCGTCGACAAGGAGGCGTCCGCGGGCATCGTCGCCCTCCAGGCCCCCGACGGCCGGACCGCGCTGCCGGTGTTCTCCTCGGTGGCGACCATGGCGGCCTGGCGGCGCGAGGCGCGGCCCGTGCCCACCGACGTGGTGCGGGCGGCGCTGTCCGTGGTGAGCGAGGGCTGGGAGCTCGTCGTCGTCGACCCCGGCGGCCCGGTCACGGCGCTGCTGCCGCGACCCGCCGTCTGGGCGCTGGCGCAGCAGGAGCCCTGGCGGCCCGCGGTGCTGCCGGCCGACCCGGCCGCTGACGGCGCGGCTGACGGGCGGCCCGCCGACGCGGCGGACGGCCGCCTCGTGGACCCCGAGGTGCGGGCGGCGGTCCGCGCCGCGGTCCTCGCGGCGCTGCCCGCCGGTCCCGGTGGGGCCGGAAGCGCGTCCGCGGACGGCGACGCGCGTCCGGGTGGTGCGCCGGAGGCCCGCGCGGGCCGGTCGTGGTTCCGGCGCGCTCGTCCCGAGCCCGCGCCGGCCCCCGTCGCGAGCCCGGTCGTCGACGTGGACGCGGTCCCGGGCGCCCGCGCCGAGGTGGCGGTCGTGCTCACCCTCGTGCCGGGCCTCGACCGCCCGACCCTCGACGGCGTGCTGCGCCGGGTCGGCGAGGCCCTGGCCGCCGACGACACCGTCACCCGACGCGTCGACTCCCTCGAGGTCCGCCTCCGCTGACGCCCGGCCCCCGGCCCCGGCGCCCGGCGCCCGGCGCGCGACCGGCGCCCGGCCCGCGCCGAGCGCACAGGAGACGCGTCGAGTGCCTATCCCGCGGATGGGCACTCGACGCGTCTCATGCGCACTCGCGGGCTCGCACCCCGGGGGCGGGCGGTGGGAGGCCGGCTCAGCGCCAGAGGCCGCGGCGGCGGCGCAGGGCCCAGGCCAGGGCCACCGTCGCCACCGCGCCGACGACCTGCCCGCCCAGGATGATCCGGTTCAGGTCGAGCGCCGGCTGCCACTGCGCGCCGCTCTCGTCGATGACGAACACCCCGAGCGGCTTCACCCGCGTCGCGTAGCCGCCCGCGTCCGCCGCGCCGACGCCGCGGCCCCCGGGGCGGCCGGTGCCGAACGGCCACAGCGGACCGCGCAGGAACGGCAGCCGACCGCCGTGCCCGGGCCCGCCGTGCCAGCCGCCGCGCCCCGGCCCGTG
>NZ_JAANNB010000077.1 GCF_011603975.1 Cellulomonas sp. IC4_254 | reverse complement strand
CGGGCAACGCGACCGAGCCGCACGTGCACCTGCAGGCGATGGACGGCCCGGACCCGGAGCGGGCGCACGGGCTGCCGATCGTGTTCGGGGCCTACCGCGAGCGTGTCGGGGGCGGCGCGTGGGTGCCACGCGTGCGGGCGGTGCCGCTGGACGGCGCGGTCGTCCGCCGCGCGTGACACCAGCGGCGCGTGCCGACGCTCGCGAGGTCTCGCGGGTTCGGTGCCCGTCGCCCGGTTCGGTGCTCCGGAGCACCGAACGCGGCTGGGTCCACCGAAGCCGTGCCACGCGGTCCGGTGGTGAGCCGACGGGCGACGGGCCCGAGCCCGCGGACCGCGGCGCCTCAGTGCGGGTGCGTCCCCCCGCCGGGACCCGCGACGTCCCGCGCCGCGCCCGGGTCGGCGGCCGCGGCCTCGGCCGCCTCGTCCTCGGCGAGCGGCTCGGTCGCCTCGTCGGTGTGCGCGACGTGCCGGAGCTGCCCCCAGATCAGCACGACGAACAGCGCCGACCCCACGAACGCGAACCAGAACGGCGCCGTCACGCCCCAGCGCTCCGCGAGCAGGCCGCCGACGGCCGACCCGACCACGAGGCCGCCGAACACGCCGACGGTGTTCACGCTGCCGACCCGCCCCTGCAGCGCGCGCGGCACCGCCCGCTGCCGGACGCTGACCGACGTGGTGCCCCAGACGAACGCGTGCGCGCCGAACAGGAAGAAGATCACCACGGCGACCCAGGCCTGCCGGGTCAGCGCGAGCCCGAGGTGCGTGAGCGTCTCCAGGACCAGCCCGATCCGCATGAGGTTCCCCAGGGACACCCGCCGCGTGATCCAGCCGTAGGCCGCGCCACCCGCGAGTCCGCCGCACGCGCTCACCGTGGTGAGCAGGCCGTAGCCGATCTCGCCGAGCCCGAGCCGCCGCGTGGCGTACAGCACGAGCACCGACCACGCGGCGCCGAAGGTGATGTTGAAGATGAAGATGGTGAGCACGAGCGTCCGGACGGCGGCGTGCCGCATCGTCCACCGGAAGCCCTCGGCGATGTCCCGGCCGAGGTGGCTGCGGGTCCCCGGCTCGCGCGGGTGCGCGGGCAGCGCGATCTTCGCGACGAGCAGCGCCGCCGCGAGGACGACGACCGCCTGCGTGGCGAACGGCCACAGCCACCCGGCGGCGAACAGCGCGGCCCCGAGCGGCGGCCCGGCCAGCTGGTTGACGGTGATGAACCCGACCTGGAGCCGGGAGTTCGCGAGCGCCAGGTCGTCGCGGGCGACCAGCATCGGCAGGAAGGTCTGCGCGGCGTTGTCGGCGAACACCTCCGCGGTGCCGAGCAGGAACAGCGCCCCGAGCACCAGGCCGATGGTGACGTGCCCGGACGCGAGCGTGATCGCGAGCGCGCCCAGCACGACGGCCCGGACGACGTTGACCACCAGGACGATGCGCCGGCGGTCCCACCGGTCGGCCAGCGCGCCGGCGAGCAGGCCGAACAGCAGCGGGGGCAGCCACTGCAGCGTGGCGGCGAGCGCGACCAGCCGCGCGTCCTCGGTCAGCGAGGCGACGAGCAGGGGACCCGCGGCGATGGCGATGCCGTCCGCGAGGTTGCTGGTCCACGAGGACGCGATGAGCCACCGGAACGGGACGCCCAGCCGTGCGGGCAGGACGGTCTGGACGAGTCGGCTCACAAGGGCGAGATGCTAGCCCGCGCCCCGACGGCCGCCGAGCGCATTCCGCGGCTGCTCACCCCTCCAGCGCCTCGAGGATCGTGGCGGCGACCCGGCCGTCCGACAGGTAGCCGGAGATGCCGTGCTGGTTCGGCGTCGGGTTGTCGACCTTGCCGTAGTCGTCGACACCGGTGACGGGGAACCACGGCGCGGTCAGCGGGTGCAGGGCGACGAGGTCCTCGGGGTCGTAGGCGTTGAACCAGGCGCCGACGGGCGCCGGCCAGGACACCGGGCGCAGGGTGCGGCTGATGTTCGTCACGCCGAGCGGCGAGCCGACGGTCACCAGGAGCGGCACGTCCCAGCCGCGCGGCCCGGCCTCCCGGCGCAGCAGGTTGTAGGCGACCACGGTGCCCAGCGAGTGCGACACGACGACCGCGCCGTCCGTGCCGTCGAGCGCCTGGCGCACCCCGTCCTCGATGGCGTCCCGGACCCGGACGTTGTGCAGGTACTGGTAGACGTCCCGGGTGGCGAGCGCGATCGACCAGGCGCTGACGTTGGGCAGCCGGTCCAGGGCGGTGAGCGTGGCGCGGACCCACCGCCAGTTCATCGGACCGCGCTCGACCGGCCCGTCGGCGCCCGCCTCGCGCGCGGCGTCCTCGGCGACGCCGGCGTGCTCGGCGATCTCCAGCAGCGCCTCGCGGATGAACAGCGTCTCGGCGTCCGGGCCGGCGTCGGAGCCCCGCACCACGACCTCCGCGGCGTGCTCGGCGTCGCCGGAGACCAGGTCGAACAGCGTCTGGCCGTAGTAGGGCAGCCGGACCCGGTCGTCGGGGAGGTCGAGGGGTCGCCCGGCGTGGTGCGCGCCCTCGTCGAGCGCGGCCAGCCACTCCCGCTTCACCGCGAGCGGGTCCTTGTGCTCCTGCGCCCGGCCGTGCACCAGCACCAGCGTCCTCATGGCTCCTCCTGGGATCGGGCGCCCGGGGCGGGCGTCAGCCCAGCGGCGCGACCGTGACGCCGCGCGCGGCGAGCTCCGCCGCGCCGCCGTCGACGGCCGTGAGCACCCAGATGCCGCCGTCGTGCAGCGCGACCGAGTGCTCCCAGTGCGCGGCGCGGGCGCCGTCCGCGGTCACGACCGTCCAGTCGTCGTCGAGCACCTCGGTGGCGTGCCCGCCGCGGGTGATCATCGGCTCGACCGCCAGGCACATGCCGGCGCGCAGCTTCGGGCCGCGGTCGCGGGACCGGTAGTTCAGCACGTCCGGCGGCTGGTGCATCGCAGACCCGATGCCGTGGCCCACGTAGTCCTGCACGATGCCGAACGGCACGCCGCCGTTGACCGCGGCGTCGGCCGCCGCGACGGCGTCCTCCACCGCGTCGCCCACGACCGCCAGCCGGTCGGCGATCCCGCCGCCCTCGCCGGCGAGCGCGGCGATGCCGTCCCACATCGCCCGCTCCGTCAGGTCCGCCAGCGCGACGTCGGCCGGGTCGGCCTCGGGCAGCACCAGGGTGAGCGCCGAGTCGCCGTGCCAGCCCTCCACGATCGCACCGCAGTCGATCGACACCACGTCACCGGGCTGCAGCACCCGGCCCGACGGGATGCCGTGCACGACCTCGTCGTTGACCGACACGCAGATCGTCGCCGGGTAGTCGTAGTACCCGAGGAACGACGGCAGCGCGCCGGCCTCCGCGATCACCGCGGCGGCGACCGCGTCCAGGTCCGCGGTCGTCGCACCGGGCACCGCCGCCGCGCGGGCCGCCGCCAGGGCGTCCGCCACCACGAGCCCCGCGCGCCGCATCAGCAGCACCTGGTCGGGCGTCTTGAGCTCGATCTTCTCGCGTCCGAACACGACTCCCCCGCCGGTCAGCCGACCTGGGAGGCGAGGGCCGCGAGCAGGCGCTCGGTCACCTCGTCGACCTCGCCGATGCCGTCCACGCGGACCAGCAGGTCGCGCTCCGCGTACAGGCCGGAGACCGGGGCGGTCTGCTCGGCGTAGACGTCCAGGCGACGACGGATCACCGGCTCGGTGTCGTCCGCGCGGCCCTCGATCTCGGCGCGCTTGAGCAGCCGCTCGACGACCACGTCGGAGTCCGCGGTGATCTCCAGCGCGGCGTCCAGCGCACGGCCGTCCGCCTCGAGGATCGCGTCCAGCTCGCCGACCTGCGCGGTGTTGCGCGGGTAGCCGTCGAGCAGGAAGCCCTGCACGGCGTCCGGCTGCGCGAGCCGGTCGCGCACCATCGCGTTGGTGACCTCGTCCGGGACGAGCTCGCCGCGCGCGGTGTACTCCTGCGCGGTGCGGCCGAGCTCGGTGCCGCCCTTGATGTTGGCGCGGAAGATGTCGCCGGTCGAGATCGCCGGGACGCCGAGCCGCTCGGCCAGGCGCGCGGCCTGGGTGCCCTTGCCGGCCCCGGGAGGGCCGAGCAGGACGAGACGGGCGGTGGAGCCGGAGGCGGCCGGAGCGGTGCTCATCGGAGGAACCCTTCGTAGTGGCGCTGCTCGAGCTGCGACTGGATCTGCTTCACCGTCTCGAGGCCGACGCCCACGACGATGAGGATCGACGAGCCGCCGAACGGGATGTTCGTGCCGACGCCCAGGACGATGAACGCGATCGTCGGGATCAGCGCGACCAGCGCGAGGTAGAGGGACCCGGGCGCCGTGATGCGGGTGATCACGTAGTCCAGGTACTCGGCCGTGGGACGGCCGGCGCGGATGCCGGGGATGAACCCGCCGTACCGCTTCATGTTGTCCGCGACCTCGTCCGGGTTGAACGTGATCGCCGTGTAGAAGTAGCAGAAGAAGATGATCAGCAGGACGTACAGCGCGATGTGCAGCGGCGCGTCCGTGGCGGCGAGGTTGTTCGCGACCCACTGCTTCCAGCCGGCCGTCTGGTCGCCGAATCCGGCGAGCAGCGCGGGGACCTGCAGCAGGGACGACGCGAAGATCACCGGGATGACGCCGGCCATGTTGATCTTGATCGGGATGTAGGTGGACGACCCGCCGTAGGTGCGGCGCCCCACCATGCGCTTGGCGTACTGCACCGGGATCCGGCGCTGGGACTGCTCGACGAAGACGACCAGCGCGATGACCAGGACGATGATCGCCATGATCACGAGGAACGCGCCGATGCCGCCGGAGCCGCCCGCGATCGACCACATCGCGCCCGGGAAGGACGCGGCGATCGACGTGAAGATGAGCAGCGACATGCCGTTGCCGACGCCGCGCTCGGTGATGAGCTCGCCCAGCCACATGATGAGGCCGGTACCGGCGGTCATCGTGATGATCATGAGCAGCGTCGTCACGATGCTGTCGTCCGGGATGACGTCCACGGAGCAGCCCTGGAACAGCTGGCCGTTGCGCGCCGTGATGATCACGGTCGTCGACTGCAGGACGGCGAGGCCGATCGTCAGGTACCGCGTGTACTGCGTGAGCTTCGCGGTGCCGGACTGGCCCTCCTTGTGCAGGGCCTCGAACCGCGGGATCACCACGCGCAGCAGCTGGATGATGATGCTCGCGGTGATGTACGGCATGATCCCGAGCGAGAACACCGACAGCTGCAGCAGCGCACCGCCGCTGAACAGGTTCACCAGGCCGAGCAGCGTGTTCGACTCGCCCTGGTCGATGCAGATCTGCACGTTCGGGTAGGACACGCCGGGCGTCGGCAGGAACGAGCCGATCCGGAAGATCACCATGATGCCGATGGTGAACAGCAGCTTGCGCCGCAGGTCGGGTGTCCTGAACGCCCGCACGAATGCGCTGAGCACGTGTCCTCCTGCTCCGCCGAAGCGGGATGTCGTCGAGGCGGCCGGCGCGCCGCGCGCCGGTCCGTCGTCGGGTCGGGGCGCACCGCGGCGCCCGACGCCCTGCCGCACCCTAACGGACTTCCGTCCCTGGGTGGGCATCGCCCCGCGGCCGTGCGGCCGTCGTGACGGCGGGGTCGCGGGCCGGGTCCGGCCCGGTCACCCGGGGAAAAGCCGAACGGGGCCGGCGGGGCGTGGAGCCCTCGCCGACCCCGTTCGTCTGGGATCAGTCCTGCGCGACGCTGCCGCCGGCGGCCAGGATCTTCTCCTTGGCCGAACCGGAGTACGCGTCGACGGCCACGGCCACCTTCACCGTGAGCTCGCCGGTGCCGAGCACCTTGACGGGCTGGCCCTTGCGGACCGCGCCCTTCGCGACCAGGTCCGCCACCGTGACGTCGCCGCCGTCGGGGTACAGCGCCGACAGCTTGTCCAGGTTCACGACCTGGTACTCGACCCGGAACGGGTTCTTGAAGCCGCGGAGCTTGGGCAGCCGCATGTGCAGCGGCATCTGCCCGCCCTCGAAGCGCTCCGGCACCTGGTACCGGGCCTTGGTGCCCTTGGTACCACGACCGGCGGTCTTGCCCTTGGACGCCTCACCACGACCCACGCGGGTCTTGGCGGTCTTGGCACCCGGGGCCGGACGCAGGTGGTGCACCTTGAGCGTGCCGCCGGCACCCTCGGTCGCCTTCGCCTCGGCCTTGTCGGCCTTGGCGGCGGCGGCCTTGGGGGCCTTCGCCTTCGCAGCCGGCTTCTCCTCGGCAGCCGCCTCGGCCTCGGCCTTCGCCTTGGTCGTGCGGGCCGGGGCCTTGCGGGCCGGCTTCTCGGCGGCGGACGACTCGGTCGCCGCCGCCTTCTTGGCGCGCGTGGCCTTCGGAGCCGCGGCAGCGGTCTCCTCGACCTTCTCGGTCTCCTTCTCCGCCATCGTCACTCCACCTCCTCGACCGCGACCAGGTGCGTCACCGTCTTGACCATGCCGCGGATCTCAGGACGGTCCTCCTTGACGACGACGTCGCCGATCCGCTTGAGGCCCAGGGTGCGCAGCGTGTCGCGCTGGTTCTGCTTGCCGCCGATGGCGGACTTGGTCTGGGTCACCTTCAGGCGAGCCATCAGGCACCCACCTTCTCCGTCTTCGCGGCACGACCCGCGGCCTGCGCCTTGAGCAGCGGCGCCGGGGCGACGTGCTCGAGCGGCAGACCACGGCGCGCGGCGACGGCGGCCGGCTCCTCGAGACCCTTCAGCGCGGCGACCGTGGCGTGCACGATGTTGATCGCGTTGGAGGAGCCGAGGGACTTCGACAGGATGTCGTGGACGCCGGCGCACTCGAGCACCGCACGCACCGGACCACCGGCGATCACACCGGTACCCGGCGACGCGGGACGCAGGAAGACGACACCGGCGGCGGCCTCACCCTGGATCGGGTGGGTGATGGTGCCCTGGATGCGGGGGACGCGGAAGAAGTTCTTCTTCGCCTCCTCGACACCCTTGGCGATCGCCGCGGGCACCTCCTTGGCCTTGCCGTAGCCGACACCGACCGTGCCGTCGCCGTCGCCGACGACGACCAGGGCGGTGAAGCTGAAGCGACGGCCACCCTTGACGACCTTGGCGACGCGGTTGATGGAGACGACGCGCTCGAGGAACGCGCTCTTCTCGGCGGCGTCGCCCCGGCGGCCGTCACGACGACCGCCGTCGCGACGGTCACCGCCGCCCTGGCCCTGGGGAGCGCCCGTGTTGCTGCGCTGAGGAGCAGCCATCAGTGGATCCTCTTCTTCGATGCGGGAATGGTCGTCGTCACAGCGCCAGACCGCCCTCGCGGGCGGCGTCGGCCACTGCGGCCACACGCCCGTGGTACTTGTTGCCGCCGCGGTCGAAGACCACCGCGTCGATGCCGGCCGCCTTGGCTCGCTCGGCGATCAGCTCGCCGACGCGACGGGCCTTGTCCGTCTTGTCGCCCTCGGCGCCCCGCAGGTCCGCCTCGAGGGTCGAGGCGGAGACCAGGGTGCGGCCCACGGCGTCGTCGACGACCTGCGCGACGAGGTTGCGGTTCGACCGGGTGACGACCAGGCGCGGACGCGCGGCGGTGCCGGCGACCTTCTTGCGCAGCCGGAGGTGGCGGCGCTTGCGGGCCTTGAACTTGCCCTTACCGATGATGGTGATCGCCATGGCTCACTTACCAGCCTTTCCGACCTTGCGGCGGACGTTCTCGCCCGCGTAGCGCACGCCCTTGCCCTTGTACGGCTCGGGCTTGCGGATCTTGCGGATGTTCGCGGCGACCTCGCCCACCTGCTGCTTGTCGATGCCCGCGACCGAGAACTTGGTCGGGGACTCGACGGCGAAGGTGATGCCGGCGGGCGGCGTCACGGACACCGGGTGGCTGAAGCCGAGCGCGAACTCGAGCGCGTCACCCTTGGCCGTCACGCGGTAACCGGTGCCGACGATCTCCAGCTTCTTCTCGTAGCCGGCGGTGACGCCGGTGACGAGGTTCGCCAGGAGGGTGCGCGTGAGGCCGTGCAGCGACCGCGAGAGGCGCTCGTCGTTCGGACGGGTGACCACGAGGGCCCCCTCGTCGTCGCGGGCGACCTCGATGGGCGACGCGACCGTGTGCGTGAGGGTGCCCTTGGGGCCCTTCACCGTCACGACGGCGCCGTTGATGGAAACATCCACGCCGGCCGGGACCGAAACGGGGATTCTGCCGATACGAGACATTGGCTAGCTCCTTTCCGTCTCGGACTTACCAGACGTAGGCGAGGACTTCCCCACCCACGCCCTTCTTGGCGGCCTGCTTGTCCGTCAGGAGACCGGAGGACGTGGACAGGATCGCCACGCCCAGGCCACCGAGGACCTTCGGCAGGTTGGTCGACTTCGCGTACACCCGGAGGCCGGGCTTCGACACGCGCTTGATGCCGGCGAGCGCACGCTCGCGGCTCGGGCCGTACTTCAGCTCGACCACGAGGTTCTTGCCCACGCGGGCGTCCTCGGTGGTCCAGCCGGAGATGTAGCCCTCGGCCTGCAGGATCTCCGCGATGTGCGACTTCAGCTTCGAGTACGGGATGGTCACCGTGTCGTGGTGCGCCGAGTTCGCGTTGCGCAGACGCGTCAGGAAGTCTGCGATCGGGTCGGTCATCGTCATGGGGGCTATCGCCCTTCCTCGCCGTGGTTTCCGCGGCGGCCGCCCCGGGGGGCGGCGCGCCGCGGACCTGCGACGTCGTTGTTTACCAGCTGCTCTTGGTCACACCGGGGAGCTGGCCCGCGTGGGCCATCTCGCGCACGCAGATCCGGCACAGGCCGAACTTGCGGTACACGGAGTGCGGACGCCCGCAGCGCTGGCACCGGGTGTAGGCCCGCACGGCGAACTTCTGCTTGCCCGCGGCCTTGTTGATCAGGGCGGTCTTCGCCATGTCAGTCCTCCTTGAAGGGGAAGCCCAGGTGCTTGAGCAGCGCCCGGCCCTCCGCGTCCGTCGTCGCGGTGGTGACCACCGTGATGTCCATGCCGCGGACCCGGTCGATCTTGTCCTGGTCGATCTCGTGGAACATCGACTGCTCGGTCAGACCGAAGGTGTAGTTGCCGTGGCCGTCGAACTGCTTGGCCGAGAGCCCGCGGAAGTCGCGGATGCGCGGCAGCGCGGTCGACAGCAGGCGGTCCAGGAACTCCCAGGCACGGTCGCCGCGCAGCGTGACGTGCGCGCCGATCGGCATGCCCTCGCGCAGCTTGAACTGCGCGATGGACTTGCGGGCCTTGGTGACCTGCGGCTTCTGACCCGTGATCTGCTGGAGGTCGCGGATGGCGCCCTCGATCAGCTTCGAGTCCTTGGCCGCGTCGCCGACACCCATGTTCACGACGACCTTCACCAGGCGCGCGACCTGGTTCACGTTCTCGTGGGAGAACTCCTCGCGGAGCGCCGTGCGGATGGCGTCGTTGTACCGGACCTTCAGGCGCGGGACCGGGTAGGCGCGCGTCGTCTCGTCGGTGGCGGTCATCAGATGTCCTTACCGGAGCGCTTGGCGACGCGGACCCGAACGGTGCGGGTCCGGCCGTCGCGCTCGACCTGCTCGGTGCGGTAGCCGACCCGGGTACCACGCTTGGTCTCCGGGTCGACCAGCATCACGTTGCTGATGTGGATGGGGGCCTCGACCGTCTCGATGCCACCGGTGCGGGAGCCGCGCTGGCTCTGGCCGACCTTGGTGTGCTTCGTGATGCGGTGGATGCCCTCGACGAGCACGCGGTCGCGGTCCGTGAGGACCTCGAGGACGCGCCCCTGCTTGCCCCGGTCCTTGCGGGAGCCGGAGATGACGACCACGAGGTCGCCCTTCTTGATCTTCGCCATGTCAGAGCACCTCCGGCGCCAGCGAGATGATCTTCATGAACTTCTTGTCGCGCAGCTCGCGGCCCACCGGGCCGAAGATGCGCGTACCACGGGGCTCACCGTCGTTCTTGAGGATCACCGCGGCGTTCTCGTCGAACTTGATGTACGAGCCGTCCACGCGCCGGCGCTCCTTGCGGGTGCGCACGACGACCGCCTTGACGACGTCGCCCTTCTTGACGTTGCCGCCCGGGATCGCGTCCTTGACGGTGGCGACGATCACGTCACCGATACCGGCGTAGCGACGGCCCGAACCACCGAGAACGCGGATGCAGAGGATCTCCTTCGCACCCGTGTTGTCGGCGACCCGAAGTCGCGACTCCTGCTGAATCATTGACTAACTCCTGTCGTCTGCCGGTTCTCGCACACGGCGAGCCTGGCCGAACGGATAGTGGACAAGAAGGCGCGAGCCTTACTTCGCCTTCTCGAGGATCTCCACCAGACGCCACCGCTTGGTGGCGGAGAGCGGGCGGGTCTCCATGATGAGGACCAGGTCACCGACGCCGGCCGTGCTGGCCTCGTCGTGCGCCTTGACCTTGCTGGTCCGCCGGATGACCTTGCCGTAGAGCGGGTGCTTGACCCGGTCCTCGACCTCGACCACGACGGTCTTGTCCATCTTGTCGCTGACCACGTAGCCGCGCCGCGTCTTGCGGTAGGGACGCGCGGTCAGGTGCGTCACAGCAGCGGTGGCGGCAGCGTCGTTCGTGTTCTCGCTCATCGAGTCCTCACTCGCTCGCGCTGGGCGCGGTCCGGATGCCGAGCTCGCGCTCGCGCAGGATCGTGTAGATCCGGGCGATGTCGCGACGCACGGCCTTGAGGCGGCCGTGGCTCTCGAGCTGACCGGTGGCCGACTGGAAGCGCAGGTTGAACAGCTCCTCCTTGGCCTTCTTCAGCTCGGCCACGAGGCGCTCGTCGTCGAAGGCGTCCAGCTCGGTGGGAGCCAGGTCCTTGGTGCCGATAGCCATCAGTTACCACCCTCGCGAACCACGAAACGGGTCTTCATCGGGAGCTTGTGCTGCGCGCGGCGCATGGCCTCGCGAGCCAGGGGCTCCGGGACGCCGGCGAGCTCGAACATCACTCGGCCGGGCTTGACGTTGGCGATCCACCACTCCGGCGAACCCTTACCGGAACCCATGCGGGTCTCGGCCGGCTTCTTGGTGAGCGGACGGTCCGGGTAGATGTTGATCCAGACCTTGCCGCCACGCTTGATGTGGCGGGTCATCGCGATACGAGCAGCCTCGATCTGGCGGTTCGTGACGTAGGCCGGCTCCAGAGCCTGGATGCCGAACTCGCCGAACGAGATCGCGGTGCCACCGGTCGCGGCGCCGGAGCGCCCGGGGTGGTGCTGCTTGCGGTGCTTCAGCCTGCGCGGGATCAGCACGGCTCAGGCCTCCGTTCCGGTCTCAGGAGCGGTCGTCGCCTCGGCGGCCGGAGCAGCGGTGGCCTCGGCCGCGGGGGCCTCGGTCCGCTCGTTCCGGCGGCCGCCGCCGCGCGGGCCACGGTCGCCGCCGCGGTCGCCACGGTCCCCACGGGGGCCGCGGGACTGACGCGGGGCCTGCGTGGCCTGCTCGCGGGCGAAGTCGCGCTCGGTCATGTCGCCCTTGTAGACCCAGACCTTCACGCCGATGCGGCCGAAGGTCGTGCGGGCCTCGAAGAAGCCGTAGTCGATGTTCGCGCGGAGCGTGTGCAGCGGCACCCGACCCTCGCGGTAGAACTCCGTGCGGCTCATCTCCGCGCCGCCGAGGCGGCCGGAGACCTGCACGCGGATGCCCTTGGCGCCGGCGCGCTGCGCGGACTGCATGCCCTTGCGCATCGCACGACGGAAGGACACGCGGCTCGCCAGCTGCTCGGCGATGCCCTGCGCGACCAGCTGAGCCTCGATCTCGGCGTTCTTGACCTCGAGGATGTTGAGCTGCACCTGCTTGCCCGTGAGCTTCTCGAGCTCACCGCGGATGCGGTCCGCCTCGGCGCCGCGGCGGCCGATGACGATGCCCGGGCGCGCGGTGTGGATGTCGACGCGGACGCGGTCACGCGTGCGCTCGATCTCCACCTTCGCGATGCCCGCGCGCTCGAGACCCGTGCTCATGAGCTTGCGGATCTGGACGTCCTCGCGGACGTAGTCGCGGTACCGCTGACCCGGCTTGGTCGAGTCGGCGAACCACCGCGAGCGGTGGTCGGTCGTGATGCCCAGGCGGTACCCGAGCGGGTTGACCTTCTGTCCCACTGTCAGGCCCTTCCCTTCGTCTCACGCTCGGCGACGACCACGGTGATGTGGCTCGTGCGCTTGAGGATCTGGCTCGCGCGGCCCTGCGCCCGGGGGCGGAACCGCTTCAGCGTCGGACCCTCGTCCACGAACGCCTCGGCCACGTAGAGGTTGCCCTCGTCGAAGCGCTCACCGGCACGCTTGGCGCCCTCGCGGGCGTTCGCGATCGCGGACTCGACGACCTTGAGGACCGTCTCGCCCGCGGCCTGCGGCGCGAACTTCAGCGTCGACACGGCCTCGCCGGCCTGCTTGCCACGGATGAGGTCCACGACGCGCCGGGCCTTCTGGGGCGTGACGCGGACGAACCGCGCCTTCGCCTTGGCTTCCATTGCTGTCCTGCCTTCTGTCTCTGCCGTCAGGGCAGTCGCTCAGCTGACCCGGGGGTCAGCGGCGACGGCCCTTCCGGTCGTCCTTCTCGTGGCCGCGGAACGTGCGCGTCGGGGCGAACTCGCCGAGCTTGTGCCCGACCATCGACTCCGTCACGAACACCGGCGTGTGCTTGCGGCCGTCGTGCACCGCGAACGTGTGGCCCAGGAAGTCCGGGGTGATCATCGAACGACGCGACCACGTCTTGATGACGTTCTTGGTGCCGGCGGCGTTCTGCACGTCGACCTTCTTCTGCAGGTGCCCGTCGACGAAGGGCCCCTTCTTCAGGCTGCGAGGCATATCTCCCGGCTCCCTATCAGCGCTTCTTGCCGGTGCGGCGGCGACGGACGATGAGCTTGTCGCTCGGCTTGTTCGGACGACGCGTGCGGCCCTCCGGCTGGCCCCAGGGGCTCACCGGGTGACGACCACCGGACGTCTTGCCCTCACCACCACCGTGCGGGTGGTCGATCGGGTTCATCGCGACACCGCGGACCGAGGGGCGCTTGCCCTTCCAGCGCATGCGGCCGGCCTTGCCCCAGTTGATGTTCGACTGCTCGGCGTTGCCCACCTCGCCGACCGTGGCGCGGCAGCGCAGGTCGACGTTGCGGATCTCGCCGGACGGCATGCGGAGCTGCGCGTACGGCCCGTCCTTCGCGACCAGCTGCACCGAGGCACCCGCGGAGCGGGCGATCTTGGCGCCGCCACCCGGCTTGAGCTCGATCGCGTGGATCGTGGTACCGGTCGGGATGTTGCGCAGCGGCAGGTTGTTGCCGGGCTTGATGTCGGCACCGGCGCCGTTCTCGACGACGTCGCCCTGCTTCAGCTTGTTCGGCGCGATGATGTAGCGCTTCTCGCCGTCCGCGTAGTGCAGGAGCGCGATGCGCGCCGTGCGGTTCGGGTCGTACTCGATGTGCGCGACCTTGGCCGGCACGCCGTCCTTGTCGTGACGACGGAAGTCGATCACGCGGTAGGCGCGCTTGTGGCCACCACCCTGGTGCCGCATGGTGACGCGGCCGGTCGAGTTGCGACCACCGGTCTTGTGCAGCGGGCGGACCAGAGACTTCTCCGGCGTGGAGCGCGTGATCTCGACGAAGTCGGCGACGCTCGCGCCGCGGCGCCCCGGCGTCGTCGGCTTGTACTTACGGATTCCCATGGGGATCTGTCCTCAATCTGCTCTCGGGCCCGGTCAGCCGACCGGTCCGCCGAAGATGTCGATCGTGCCCTCGCGGAGGGTGACGATCGCGCGCTTCGTGTCCTTGCGCTTGCCGATGCCCGACTTCGTCCGCCGCGTCTTGCCCTTGCGGTTGATCGTGTTCACGGAGTCGACCTTGACCGAGAAGACCTGCTCGACGGCGATCTTGATCTCGGTCTTGTTCGCGCGCGGGTCGACGATGAAGGTGTACTTGCCCTCGTCGAGCAGCCCGTAGCTCTTCTCGGAGACGACCGGCGCGATCAGGATGTCGCGGGGGTCCTTGGCGACGGCGGTCACTTGGCGTCCTCCTCGGCCTCGGACGACGTCGCGACGGCGGTCGCGCCGCGGCCCTTGACGGGACCGGCGAGGAACGTGTCGAGCGCGCCCTGGGTGAACACGACGTCGTCGGAGACGAGCACGTCGTAGGTGTTGAGCTGGTCGGCGACGAGCAGGTGGACCCGCTCGACGTTCCGCAGCGACTTCCAGGCCAGCTCGTCCGCGCGCTCCACGACCACGAGGACGTGCTTGCGGCCGGACAGCGTGTCCAGGACCTGCAGCGCGGCCTTGGTCGACGGCGCCTCGTTGACACCGAAACCGGTGACGACGTGGACGCGGCCGGCGCGGGCGCGGTCCGAGAGAGCACCGCGGAGCGCCGCGGCCTTCATCTTCTTCGGGGTCCGCTGGGAGTAGTCGCGCGGGGTCGGGCCGTGGACGGTGCCACCGCCGGCGAACTGCGGCGCACGGGTCGAACCCTGGCGGGCGCGGCCGGTGCCCTTCTGCTTGTACGGCTTCTTGCCACCACCGCGGACCTCGCCGCGGGTCTTGGTGTCGTGGGTGCCCTGGCGCGCGGCGGCGAGCTGGGCGACGACCACCTGGTGGATCAGCGGGACGTTCGTCTGCGCGTCGAACACCTCACCGGGCAGGTCGGCCGTGCCGGCCTTCTTGCCCTGGGCGTCGAGCACGTCGACGGTCAGCGTCTCGGACATGAGGTTCATGCCCCCTTCACGGCGGTACGCACGACGACGACGCCCCGCTTCGGGCCCGGAACCGCGCCCTTGAGCAGCAGCAGACCCTTCTCGGCGTCGACCGCGTGGACGGTCAGGTTCTGGGTGGTCTGACGGGCGGCGCCCATGCGACCGGCCATCCGCAGGCCCTTGAACACGCGCGACGGCGTCGAGGCGCCACCGATCGAGCCCGGCTTGCGGTGGTTGCGGTGCGCACCGTGCGAGGCGCCGACGCCGGAGAAGCCGTGACGCTTCATGACACCGGCGGTGCCCTTGCCCTTGGTGGTGCCGATGACGTCGACCAGCGCGCCGGCCGCGAAGGCCTCGGCGGTGATCTCCTGGCCGAGCGTGTACTCGGCGGCGTCCGGCGTCCGGATCTCGGCCACGTGCCGGCGGGGGGTGACCCCGGCCTTCTCGAAGTGGCCCTTCAGCGGCTTCGTGACCTTGCGCGGGTCCACCTGGCCGTAGGCCAGCTGCACCGCGGCGTAGCCGTCGGCCTCAGCGGAGCGCACCTGGGTCACGACGTTGGTGCCGACCGAGACGACGGTGACGGGGACGAGACGACCGTTGTCGTCCCAGACCTGCGTCATGCCGAGCTTCGTGCCGAGCACCGCCGTGACGGGGCGCGCGTTCTGCTGGGTAACCATGAAATCAGTTCCTTCCCAGCGTCAGAGCTTGATCTCGATGTTCACGTCCGCGGGCAGGTCGAGACGCATGAGCGAGTCGACCGCCTTCGGCGTGGGATCGATGATGTCGATGAGCCGCTTGTGCGTGCGCATCTCGAAGTGCTCGCGGCTGTCCTTGTACTTGTGGGGCGACCGGATGACGACGAAGACGTTCTTCTCCGTCGGGAGCGGCACCGGGCCCACGACCGTCGCACCAGCGCGGCTCACCGTGTCGACGATCTTGCGCGCCGAGCTGTCGATGACCTCGTGGTCGTAGGACTTGAGCCGGATGCGGATCTTCTGTCCCGCCATGGCGTCGTCTGCTTCTCTCTCTCGAACTACTGGAGTCCGACCCCCGCGCTCGGGCGTGTCGCTTTTCGCGACGTTCCTCAGCGCCGGTCCCGTCCGGGTGCGCAGGGCGCGCGCCGGCCGGGACGAGGTCGTTCGTTTGGTGATGAGTCCGACGCCGGGTGACCCCGGGCTGTGAGCTGGACTCGCACGCGTCCCGTGCCCGCTCGTCGGGGCGTCCGAGCGCACGCGCGCAGACACCCCCGTCGTCGGGCAACTTGTCTAGTGTGCCAGCCGGGACCCGAAAGGTCCAACCGGACGTGCATCACACCCGCGTGATCACGGCCCCTCGGAGGCTCCGAGTCCGTTCGGAGGCTCCGCGCGCTCCCGGTGGCTCCGAGCCCGTGCGGAGGCTCCGAGCGCTTCCGGTGAGGCCTGCGCGGACTCGTGGTGGTCCGCGGACCACCACGATATCGCCCGAACCCCTCCGGGCCCGCCCCTGGCC
>NZ_JAANNB010000076.1 GCF_011603975.1 Cellulomonas sp. IC4_254 | reverse complement strand
GCCGGCGCCCGGTGCCGAGACGGCCCCCGACCCCGCGGCCCCGGCGGAGCCCGCCGTCACGCCGGTCCCGGACGAGGCCACGCTCGCCCGCGTCGCCGAGCCCGCGCGCGTCCGCCGCGCCCCGAAGATCGGCGCGTTCATCACCGCCGGAGTCCTGCTCGGCGCGCTGGTCGGGTTCGTGGTGGCGCAGGTGGCGGCGTCGTCGAGCGGGCTCGCCGAGTCGGACCCGCAGGCGTTCATCGGCTTCCTGGGTGGTCAGGGCGGCGCCCGGGCGGTGTCGGCGTTCATCGGGGCGATCGTGGGGGCCTTCGCGGGCGCCCTGGCGGCACTCGTCGCGGACCGGCGCAGCCGCCGCTGAGCGGCCCGCGCCTGGGACCGACGTCCCGGACCGGGGACGGCTCCGCGCGTGGCATGTGTCACCATGGAGTCGTGGCCCCCCGCGGAGACGGCAAGCTCAACCACGACCTCCTGCCGAACGAGAAGGGACCCCAGGACGCGTGCGGCGTGTTCGGGGTCTGGGCTCCCGGCGAGGAGGTCGCGAAGCTCACCTACTTCGGGCTCTACGCCCTGCAGCACCGCGGCCAGGAGTCCGCGGGCATCGCGACGTCGAACGGCGAGCAGCTGCTGGTCTACAAGGACATGGGCCTCGTCTCCCAGGTCTTCGACGAGACGGCGCTGAACGCCCTGCACGGCCACATCGCGGTCGGGCACGCCCGGTACTCGACGACCGGCGGCAGCACGTGGGAGAACGCGCAGCCGACGCTCGGCGCGACCGCCGGCGGCACGGTGGCCCTGGCGCACAACGGCAACCTCACCAACACGGCCGAGCTGGTCGACCTCGTCGCGGAGCGGTACGGCGCCCAGCGGCGCGGCGAGCTCGCGCGCGGCAACACCACTGACACCGCGCTGGTGACGGCGCTGTTCGCGGGGGACCAGGACCACACGCTCGAGGCCACCGCCATGGAGGTGCTCCCGCGGCTGCGCGGCGCCTTCAGCCTGGTGTGGATGGACGAGCACACCCTGTACGCCGCGCGCGACCCGCAGGGCGTCCGGCCGCTGGTGCTCGGCCGGCTGGAGCGCGGCTGGGTCGTCGCCTCGGAGACGCCGGCGCTCGACATCGTGGGCGCCTCGTTCGTCCGCGAGATCGAGCCGGGCGAGCTCGTCGCGATCGACGCGGACGGCCTGCGCACCCAGCGGTTCACCGAGCCGCAGCAGCGCGCGGGCTGCGTGTTCGAGTACGTCTACCTGGCCCGCCCGGACACCACGATCGCCGGCCGGTCCGTGCACGCCGCCCGCGTCGAGATGGGCCGCCGGCTGGCGCAGGAGCACCCGGTCGAGGCCGACCTGGTCATCCCGGTGCCGGAGTCCGGCACCCCCGCGGCGGTCGGCTACGCGCAGGCGTCGGGCATCCCGTTCGGGCAGGGCCTGACCAAGAACGCGTACGTCGGCCGGACGTTCATCCAGCCGTCGCAGACGCTGCGCCAGCTCGGCATCCGGCTGAAGCTCAACCCGCTGCGCGAGGTGATCCGCGGCAAGCGGCTGGTCGTCGTCGACGACTCGATCGTGCGCGGCAACACCCAGCGCGCGCTGATCCGGATGCTCCGCGAGGCCGGCGCCGCCGAGGTGCACGTCCGGATCAGCAGCCCGCCGGTGAAGTGGCCGTGCTTCTACGGCATCGACTTCGCCTCCCGCGCCGAGCTGATCGCCAACGGTCTCGCCGTCGAGGAGATCGGGTCCTCGCTGGGCGCCGACTCGCTCGGCTACATCTCCATGGACGGCATGATCGCCGCCACCGAGCAGCCCGCGGCGCAGCTGTGCACCGCGTGCTTCACCGGGAAGTACCCCATCGAGCTGCCGTCCCAGGACCGGCTCGGCAAGCACCTGCTGGAGCAGAACGAGCTGCCGCTCGGCGCCCCGGAGGACGGACTCGCCACCCTCGTGCCCGGCACGGGTGGCTCGAACGCGCTGGAGCACCCGTGACCGAGGGCATCACCTACGCCGCCGCCGGCGTCGACACCGAGGCGGGCGACAAGGCCGTCGAGCTGATGAAGGACGCCGTGCGCGCCACGCACGGCCCGCAGGTGCTCGGCGGGGTCGGCGGGTTCGCCGGGCTGTTCGACGCCTCCGCCCTGGTCGGGTACCGCCGCCCGCTGCTCGCGACGTCCACCGACGGCGTCGGCACGAAGGTCGCGATCGCGCAGGCGCTGGACGTGCACGACACCATCGGGTTCGACCTGGTCGGCATGGTCGTCGACGACATCGTCGTGGTGGGCGCGAAGCCGCTGTTCATGACCGACTACATCGCGTGCGGCCGGGTCGTCCCGGAGCGGATCGCGGACGTGGTGCGGGGCATCGCCGCGGCCTGCTCGGTCGCCGGCACGGCGCTGGTCGGCGGCGAGACCGCCGAGCACCCGGGTCTGCTCGGCCCCGACGAGTACGACGTCGCGGGCGCCGCGACCGGTGTGGTCGAGGCCGACGCGCTGCTGGGCCCGGAGCGGGTGCGCGCGGGTGACGTGCTGGTGGCGCTCGGGTCGAGCGGCCTGCACTCGAACGGGTACTCGCTGGTCCGGCGGGTCGTCGCGCACGCCGGCTGGTCGCTGGACCGGCACGTGCCCGAGCTCGGCCGTACGCTCGGCGAGGAGCTGCTGGAGCCGACCCGGGTCTACGCGGCGGACTGCCTCGCGCTGGTCGAGCGCGCGGGCGGCGCCGTGCACGCGTTCAGCCACGTCACCGGCGGCGGGCTCGCCGCGAACGTCGCGCGCGTGCTGCCCGCGGGCCTGGTCGCGGACGTGCCGCGCGGGTCGTGGACGCTCCCTCCGGTGTTCTCGCTGGTCCAGGCCGCGGGCGCCGTGCCGTGGACCGACCTGGAGCGGACGCTCAACCTCGGGGTCGGGATGGTCGCGATCGTCGACCCGGCCGGCGCGGAGGCGGTCGAGCGGCACGCGACCGAGCTCGGGCTCACCGCCTGGCGGCTGGGCGAGGTGCGCGACCTGACCGCCGCGGACGCCGAGGGCGGGCCGGACCTGGTCGCCGGCACCAAGGGTGTCCAGGGCGGCGCGGTCCGGCTCAGCGGCGCGTACCGCACGGCCTGACGGAAGGTCGCCCGCCGCGGCTCGGCGGGGGACGAGCCCGGGCGCCGGGCGGCCCGGCGCGGGCGGCACGAGCCCGTCGGCGGACGGCGCCGCAGGGCGCAGAGCGCAGGCGGCACGGGCGCCGTCAGCCGGCGGCGCCGCAGCGCGGGCAGCACGAGCGCGGTGAGCGGACGGCGCCGCGGCGCGGGCAGCACGGGAGCCGTGTGCGGGGGCGCCAGGTCGTGGCGAGCGCACCAGGCCGGTGCCGGGTGACGTGGGCAGCACACGAGCCGGGCCCGCCCGGCGTCCGTCGTGGACGGGAGCCGAGGGGCCCGGCTGCGTCGTGCTGGTGGCCGCTGCGCGTCAGCGGCGGGGCCGGTGCCACGCGGGGTGGCTGCCGGCCCGGGTATTCAGCGCTCGTCCGCCCATCGAGGGGGGTAGTCGTCACCCTCGTCGTCGGAGTCCTGTCGGCTGTCGGTGACGAGGTCGTTCCGGTGGCCGGTGAGCTCCTGCTCCAGCGCCCGGTAGTTGGTGTCCGGGCTGAAGTACTTCAGCTCCCGAGCGACCTTCGTCTGCTTAGCCTTCTGACGGCCGCGCCCCATGGCATCGACCCCCTCTAACGTGGAAGCGGGGCGGCTCCGTGCTCACACGTGCGGCCCCGGGATGCTGAATAGTCTGTTCGTGACGCAACGGTACATGGTCCCCCGGCATTCCGACCACTCGCCGGAGGCGGACGCGTGCCCCGGTGGCCGCCGCGACGCCCCGGGGGCTCCGTGCGCCGGCGCGGGCGCGCTCCGGCCACGACGCGCGACGTGCTCCGACGGTCCGGTCCGGCCGCGCGGGCGGCGGTCCCTGGCTGCGGCGGCCGCCGAGGGGGTGTGATCTTCGCCACTGGCGAACAGGGTGGCGTGTCGGGACGATGGGTGACGCGACGACCGTCGGGGAGCCCGGGGGCGCGGCGCCCACTGGGACGAACGACCCGGTCCGGGCCCCGCCGACCGTGGTGATGACACGGCGGTCACCCGGACGCGTGACGCCCGCGCGCTCGTCCGTCGCTCGGACGGGTGACGGTCACCGCGCGCAGTCATGTCGCGTTCGACCTAGAGTGTCCTCATAGTTACCGCTTGTCCCGGAATGGGACGTTGGTACTAGTTGTCCAGAGTTCGCACGTGACACCGTGGTCACGGTTGGGGGCGCAAGGGGGGTCGAGCGCGATGACGTCACCGATGCCGTACGAGCCCGGCTCCGTCCGGGCAGCGGTGCCGATGGCCATGTTCCTGTCTGTCATGACGACGGGTCACCCGACCGGTCGTCGCCACGAGGGCACCCCGGAGGTCTGACGTGACTGCCCCCCACACCGAGAACGAGATCCTGCTGACGCCGTCGGAGGTCGCCACCCTGTTCCGGGTCGACCCGAAGACGGTCACCCGCTGGGCGAAGTCCGGCAAGCTGTCGTCGATCCGCACGCTCGGCGGCCACCGCCGCTACCGCGAGACCGAGGTGCGCGAGCTGCTCGGCGGCGTCCCCGGTCAGCGCGGCGACGACGTCTGAGCCGACCCGGAGGTCCCGCCGCCCGACCGGCGGCGGGCTCCGTGGGCCGGCTCCGCCCGGTCGCCGACTCGCAGCCGGCCTGACGGGCCGGCAGTGCGCCTGACGCCGCCCGACGGGTCGCCCTGCGCACACACGACGACGGTCCGGCACGCCGACCGACGTCCGCCCGCCACCCCGGGCGCGCCCGCGCCGCGATGTCCGATCACCGCCGGTACCCGGTGCGGCCCAGGGCGCAGGATGGTGCCATGACCGAGACCACCACCGCCGCCGTCGTGCCACCGCGTGCGCCCGCCGTGCCGGCCGCACCCGCGATCGCTGGGTCCGTGGCGCCGCCCGCGCCCGCCGCGCCCCCGGCGCCGCCCGCACCGCCGGCGGCCGACCCGGCCGCGCCGCTGCTCGCCGCCGTGCTGCCGTCGCCCGCCGGCGGCCTGGCGGTGCTGCTGACCGAGGACGGCGTCGTGCGCGCCGCGGGCTTCGGCCCGGTGGCGGCGATGGCCGCGCGCCTCCCGCTCGACCTCGCGGCGCGCGGGCACGAGCTGCTCGACCCGGAGGGCCTGGCCGCGCGGGGCGCGGGTCCGGCACTCGTCGCCGACGCGGCGGCCCGGTACCTCGACGGCGAGGCGGGTGCCCTGGACGCGGTGCCCGTCGCGCAGCCCGGCGGCCCGTTCCAGCAGCGGGCCTGGGCGGCGATGCGCGCGATCGCCCCGGGGTCGACGGCGACGTACGCCGAGCTCGCCGCCGCGGCGGGCAGCCCGACCGCGGTGCGGGCCGCCGGGTCCGCGTGCGCGCGGAACCTGGTCGCGCCGTTCGTGCCCTGCCACCGGGTGCTGCGCAGCGGCGGCACCCTCGGCGGCTACTACTACGGGCTGGACACGAAGCGCCTGCTGCTCGCGCACGAGGCGCGCGCCTGATCCCGGGCGCGCGCCTCGTGCGGTGAGGTCAGCGCCGGACGGCGAGCACCACCACGAGCGCCAGGGCGCCCACGGCGCCGGCGAGGATGCCCCGTGCCCGGTTCTTGTTCGCGGGGTCGGCGGCCGGGTCGGTGCCGACGGCGTCGCGCCAGAGCTTCTCCGCCGCGGCCCGTGCGTCCGCGACCTGCCGCTTCGGGCTGAGCCGCTCGGCGAGCGCGTCGGCGGTGCCGGCCAGCTCCGCGCGGGTCAGCAGCACCTCCGCCTCGAGCGCGGTGATCGTGGGCTTCGGCGTGGGGGAGTCGCTCATCGGCTCAGGCCCTCCTTGACGGACTTCTGGACGGTCGCGGCGTCCTGCTTGAGGCCCTCGACGGCCTTCTCGGGCGTCGGCGGGGTGCCCTTCTGCAGGCTCTTCACGCCGACGAGCGCGAGCACGCCGGTGATGATCGCGAGCGCCACCAGCACGATGAGCGCCGCGAGCCAGGGCGCGAGGCCCTCGCTGATGGCGAGGATCACCGTGGTGACGAGCACCGCGAACGTGAAGAACCCGAAGAACGCGGCGCCGGCGAGCAGCCCGATCCCGATGCCCGCGGCCTTGGCCTTCTGCGCGAGCTCGGCCTTGGCCAGGTCGATCTCCGCGCGCACCAGCCGGGCGGCCTGCTCGCTGAGCCGGCTGATGAGCTGGCCGATCGACTGCTGGTCCGGGCCGGACCCGCTGCCCGATGTCGTCGTCATCCGGTGCTCCTTCGTGGACGGGAGGCGTTCTGCCCCAGTCTGGCCCGTCCGCGTGATCTGCGCAGGTGGGACGGGCCGGGCGTGCCCCGTGCGGTGGTGCGGCTCAGTCGGCCCAGGGGTGGACGAGCTCGGGTTCGGCGGCCGGCCCGGCCGGCGGGGGCGTCGACCGGACCCGCTCGGGGAGCCGGCTGCGGGCCCACGCCGCGAGCCCCGCGGCGGCGCCGATGAGCAGCACGCCGACGATCAGCGCGGCCAGCCAGAGCTCGACCACGTGCGCGAGCCCGACGACCGCCGCCGTCACCAGCAGCGCCAGCCCGAACACGGTGAGCAGCAGCGCCGCGGCGAACCCGATCGCGCTCGGCCGGACCTCCACGGCGCGCGCCCGCACCGAGCGGGTCACCGCGTCGATCTCCCCCTGGACCGAGCGCCGCACCCGGTCCTCGACCTGCTCGATCCGCTCGCGGGTCTTCTCGGCCAGCGGCTCCGCCAGCCGGTCGAACAGGCTGCGCCTCGGCTCCTCGGCGTCGGTCACGGTGCCCTCCTCGTCACGACCCGGAGCCCGGCCCGCGTCCTCGCGGCGGCTCGGGGGTCCTCGCTGGTCCGCCCGGTGCCACCACCCTAGTCACCGGCGGGTGGTCCGCCGGTCGGGCACCGCGGCACCCCGCTCGGCGTACCGTGCCCCCGTGGTCGGGCGCGTGGTGCGGGTGGCCCTCGTCGTGGACGAGGCGCTGTCGCGCGCCGCGCTGGCGCAGGGCCTCGAGGACGACCCGCGGCTCGCGGTCGTGCACCGGCTGGCGGGCCGGCGGGAGGCGCTCGACCGCGTCGAGGCGCGCACGGTCGACGTCGTGGTCGTCGAGGACGCGCTCGCGGACGGCACGGGCGTGGAGGTCGGGCTCCGGCTCCAGGAGCGCGACCACGACCTGGCGGTGCTGCTGCTGTCGGGCGGGGACGCCTCCGACGTGGTGCTGGCCCTGCGGGACCGCGCCCCGCGCCCGTGGAGCCACGTGTCCCGGCGGACGTGCCCGGACCCCGGGGCGCTCGCCCGCGCGGTGGTCGCGGCCGCCGACGGGCACGCGGTGGTGGGCCGCGGGGACGCGGCGCCGCCGCCGGGGCTCGCCGGGCTGACGCCGGCCCAGGGGGCCGTGCTCGCCCTGGTGGCGCAGGGGCTGTCGAACCGGGCGGTCGCCCGCGCGCTCGGGCTGTCCCCGCGGTCGGTGGAGAACCACCTGGCGGTGGTCTACCGGGCGCTCGGCGCGACGGGCCCGGACGTCAGCCCCCGGGTGCTGGCGGCGCTCGCGTACCGCACCGGCCGCCCGCCCCGTGCGGCAGGATGAGCGACGGCCCGCAGCCGCACCGCCGTCACCCCCCGGAGGTCCCCACGAGCACGCCCGCCGCACCCCGGACCGCCCCGCGCCCGGCGCACCACCGCGCGGGTCTCGCGCTCCTCGTCGCGGTCGGCGGCGCCGTCGGGTCCCTCGGCCGGTACGGGCTGGCGCACGCGCTGCCCCCGCAGGACGGCTGGCCGGTCGGGACGCTGACCGCGAACCTCACCGGGGCGTTCCTGCTCGGCGCGCTGCTGGAGGTCCTCGGCCGCCGCGGGCCGGAGACCCCGGGCGTGCAGCGGGTGCGGCTCGCGCTCGGCACCGGCGTCCTGGGCGGGTACACGACGTTCAGCTCGCTGGCGCTGGAGACCGAGCGGCTGCTCGCGTCCGGGGCCGTCGGGACCGCGCTGGGCTACGTCGCGGTGTCCCTGGTGGCGGGGGTGCTGTGCGCCGCGGGCGGGGTCGCGCTGGTGGCGGCGCTCGCCGGGCGCCGGAGCGCCGCCGGCGGTGCGCGGTGACCGACGCGCTGCTCGTCGCGGTCCTGGGCGGCCTGGGTGCCGCGACCCGGTTCTGGGTGGACGGGACCATCCGCGCGCGGGGGCGCACGGTGCTGCCCGTGGCCACCATCGCGATCAACGTGACCGGCTCGCTGCTCATCGGGCTGGTGGCGGGCGCCCAGCTGTACCTGGGTCTGCCGGCGACCTGGCAGCTGCTGCTCGCGACCGGGTTCTGCGGCGGGTACACGACGTTCTCGGCGGCTGCCGTCGAGACCGTCCGGCTCGCGCAGGCCGGGGAGCGCGCACGGGCGCTGACCAACCTCCTGGGCACGGCGGTGCTCGCGGTCGCGGCGGCGGCCGCCGGGCTCGGCCTCACCGCCCTCTGGGCCGCCTGACCCAGTTGCCAGGACGCCCCCCGGTTTGCGAGGGTCGCCGGGGATCGCGTCGCCGCGCGTGGCCCGCTCGGCCCTCCCGGTCGGGTCCTCCGACCGGAAGGACACGGCGTTGAGCGAGACCTTCGTGGCGCCCGGTGAGCCGATCGACCTCGACAACTGCGCGCGCGAGCCGATCCACATCCCCGGGTCGGTGCAGCCGCGGGGCGTGCTGCTGGTGGTCCAGGACGACGGCGCCCTGGTCCTGCAGGCCTCGGAGAACGTGGCGACGGTGCTCGGCCGGCCGGTCGAGGCGGTGCTCGGCGCGCCGCTCGGCGACGTGCTGGGGGTGCCGGCCGCCCGCGTGGTGCTGGAGCAGCTCGCCGCCGTGCCGGACCACCGCACCCGCAACCCCGGGCTGGTCGAGATCGCGACCGCCGACGGCACGGTGCAGCTCGACGTCGTCGTGCACCGCCCGCCGCCGGCGACGCTCGCCGACCCCGGTCCGGTGTTCGTCGTCGAGCTCGAGCCGGCCGACGGCCCCCGCCCGCTGACCTACGGCACGACCTACGAGAGCGTCCGCGACGCGATCGCCGACCTGAACCGCGCCGGCGAGCTGACCGGGCTCTACGACATCGCGGCCCGGCACGTGCGGCGGCTGACCGGCTTCGACCGCGTGATGATCTACCGGTTCGACGCCGAGTACAACGGCGAGGTCGTCGCCGAGGCGCGGCGGCGCGACCTGGAGCCGTTCCTCGGGCTGCACTACCCGGCGTCCGACATCCCGGCGCAGGCGCGGGCGATGTACGAGAAGAGCTGGATCCGGCTCATCTCCGACGTCGACTACACGCCGGTCCCGGTGGTCCCGACCCTCGACCCGCTGCGCGGCCGGCCGCTGGACCTGACGTACGCGACGCTGCGCTCCGTCTCCCCGGTGCACTGCGAGTACCTGCGCAACATGGGCGTGCGGGCCTCGATGTCGATCTCCCTGCTCCGCGACGGCAGGCTCTGGGGCATGGTGGCGTGCCACCACTACTCCGGCCCGCACGCGCCGTCGTACGGCGTCCGCGCCGCGGCGGAGTTCCTGGGCGTCGCGCTGTCCGCCCGCCTGGTCGCCCAGGTCGAGGAGGACGCGCTCGCGGAGACCCGCCGGGCGTCCGGCGTGCTCGCCCGCCTCGTCGCCGCCAGCCGCGACGAGGAGGTCCGGCTCGCGCAGGCGCTCACCCGGACCGACGACCTGCTCACGCTCGTCCCCGCCGACGGCGTGGTGGTGAGCGTGGGCACCGACGTGCTGACCCGCGGCGAGGTGCCGGACGCCGCGTCGTGCCGGGGCATCGCCGGCTGGGCGTCGACGGTGGACGAGCTGCTGGCCACCGACCGGCTCGCGGAGGAGCCCGACGCGCCCGACGTGCCCGGGATCGCCGGCGCGGTCGCGCTGTCCCTGCCCGACGGCGGCACGGTCGTGTGGCTGCGCGGCGAGGTGGTCCGCACCGTCGACTGGGGCGGGGACCCGCACCACAAGATGATCGAGGTGCCGGACGGCGACGGCGTGCGGCTGGGCCCGCGGCAGTCGTTCGACCTGTGGCGCGAGCAGGTCCGCGGCCGGTCGCTGCCGTGGGACGAGCAGCACGTGCAGAACGCGGCCGACCTGCGGACGTACCTCGTCGAGGCGCTGTTCCGGCGCGGGCGGGCGGAGGTGAACGCCGCGCGCGCCATCCAGCGGACGCTGCTGCCCACGTCGTTGCCGTTCGTGCCCGGCTGGTCGCTGGACGCGCGCTACGAGCCGGCCGGCACCGGCCAGGTCGGCGGCGACTGGTACGACGTGCTGCGGCTGGCCAACGGCCGGCTCGCCCTCACCATCGGCGACGTCACGGGGCACGGCCTCGCGACCGCCGCCGCGATGGGGCAGCTGCGCAACGCCACCCGCGCCTACCTGCTGGACGCGGCGCCGCCCGCCGTCGTGCTGTCCCGGGTCGCCGCGCTCGCGCGGTGGACCCTGCCGGGGCAGATGGCGACCATGGCCGTGGCGCTGCTCGACCCGGCGACCGGCGAGGTGGAGTACGCCGGTGCCGGGCACCTGCCGCCGCTGGTCGTGCGCGCGGACGGCACCGCCGCGTGGGAGCCCGTGCTCGGCTCGCCGCTGATCGGGCTGCTGCTCGGGGAGCCCGACGCGGGCCGGACCCGGCTGGAGAGCGGCGACGCGCTGCTGCTGCTCACCGACGGGATCATCGAGCGGCGGCGGGAGTCGCTGCGGGTCACGCTGGACCGGACGGTCCGGGCGGTCGGCCGCCCGGCGCCGGGGGACCTGGACGCGCTCGTGGCGCGCCTGCGGGACCCGGCGTCGGACGACGACGCGACCGTGGTGCTGCTGGCCCGCGACTGACGGGCGGGCGGTCAGCCGCCGAGCAGGTCCGCGAACGACGGGGCGCCGGCGAACGGGTCCTGCGGGCCGCGCGACCCGCGGGCGGCGACGGTGGCGGCGAGCTCGGCGCCGGCCCGGCGGATGCGGGCGGGCAGCGGGCTGGGCTCGTCGGCGGTGGCGCCGGTCGCCCAGTCGTCGGTCGCCGCGAACACGGACGTCGTCGCGACGTCGGCCCGCAGGTAGGTGAACAGCGGGCGCATCGAGTACTCGATGGCCAGCGAGTGCCGGGCGGTGCCGCCGGTCGCGCCGAGCAGCACGGGCAGCCCGATGAGCGAGTCCTTGTCGAGGATGTCGACGAACGACTTGAACAGGCCCGAGTACGTCGTGGTGAACAGCGGGGTCACGGCGATGAGCGCGTCCGCGCCGGTCACGGCCTCGATCACCTCGGCGAGCGCCGGGCTCGGGACGCCGGTGAGCATCGCGTTCACGATGTCGTGCGCGTAGTCGCGCAGCTCGACGACGCGGACCTCCGGGCGCTGCCCGCGGTCGGCGAGCTCGGTCGCGGTCGCCTCGGCGAGGCGGTCGGCGAGCAGACGGGTGGAGGACGGCTGGCCGAGGCCGGCCGACAGCGCGACGATCCTGCGCTCGGTCATGGGAGGTGCTCCTTCGGGGTCCTGCTGCGGGTGCTGCGGGGTGCTGCGGGTCGTGCGGGGTGCCGCGTCGGGCGGGAGGCCCGGACGCGCGGGTGGCGTGTCCGGCAGAACCTCCCGCCCGGCGGGGTTGTTCCGGGGTCAGAGACCGAAGGCCGCGCCCTGGCGGGCGGTCACGGCGTCGGCGGCCGCGGCGTCGTCCTCGGCGGTCCTGCCGGTCCAGTGGTCGGCGGCGGCGACGGTCTGCTCGTGCACCTGGCCGGCGGCGCGGGCCTTCGCGACGCGCTCCGCGTGCGTCGGCGGGCCGGACGGCACGTCGGCGGGGCGGTCGGACTCCATCTCCTTGCGGAGCACCGGGACGACCTCGCCGCCCAGGATGTCGAGCTGCTCGAACACGGTCTTGAGCGGCAGGCCCGCGTGGTCGATGAGGAACAGCTGGCGCTGGTAGTGGCCGACCTCGTGCCGCATGGCGGCGTACCGGTCGATGACCTGCTGCGGCGAGCCGACGGTGAGCGGCGTCTGCGCCGAGAAGTCCTCGAGCGACGGGCCGTGGCCGTAGACCGGCGCGTTGTCGAAGTACGGCCGGAACTCGTCCACCGCGTCCTGCGAGTTCTTCCGCATGAACACCTGGCCGCCGAGGCCGACGATCGCCTGGTCCGCCCGGCCGTGGCCGTAGTGCTCGAACCGCTGCCGGTAGAACTGCACCATCTGCTTGGTGTGGCTCATCGGCCAGAAGATGTTGTTGTGGAAGAAGCCGTCGCCGTAGTACGAGGCCTGCTCGGCGATCTCGGGGCTCCGGATCGAGCCGTGCCACACGAACGGCGGGACGCCGTCCAGCGGCCGGGGGGTCGAGGTGAAGCCCTGCAGCGGGGTGCGGAACTTGCCCTCCCAGTCGACGACCTCCTCCTCCCAGAGGCGGCGCAGCAGGGCGTAGTTCTCGATCGCCAGCGGGATGCCCTGGCGGATGTCCTGGCCGAACCACGGGTAGACCGGGCCGGTGTTGCCGCGGCCCATCATGAGGTCCATCCGGCCGTCGGAGATGACCTGGAGCATCGCGTACTCCTCGGCCAGCCGGACCGGGTCGTTCGTGGTGATCAGCGTGGTGGCCGTCGACAGCACGATGTTCTTCGTGCGGCCGGCCAGGTAGCCGAGCATCGTGGTCGGGGACGACGCGACGAACGGCGGGTTGTGGTGCTCGCCGGTCGCGAAGACGTCGAGGCCGACCTCCTCCGCGTGCTCGGCGATCGCGAGGATCGACCGGACGCGCTCGGTGTCGTCGGGCGCGCGGCCCGTGTGGGGGTCAGGCGTGATGTCGCTGACCGTGAAGACTCCGAACTGCATCTCGCGCTCCTCAAGTCGATGCGTTTGCATGTACTTGCGCCCCAACGAGGCCGCGCTCGGATCTATTCCGCGCCGCCGGGACCATCGTCCCGGGCCCGGCGGCGCAGTGTGCCGGTGCTGGTCAGCGGGCCGGTGCGCCCTCGACGGCGCGGCGGCTCGACCGGCGCGTCACCAGGTGCAGCACCAGGCCGACGGCGAGCAGCACCCCGGCCAGCGCCCAGTGCCGCGCCTCCTGCTGGGTCAGCAGCACCAGGCAGGTGACGATCGCCAGCACCGGCAGCGCGGTCCACGCGCGGAAGTGCTCGTGCTCCACCCGGTCCCGGCGCAGCACCAGCACCGCGACGTTCGTGCTGAGGAAGACGAACAGCAGCAGCAGGACGACCGTCGACGCCAGGTCGACGAGCTCGCCGGTCGCGGCGAGGACCATCGCGACGGCCGTCGTCACGACGATGGCGACCCACGGGGTGCGGCGGTTCGGCAGCACGCGGCCGAGCACCGGGGGCAGCAGGCCCTCCCGCGCCATGCCGTAGGTGAGCCGGCTCGCCATGATCATCGTGAGCAGCGCACCGTTCGCCACCGCGACCAGCGCCACCGCGGAGAAGATCTCCAGCGGGACCCCGCCGGCCGCGCGGACCACCTCGAGCAGCGGGCCGCTCGACGCCGCGAGGTCCTCCGGGGCGACGACGGCCGGCGCGACCAGCCCGACCAGCAGGTACACCACGCCCGCCGTGACCAGCGCGCCGAACAGCGCGCGCGGGTACACCCGGCGCACGTCGGTGACCTCCTCGGCGAGGTTCGCCGACGTCTCGAACCCGACGAACGAGTAGAACGCGATCAGCGCGCCGCCCAGGACCGCGGCCGCCCACGACGTCTCGGCAGGCAGCTCCAGCACCCGGCCCGGGTCGCCGTCCCCACGACCCAGGACGACGGCCCCGAGGATCACGACCAGCACCAGGCCGGACAGCTCGATCGCGGTCATGACCACGTTCGCGCGCAGCGACTCCTTGATCCCGCGCATGTTCAGCGCCGCCACCGCGGCCAGGAACACGATCGCCGTGGGCACCGGCGGCACGTCCAGGAACACGGACAGGTAGTCGCCGCCGAACGCCAGGGCCAGCCCCGCCGCCGACGTCACGCCCGCCGCCAGCATGCAGAACCCGACGAGGAACGACACCAGCGGGCTGCCGAACGCGCGCTGCGCGAACACCGCCGAGCCGCCCGCCTTCGGGTACTTCGTGACCAGCTCCGCGTACGACGCCGCGGTGAGCAGCGCCATGCCCAGCGCGACCAGCAGCGGCAGCCAGATCGCGCCGCCCGCCTCCGCACCCAGCTCGCCCACCAGGGCGTACACGCCGGCGCCGAGGACGTCGCCCAGGATGAACAGGAACAGCAGCGGCCCGGTCACGGCCCGGCGGAGGCCGGGGGAGCGGTCGGTCGTGGTCTCGGTGGTCACCCGGCCGAGTATCGGTGCGCTCGCCCGCGCCCGCGCGCCGAGCGCCGACGGGCGCGGTCCGGGCGGCGCTCGGCTCGGCCCTTTCGGCGAGCGGGTAACCGACGCGTCGAGCGAGTAGCCGGCGGGTACTCGCTCGACGTGCCGGTTACCCCCTCGTCGCCTGCGGGCCGGGGCGGAACTGCCGGGCGGCGGGTGTGAGCGGGTGCACACGCCGTGCCGGAGGGCTCAGGGGCCGGCGCGCGTTGTCGATGGTGGACGTGCGGGCCCGGCCCGCCGTCCCGCCCGGAGTCCGGGCGACGCCGCGTGACGAGACCGCGGCAGCAGGCGCACGGGACGCCCCGGCGCCGACCGCTCCACCGGCACCATCCCGCACCCCGCACCACCGCGCGCCGCGACCCGTCGCGGCAGTCCCGCGCGGGCGACGCCGCCCCGCGCGCCACCGGCCCGCCGCCGGCGCCGCCGGTCACCGCAGCACCACCGGGCGCCCGCGCGCGCCCGCACGCAGGGGGATCCGCATGTCCGCACCGACCCGCGCCCGCAGGGGCGCCGCGCTCGCCGCCGCGCTGGCGGCCACGCTGGCGCTCGCCGCCCCGTCCGCCGCCGCCCTCGCCCCGGCCGCCGCGTCGACCGCGGGGCCGACCGCGGCGCCGGCTGCCGCCTCCACCGCGGCGACCACCGCCACCGCCGCCACCGCCACCGGCTTCCGCCTCGGCGCGCACGTCGACCGCGGCGCCGCACCGGACACGGCGGCGGCCGTCGCCGGGTTCGAGGACGTCCTCGGCCGCCGCCTGGACGTGCACCGCTGGTACAGCCGCTGGGACGACGCCCAGCCGGCGAGCCCGGTGGTGGACTCGGTCGCCCGGGGCCGCACGCCGCTGCTGTCGATCTGGCCGCGGCGGCTGGACGGGTCGGTCGTCCCCTGGGCGGCGATCGCGTCGGGGGAGGTGGACGCCGACATCCGCCGGCAGGCCGCGGGTGTCGCGGCGCTGGGGGTGCCGGTGTACCTGACGCTGCACCACGAGGCCGACATCGCGCAGGGCTGGGGGACGCCGGCGGAGTTCCGCGCGGCGTGGCGGCACTACGTGCAGGTGTTCCGGGACGCGGGGGTGCGGGACGTGCGGTGGACGTGGGTCGTGACGCCGGCGAGCTTCGGGTCGGCGCCGTCGACGGCGGGTGCGCAGGCGTTCTACCCGGGGGACGACGTCGTGGACCGGGTCGGCCTGGACGCCTACAACTGGTTCGGCTGCGCGCCGGGGAAGCCGGTGGCGTGGCGGTCGCTGGCCGAGGTCGCCGGGCCGTTCCGGCGGTGGGCGGAGGCGCGGGGGAAGCCCGCCGTGCTGGCCGAGTTCGGGACCGCCGCCGATCCCGCCGACCCGGACCGGCGCGCGGCGTGGCTGACGGACGCGGTCGACTGGCTCGGGTCGTGGCCGGGGCTGGACGTCGCGTCGTCGTTCGAGGGCACCGGGACCTGCGCGTGGGCCGTGGCGGCCGACGCCCCGGCGCGCTCGGCCTACGCGGCGGCGGTCGCGGGTCCCGGGGCGTACGCCGCCCCCGTCGCGGACCTCCGCGTGTCGGTCGCCGTCGGTCCGGCGCCGCTGGCCGTCACGTTCGACCTGGCCCGCAGCACCGGCGGCGGGTCGGCGGCCGGCACCGGTGTCACGCGCTGGACCCTCGACCTCGGGGACGGCACGACGCGCAGCGGCACCGGGCAGCCCGGCGTCGTCGCGCACACGTACGCCGCCGGGACGGTGACCGCCCGGCTGGCCGTCACGGACGCGGCGGGCCGCACCGCGACGCACTCCCGCGTCCTCGTGGTGGCCGCCCCGCCCGTCGTGACCGGTGCGGAGGCGGGCGTCACGGGGACGTCGGCGCGGGTGCGGGCGTGGGTGACCCCGGCGGGGCTGCCCGGCACGGTGC
>NZ_JAANNB010000075.1 GCF_011603975.1 Cellulomonas sp. IC4_254 | reverse complement strand
CGGAGGTACCCGATGGCAGCCCTCGCGAACCTGAGCCGCGGCGTCAAGATCTTCCTGGCCGTCGACGTCGTGCTGGTCCTCGTCCTGGTCGTCGCCGCGATCGTGGTGCTCGGCGGCGACTCCGACGGCGGCGCCACCGCGAGCCCGTCGGCGCCCGCGTCGCAGGCCGCGTCCGGCGGCGCGACGGACGGCGCCACGTCGGGCGCGACCAGCGACGTCGCCACGTCGTTCGCGTCCCCGACCGGCAACATCGCGTGCACCATGTCGCCCGACGGCGTCACCTGCACCATCGCGAACATCCAGTACGACGTGCCGGCCTCCGAGGGCTGCACGGGCACCACCGGCCACACCGTGGTGCTGAACGAGGCGGACGGCGTCACGACGCCCTGCGTCGAGGGCCCGGCGCCGGCGCCGGCGTCGGCGGACACCCCGGTGCTGGAGTACGGGCAGACGCAGACCGTGGGCCCGTACACCTGCACGAGCGGGTCGAACGGCATGTCCTGCGTCATCGACGAGACCGGGGCCGGGTTCCGGGTCGCGACGGCGGCGCTCACGACGCTGCCCTGACGCCCGGTCGCCCGGGCGGGGTGAGCGCCCGGACGGGCACCCGCCCGCCGGGCCCGGACGCGCCGCGGCGCCCGCCCCCCGGCGAGGGGACGGGCGCCGCGGTCGTGCGTCACCAGATGCGCACGCGCTCCTCGGGCGCGAGGTACAGCCCGTCGCCCTCCTGCACGCCGAACGCGGTGTAGAACTCGTCCACGTTCCGCACCACCGCGTTGCACCGGACCTCGTCGGGGGAGTGCGGGTCGACGGCGAGCCGCCGGATGACCTCCTCGTCGCGGCCCTTGGCCCGCCACACCTGCGCCCAGCCGAGCAGCACCCGCTGCACGCCGGTCAGCCCGTCGACCTCGGGCGCCTCGTCCAGCGAGGTGCCCAGCGCGATCCGGTAGGCCTTCAGCGAGATCGACAGGCCGCCGAGGTCGCCGATGTTCTCGCCGATCGTGAGCGCGCCGTTGACGTGGTGCGACCCGTTGAGCTGCGCGGGGGAGAACGCGTTGTACTGCTCGATGAGCGCCGAGGTGCGCTTCTCGAACTCGGCGCGGTCGGACTCGGTCCACCAGTCCTCGAGCCGGCCCTGGCCGTCGTACTTGGAGCCCTGGTCGTCGAAGCCGTGGCCGATCTCGTGGCCGATGACCGCGCCGATGCCGCCGTAGTTCACGGCGTCGTCCGCGTCGGCGTCGAAGAACGGCGGCTGCAGGATCGCGGCGGGGAACACGATCTCGTTCATGCCCGGGTTGTAGTAGGCGTTGACCGTCTGCGGGGTCATGAACCACTCGTCGCGGTCGATCGGCCTCCCGATCTTGTTCAGCTCGAAGTCCTGCTCGAACGCGGACGCCCGGCGGACGTTGCCGACCAGGTCGTCGGCGCGGACCTCGAGGCCCGAGTAGTCCCGCCACTTGACCGGGTAGCCGATCTTCGGCGTGAACGCGTCGAGCTTGGCGAGCGCCTTGGCCTTGGTGTCCTCGCCCATCCAGTCCAGGGCGGTGATCGACTCGCGGTACGCCTCGACCAGGTGGCCGACGAGCTCCTCCATCCGCTCCTTGTGGGCCGGCGGGAAGTGCCGCGCGACGTACACCTCGCCGACGGCCTCGCCGAGCACGCCCTGGACGAGCGAGACGCCGCGCTTCCAGCGGTCGCGCAGCTCCTGGGCGCCGGTCAGCGTGCGGCCGTGGAAGTCGAAGTTCGCCTCGACCAGCTCGGACGACAGGTACGGCGCCCGCGCGGTGATCGCGTGGTACGCCAGCCAGGCCTGCCAGTCCTCGACCGGCTCGGACGCCCACAGCCCGGCGAACGCGGTGGCGAACGACGGCTCGCGCACCACCAGCTCGTCGAGCGAGCCCTGCGGGGCGCCCAGGGCGCGGGACCACGCCTCCCAGTCGAAGCCCGGGGCGGTGGTCGCCAGCGCGGCGAGCGTCGTCGGGTTGTAGGTGAGGTCGGCGTCCCGGTCCTTCACGACGTCCCAGTGGCCGGCGGCGATCTTGGTCTCCAGCGCGACCACCCGGCCCGCGGCCTCGTCCGCCGCGGCCGCGTCCGCCACCCAGCCGCCGAGCCGCAGCATCCGCGCCACGTGCGGGCGGTAGGCGGCGAGCACGGACGCGTACTGCTCGTCGCGGTAGTACGACTCGTCCGGCAGGCCCAGGCCCGACTGGTACAGGTAGACGACGTACCGCTCGGGGTCCTTGGCGTCGTTGTCGACCCAGAACCCGGTGCCGGCCGCGGCGCCCGTGCGCTGCAGGGAGCCCAGCACGTCGGTGAGGTCCTGGCGGCTGCTCGCGGCGGCGATCGCGGACAGGTCCGGGCGCAGCGGGTCGGTGCCGGCCGCCTCGACGGCGTCGGTGTCCATGAACGACGCGTACAGCGCGCCGATCTGCGCCTGGACGCCCGTGGCGTCGGCGGCCTCCCCGGCCTCGACGATGATGTCGCGGACCTGCTCCTCGGCCTGGTCGTGCAGCGCGCGGAACGAGCCGTCCATCGCCCGGTCGGCGGGGATCACGTGCTCGGCGGCCCAGCGGCCGTTGACGTGCGCGTACAGGTCGTCCTGCGGGCGGACGGCCGGGTCGAGGGCCGAGGTGTCGATGCCGCTGCGGGTCATGGTCGAGGGGGGTCCCTTCCGGTCGGGCAGGCGCGCGAGCGCGCACCGGGGCCAGCCTAGGTCGCGGGGCCGTCCGCGGACAGGCGGGGTGGCGGGCGGCGGCGTGGGGCAAGATGGGGCCCATGCGTATCCATGTCGCCGCAGACCACGCCGGGTTCGAGCTCAAGGTCGCGCTGGTCGAGCACCTGCGCGCCGCGGGGCACGACGTGGTCGACCACGGGGCCGCCGAGTACGACCCGCAGGACGACTACCCAGCCGTCTGCTTCGCCGCGGGCGAGGCCGTCGTCGCCGACCCGGGCAGCCTGGGCGTCGTCATCGGCGGGTCGGGCAACGGCGAGCAGATCGCCGCGAACAAGGTGACCGGCGTGCGCGCCGCGCTGGCGTGGAACACCGACACCGCGCGGCTCGGGCGGCAGCACAACGACGCGAACGTCGTCGCGATCGGCGCCCGGCAGCACTCGGTGGACGAGGCGCTGGAGCTGGTCGACGTGTTCGTGGACGAGCCGTTCAGCCAGGACCCGCGGCACCAGCGCCGGATCGACCAGCTGGCGGCGTACGAGGCCGCGCGCGCCTGACGCGCGGCCCCGTCCCGCTAGAACACCCAGGGGCACACCGGGGCCACCGGCCAGCCGAACGCGGTCGCCGCGCGGTGCAGCGCGTCCGGCCGGGCCGCCGTGACCTGCCCGGCCGCGGCGAGCGCCGCCAGGCTGCGCCCGCCCAGGTACGCGGCGCCGAGCTCGCGCACGTCGAGGCCGAGGTCGGGCTCCGCGCCCTCGGCGCGCTCGACCCGGGCGCCATACGTGCCGTCCGCCCCGGGCTCGCCGGTGACGAGCCGCCACGCGCCGTCGTTCCCGGGCAGCAGCGCGTCCCGCACCCGGAGCACCACGTCCAGCGGGGCGGCGTACCGGCGACCGGCCAGCGCGGCCGGCACGTCGAGCAGCCGGACCCACAGGTTGTCGCTGACCTTCGGGACCGGGCGCCGGGTGTCGACCAGCAGCGCGAGCAGCGGGTCGTCCAGCGGCAGCATGGTGCTGGCCACCGTCGTCGTGAGATCGAGGTCGAGCAGCATCGACCACAGCCGGTGCGCCGCCGCCGCGTCGGCCGAGGCGGCGAGCCGCACCTGCACCGGGTACTCCGGGCCGCCGTCGCCCCAGGTCTGGGTGCGTCGCACGATCGCGAACGCCCGCGGCGTCCCGTCCGCGGCGTGCACGGTGAGCAGCCGCGCCGGCTCGCCGCCGCGCCGCCAGGCCGCCGGGTCGGCGACCGCGATGCGCCGCAGGGCGTCCGAGCCGCGCCGGATCCACCCGGGCCGGCCCGTGCCCGCCGCCGCGTACACGTCCTCGACCAGGCCCTCGTGCGCGGCCGGGTCGAGCGTCGCGAACCGCACCGTGAGGTCGGCGGAGCCCGGGACGTCGCGCAGCGCGGCCCCGCGCGGGAGCGTCAGGCGGACGCTGTCCGAGGCGGAGCCGTAGCCGTACCGGCCGTAGATGCCGGGCTCGGCCGCGAACAGCGCCGACACGGGCTCGCCGCGGCCGAGCGACCGGTCGAGGTGCGCGCGGATCATCGTCGTCAGCAGGCCGCGCCGCCGGTGGTCGGGCCGGACGCCCACCCAGGTCAGCCCCGCGCACGGCACCGACCCGCCCGGCGTGGGCAGCGTGAAGGCGTACGAGCCGTGCACCGCGACGATCTCGCCGGCCTCGGACTCGACGGCCACCGCCCGGTCCAGCGGCACCGCGAACGGCACCTCGGCGTCCAGCGCCGGGTCGTGCGCCGGCTCGGCGAACGCCACCGCGTCCAGCGCCCGGTACTCCTCGACGCGGTCGGCGGTGATCTCGAACAGGCGGTACCCGGTGGTCGTCGTCGCACTCATGGTCGCCATCCTGCTGGCGGGGGTCGCGGCCGGTCACGCGATTTCGCCCGCCGACCCTGACGTGGCGGCACCTGGCCGCACGCTCAGGGTGCTGGGTACCCTCGCGGCGTGACACCCCCGCCGGCCGCGCGCCGCCGCCGCGCCGCGAGCGTGCTCGACCGGGTCCGGGCGTGCCTGCGCCGGTACGGCGTCGGCTCCCAGCCCGCGCTGACCACGATGCTCGTCGGCCTGACGCTGCTCGCGTCGGCCGGGATCGTGTGGGCGCGCCCGTGGGTGCCGCCGTCGACGTTCATCCTCATCGAGCTGCTGGGGGCGTTCCTGCTCCGGATGCGCGGCATGGTGGTGCTGTGCGCGGCGATCGTCGTGCAGTTCGTCGCGATCCCGCTCGCGGGCCTCGGCGACTTCACGCCCGGCACGTTCCTCCTGCAGGGCATCGCGATCGCGGCGCTGCTGTCGTTCGCGGCGCACCGGGAGCGGCTCGGCCTGCAGGGCGCGCCGGGGGAGCTCATGCTCGTCGACCTGCGGGACCGGCTCGCCGCGCACGGCGCCGTCCCGCCGCTGCCGGACGGCTGGACCGTCCAGACCGCGCTGCGGTCGGCGCACCGGGAGGCGTTCTCCGGCGACTTCGTGGTGGCGGCGCCACGGCAGCACGGCGCGGTGCTCGAGATCGCGCTGGTCGACGTGTCGGGCAAGGGGCAGGACGCGGGCGTGCGCTCGCTCCAGCTGTCCGGCGCCCTGGCCGGGCTGATCGGGCAGCTGCCCGCGGAGGACTTCCTGCCCGCCGCGAACGCCTACCTGCTCGCGCAGGACTGGGACGAGGGGTTCGCGACCGCGGTGCACGTGAGCCTGGTCCTCGCGACGGGCGAGTACACCGTGTACTCCGCGGGCCACCTGCCGCCGGTGCACCTCGACGCCGGGTCCGGCGCCGTCGACCTGGTCCCCGCGCGCGGCGGGCCCGTGCTCGGCGTCGTCGAGGACGCGGCGTTCCCGTCGGTCCGCGGCCGGGTCGACCCCGGCGACATCCTGCTGCTCTACACGGACGGCCTCGTGGAGACGCCCGGCGGGGACCTGGACCTCGGCATCGACCGGCTCCGCGGCGTCGCCGAGGGCGTCCTGTCGACCGGGCGCGGCGGCGCCGACGACGTCGTGGCGCGGGTCGGCGCCGGCGAGGGCGACGACCGGGCGCTCGTCCTGCTGCGGAGGGCCTGAGCGGTGGACGAGGCGTACCTAGAGGCGGTGCTCGACGTCGTCGACGCGATCCCCTCCGGCCGGGCGATGACCTACGGGACGATCGCCGAGGTGGTGGCCGACCGGTTCGTCGCCGAGGGGCTGCCCGCGCGCGGCGGCCCCCGGCAGGTCGGTCAGATCATGTCCCGCGGCGGGTCCGGCGTGCCCTGGTGGCGGGTCGTGAACGCCGCCGGCGCGCCGCCGCCGCACCACGCCCGGACCGCCCTGGAGCACCTGCGCGCGGAGGGCACGCCCCTGACGGCGGACGGCACGCGCGTCGCCCTGCGCCGCGCGATCTGGTTCCCCGACAACTGAGGGGCTCGCTAGCCTGGTGGTCACACCTGGAGGAGGACCGGTGCACGGAGACCTGCCGCGGGACGCGCTCGCGCGTCACCACGCCGCGGTGCTGCGCGTCCTCACCGACCACGGGGTGGTCGCGGCCGGCGTGTTCGGCTCGGTCGCGCGCGGCGAGGACGGGGTCGACTCGGACCTCGACCTGATCGTGCACTTCGGTCCGGGAGCCAGGCGGGACCTGGTGGCGCTGACCGCCGCGCTGGAGTCGCTGACCGGGGTCCGGGTCGACGTGGTGGACGACGACGCGGTGCTGGAGCGCGCGAGCCGGACCGGGGTGGGTGGTCGCATCCTCGCGGGGACCGTCCCCCTGTGACCCCTGACGAGGCGGAGCGCGTCGTCGCGCTCGCCGAGGAGCTCGACACCGCCGTGTCGCTCGCGGCCGAGGCGGACGGTGCGCGTCCGGCGTGGGTACGGCTGGCCGCCGAGCGGGTCGTCGAGCGGATCCACCAAGCCGCCGCCGCCCTGGACCGCGGGCAGGCCGAGCGCTATCTCACCGTCGACGGCCTGCGCGCGCTGCGTGGGATGCGCAACCGGCTCGCGCACAACTACCTCGCGATCGACGAGACGGTGCTCTGGCGGGCGCTCTCCGACGAGGCCCCGGCGGCCCGTGCTCGTCTGGAGGACGACCTGCGGGTGGCGCACGCGGTCCTCGCGGGCTCCCGCCGAGCGGCGCAGGACGCCGAGACGTGGCGGTCCGGCCACCTGCGCCCGCTCGACCCCTCCTGACCACCCCTCGCCCCGTCTCCCCGCTCGTGCGCTCCCCGCTCGTTCGCCGAGATAGGGCCCCCGGCGCGAGATAGGACCGTCTGAGGTCCTATCTCGGCGCGGAGGCCCTATCTCGGCGAGCGGGTAGGTCGGCGAGCGAGTGCGGGTGCGTCAGTGCGCGGCGACCGGGGCCTCCGCCGGGGCGCCGAGCGGCGCGGGGGCTGCGGCCGCGCGGGCCTGGCGGTCGGCGCGGGTGCGGAACAGCACGGCCGCCACGACGGCGCCGCCGGCGAAGATCACCGCCGACCACGCGTACGCGGTGTCGAAGCTGTGCAGCGCGGCCTCGGCCGCCACCTCGGGGGTCACCGGGGCGTGGTCCGTTAGGTACGCCGCCGCGGCGGTCGCGGCGAGGGTGTTCAGCAGGGCGGTGCCGATCGCGCCGCCGACCTGCTGGCTCGTCGACACCAGGGCCGACGCGGCGCCCGCGAGCCGGGGCTCGACGCCGAGGGTGGCCAGCTGGAAGGACGCGGGCATGATCGAGGCCATCCCGACGCCCATGAGGATCAGCCCGGGCAGCACGTGCGTGGCGTACGTGCTGTCCAGCTCCAGCCGGGTGAACGTGAGCATCGCGACGGCCGCGAGCAGCATGCCGATCGGCACCAGCACCTTGGGCCCGAACCGCGGGATCAGCAGGTTCGACTGGATCTGCGCGGTGACGATGATCGACAGCACCATCGGCAGGAACGCCACGCCGGTGCGCATGGGCGTGTACCCGAGGGTCGTCTGCAGGTAGTACGTGAGGAACAGGAACACGCCGAACATGCCCGACCCGGCGACGAGGATCGCGAGGAACGAGGCCCCGCGGTCCCGGTCCACGACGACCTCGAGCGGCAGCACCGCGTTCGGGGCGGTGCGCTGCCGGACGACGAACGCGACGAGCAGCACGAGGCTGGCGGCGAGCGGCGCCCAGGTGAGCGGGGAGTCCCAGCCCTGCGGCTCGGCCTGCGAGAAGCCGAACACCAGGGCGAACAGCCCGGCCGAGCCGAGCACGACGCCGGGGACGTCCAGCCGGTGCCCCGCGGCGCCGCCGGCCCGGGGGAGCAGCACGGCGCCCGCGACCAGCGCGACGGCGGCGATCACGACGTTGACGTAGAGGTTCCAGCGCCAGTCGAAGTTCTCGGTGAGGTAGCCGCCGAGCAGCAGGCCGATGGCGCCGCCCATGCCGGCGATCGCGCCGAAGATGCCGAACGCGCGGGCGCGCTCCTTCGGCACGGTGAACGTGGTGGTCAGCACGGACAGCGCGGCAGGGGCGAGCACGGCCCCGAACACGCCCTGCAGGGCGCGCGCCGCGACCAGCAGCTCGAACGTGCCGGCGGCGCCGCCGAGGGCGGACGACACGGCGAACCCGACGAGCCCGATGAGGAACATGCGGCGGCGGCCGAACATGTCGGACAGCCGGCCGCCGAGCAGCAGCAGGCTGCCGAAGGCGAGGGCGTAGGCGGTGACGATCCACTGGCGGTCGTTGTCGCTGAAGCCGAGCTCCGCCTGGGCGGACGGCATGGCGATGTTCACGATGGTGGCGTCGAGGACGACCATCAGCTGGGCGAGCGCGACGGTGGCGAGGACGAACCAGCGGCGCCGGTGCGGGACGCCGGCCGGCCCGGCGGCCGGCGCGGCGGGCGTCGTGGGTGCGGCGGATGAGGACATGCGGGTGCTCCGGTCAGGACGACGGTGTGGGGGGATGGCACGACCGTAAACCAGGACCGGGCAGTTTCGAAACCCCTGAGTCTCGATTTGTTTCCGCGTCGCGCGGCAGGCATGATGGGGCCGTCGAGAGGAGCCCGGATGGTCGCGCGCGAGGACGCCGCAGCCGTGGGTGTGCCCACCGGCGCCGTGGACGTGGACGAGCCGGCCCGCCGGCCCGGGCGTCGCCGCGACGACTCCAAGGACGAGCTGATCCTCCAGGCCGCCCGCGAGCTGCTCATCGAGCGGGGCTACGACGGCATGACGATGGACGCGGTCGCCGAGCGCGCCGGGGCGGGCAAGTCGACGGTCTACCGCCGCTGGTCCTCCAAGGTGCAGCTCACCGTCGACTGCCTGCTGTGCGCCAAGCAGATGACGATCGACGAGGTCCCCGACACCGGGTCGATCCGCGACGACCTGCTGAGCATCTTCGTGCGGGCCAGCCGGATGAAGAGCGACGACCTCATGACCGGCCTCATCTCCGCCGTCCGGGACGAGCCCGAGGTGCGCGAGGTGTTCCACGAGCAGTTCGTCGCCGGCCGGGTCCGGCTGGCGCGCGAGGTGCTGGAGCGCGCCCGGCTGCGCGGGGACACGGCCCCCGGGGTCGACCTCGACATGATCGCGGCGGTCGCGCCGGCGATGGCGCACTACCGCAAGGTCGTCGCGCACCGGCCGATGGACGCGGAGTTCGCCGAGCGGCTGATCGACTCGATCATCCTGCCGCTGGCGACGGGCCGTCCGGCGGACGCCGCGGCGGGGGAGCAGGCGCTCCTCGCCGACGCGCGCTGACGCCGGCCCCCCCGCGCGGCCCCCTCGCCGCGCGCGCTCTGCCGCCGAGATGGCAGCTCTCGGCTGCGACGGGGCGTCCCCGCGCAGCCGAGAGTCGCCATCTCGGCGAAGGGTCGACCTACGACAGGGCGCGCCTGCTGCTGATCACGCCGGTGTCGAAGCCCGCCAGGTGCAGGCCGCCGTGGAACCGGGCGTGCTCGATCTTGACGCAGCGGTCCATGACCACCGTCAGGCCCGCCTCCTCGCCGCGACGCGCGACGTCCTCGTGCCACGAGCCGAGCTGCAGCCACAGCGCCTTCGCCCCGACGGCCACGGTCTCGTCCAGCACCGTCGGCAGGTCGTCGTGCCGGCGGAACACGTCCACCAGGTCCGGCACGACCGGCAGCGCGTCGAGCGACGGGTACACCGGCTGACCCAGGATCTCGGTCTCCCGCGGGTTCACCAGGTAGACGTCGTACGGCGTGCTGGACAGCAGGTACGTCGTGACGAAGTACGACGCGCGCGCCGGGTTGTTGGACGCGCCCACGATCGCGATGGACCGGGTCCGGCGCAGCAGCGCGAGGCGCTCCGGCGCGGACGGGCCCTGCCAGGTGCGCTCAGGAGTGCTGGTCATCAGTTCGCCTCCGGGACGGAGCAGGACGCGCCGCCGGCGATGCCGCCGACGCCGGTGACGGCGGCGCCGACCGCGGTGGCGGCCGGGACGGCGGGCCGGGCCGCGGCGGCGGTGGCCCCGTCGGTCGCACTCTTCGCCGCCGCGCGCGGCGCCGTGGCCGCGGTCAGCGCCTGGTCCAGGTCCCAGAGGATGTCCTCCGGGTCCTCCAGACCGACGCTGATCCGCACCAGGTCCTCGGGCACGCCCGCCGTGGCGAGCTGCTCCGCGGACAGCTGCTGGTGCGTGGTCGACGCGGGGTGGATGACGAGCGTGCGCGCGTCGCCGACGTTGGCCAGGTGGCTCGCGAGCTGCAGGTTCTCGATGAACCGGCGGCCCACCTCCCGGCCGTCGCGGTCCGCGGTCGCGGCGAGCCGGAACGCGAACACCGACCCCGGGCCGAGCGGCAGGTACCGCTGGGCGCGCTCGTGGTGCGGGTGCGACGGCAGGCCGGCCCACTGCACCGACGTGACGCGCGGGTCGGCGTCCAGCCACTCGGCGACGGCCCGGGCGTTGGCGAGGTGCGCGTCGAGCCGCTGGGGGAGCGTCTCCACGCCCTGCAGCAGCTGGAACGCCGACTGCGCGGACAGCGACGGGCCGATGTCCCGCAGCTGCTCGGAGCGCAGCTTGGTGAGGAACCCGTACTCGCCGAAGTTCTCCCACCACTTCACGTCGTTGTACGACGGCACGGGCTCGGTCATCTGCGGGAACTTGCCGTTGCCCCAGTTGAACCGCCCCGACTCGACGACGACGCCGCCGAGCGTGGTGCCGTGCCCGCCGAGGAACTTGGTGGCGGAGTGGATGACGATGTCCGCACCGTGCTCGATCGGCCGCACCAGGTAGGGCGTCGACAGCGTCGCGTCCACGACGAGCGGGACGCCCGCGGCGTGCGCGACCTCGGCCAGTCCGGCCAGGTCGGCGACCTCGCCGGACGGGTTCGCGACCACCTCGGTGTAGACGGCCTTGGTCTCCGGCCGGATCGCCGCGGCGTAGTCGGCCGGGTCCGTGCCCGCGACGAACGTGGTCTCGACGCCGAACCGGCGCAGCGTCACGTCGAGCTGGGTCACCGTGCCGCCGTAGAGCTGCGCGGAGGCGACGATGTGGTCGCCGGCGCCGACGAGCGCGGCGAACGTGATGAACTCCGCCGCCATGCCGGAGGCGGTGGCGACGGCGCCGATGCCGCCCTCCAGCGAGGCGATCCGCTCCTCGAACGCGGCGACCGTCGGGTTGCCGAGCCGGGAGTAGATGTTGCCGTACTTCTGCAGCGCGAACAGGTTCGCGGCGTCGGTGGTGTCGTTGAACACGAACGACGTGGTCTGGTAGATCGGCACGGCGCGGGCGCCGGTCGCGGCGTCGGGGATCGCCCCGGCGTGCAGGGCGCGGGTGCGGAAGCCGAAGCGGTGCTCGGAGCTCATCAGGCGGTGGCCTCCTCGGCCTCGGGGATCGGGCCGAGGTTAACGCCGTCGCGCAGCAGCGCGGCGACCTGGTCCACGGCCCAGGGGTTCTGCAGGGAGGTGACGTCGCCGAGCGGCCGGCCGTCGTGCAGCTCGGCCAGCAGCCGCCGCATGATCTTGCCGGACCGGGTCTTGGGGACCTCGGGGACGAGGACGACGTGCTTCGGCTTGGCGACCGGGCCGATCTCCCGCTGCACCTGGGCCCGCAGGTCCTCGCGCAACGCCTCGGCTGCGGCCCGCCAGGCGGCCAGGTCCTCGACCGGCCCGGGCGCGACGGCGGGCACGACGAACGCCGCGACCGCCTGCCCGCCGACCGCGTCCGTCACGCCCGCGACGCCGGCCTCGCCGACCGCGGGGTGCGCGACGAGCGCCGACTCGATCTCGATGGTCGACAGCCGGTGGCCCGCGACGTTCACGACGTCGTCCACCCGGCCGAGCAGCCACACGTCGCCGTCGGCGTCCCAGGACGCGCCGTCGCCGGCGAGGAAGTAGCCGTGCGCCGCGAACGGCCGCCAGTACGAGTCGCGGAACCGCGCCGGGTCGCCCCACACGGTTCGCGCCATGCCGGGCCACGTCCGGTCGAGCACCAGGTAGCCGCCGGAGCCGCGCGGCACCTCGGCGCCCGCGTCGTCCACGACCTTCGCCGAGAACCCGGGCAGCGCGCGGGTGGCCGAGCCGGGCTTGAGCGTGGTGACGCCGGGCAGCGGGGCGATCACGGCCGCGCCGGTCTCGGACTGCCACCAGGTGTCGACGACCGGGGCCGTGCCCGCGCCGAACTGCTCGCGGAACCACACCCACGCCTCGGGGTTGATCGCCTCGCCGACCGTCCCGAGCAGCCGCACCGTGGACAGGTCGTACCCGTCCGGCAGGCCCCCGGGGAACCAGGTCATGAAGGTCCGGATCAGCGTCGGCGCCGTGTAGTAGACCGTGACGCCGTACCGCTCGATGACCTCGAGGTGCCGCTCGCGGTGCGGGGTGTCCGGCGTGCCCTCGTAGATCACCTGGGTCAGCCCGTTGCTGAGCGGCCCGTAGATCTCGTAGGTGTGCGCCGTGACCCAGGCGAGGTCGGCGGTACACCAGTGCACGTCGTCCGGCTTGGCGTCGAACATCGCCCAGTGCGTCCAGGACGCGTGCGTGAGGTAGCCGCCGGTGGTGTGCACCAGGCCCTTCGGCTTCCCGGTGGTGCCGGACGTGTAGATGATGAACAGCGGGTGCTCGGCGTCGAAGGCCTGCGCCTCGTGCTGGTCGGAGGCGGTGTCGACGACGTCGTGCCACCAGACGTCGCGGCCCTCGGTCCACGCGACGTCCTGCCCGGTCCGCCGGACGACCAGCACGTGCTCGACGTGCTCCAGGCCGTCGACCGCGGCGTCGGCGGCGGACTTCACCTCGACGGCCTGGCCGCGGCGGAACTGGCCGTCGCTGGTGACGAGCAGCTTGGCGCCGGTGTCCTGCACCCGGAACCGGACGGCCTCGGCGGAGAACCCGCCGAACACCAGCGAGTGCACCGCCCCGATCCGGGCGATGGCCAGCGTGACGACGATCGTCTCGGCGATCACCGGCAGGTAGACGACCACCCGGTCGCCGGGTCCGATGCCGAGGTCGGTGAGGGCGTTCGCGGCCCGGGAGACCTCGCGCTGCAGGTCGGCGTAGGTGATCGACCGGCGGTCGCCGCGCTCGCCCTCCGCGTGGATCGCGACCTTGTCGCCGCGGCCGGCCGCCACGTGCCGGTCGACGCAGTTCACCGCGGCGTTGAGCTTCCCGCCGACGAACCACTGCGCCTCGGGGACGGTCAGCTCGCCGTCGGGGCCCTCGACCGCGGGGGACCAGGTGTGCGCGGTGTGCCAGGGCTCGGCCCACTCCAGGCGGCGGGCGGCGTCCTCCCAGAAGCCCACGTGGTCGGCGTCGGCGCGCGCCCGCAGGCGCTCCGCCTCCGCCGGCCCGACGTTCCAGTCGCCGGCCGGGGCCGGGTACGCGCGGGTCTCGGTCTGCAGCGCGGCGATGGTCGCGCTCGTCGTGCTCGTCATGCCCACCTTCTCAGCAGCGACTTCTCGGCCAGGCCGATCAGCGCGTCGGTCAGCTTGCCCAGCAGCGCCAGCAGGACGATCGCGAGGATCATCCGGTCGACGCGCCCGTTGTTGCCGGAGTCCATCAGGAGGAAGCCCAGGCCCATCGACGACGCGATGAGCTCCGCGGCCACCAGGAACAGCCAGGACTGCGCGAGCGCGAGCCGCAGGCCCGCCACCACGGACGGCACCGCGGCGGGCAGCTGCACGGCGCCCAGCAGCCGCGCGCCGCGCAGCCCGTACGCGCGCCCGGCCTCGACCAGGTGCGCGTCGACGTGCCGCAGCGCGGCGACCACGGTCGTGTAGACCGGGAAGAACGCCCCGATCGCGATGAGGGTGAGCTTGGACTCCTCGCCGATCTTCATCCAGAGGATCAGCAGCGGCACCCACGCCAGCGACGGCACCGCGCGGATCGCGCCCAGCGTGGGCTCCAGCAGCGCGCCCGCGAGCCGGGACAGCCCGACGACGGACCCGACCGCGAGGCCGAGCGCCGCGCCGATCAGGAACCCGAGCACGACGCGCTGCGTCGAGATCGCGACGTACTGGCCGAGCAGGCCGCGCTCCGCCAGGTCGACGGCGGCCGTCCACACGGACGCGGGGCTCGGCAGCTGGTACGGGGCGACCAGGCCGGACGTCGTGACGACCTGCCACACGACGAGCAGGACCGCGGGCACGACCAGGCCGAGCGCGATCCGCACGGGCCGCCGCGCGAGCGGGCCGGCGCCGGGCCGGGCGGGGAGCCCGAGGCTGAACGGGTTCAGCCCGGGCAGCGCACGGCCGCGCGCGTCCGTCACCGGCGCGGCGGAGCCGGTGATCGTCACCACGGGGGCGGGGGCGTCGGTCATGAGGTCTCCTTCCGCCGAGTTCGGCACCTCCGGTGCGAGTTCGGCAGCTCCAGATGCCGAACTCGCACGCGGACTGCCGAACTCGGCAGAGGTGCGAGGGGTGGTGCGGGTCAGTCCGCGATGGTGCTCGGGTCGGCGTTCTCCGCGTACGTGGGCTCGAACAGCTCGTCCAGCGCGGTGTCGACCAGGTCCTGGCTCGCCACGTCGCCGGACTCGACGAAGATCGGGCCGACGACCTCGAGCACGTCGCGCTGCGCGTCGCCCGGCACCGGGTCGATGTCGAGCGTGGTGCGCTCGGTGATCACCGTCTCGGCGACCGCCGGGTCGATGCCGGCCACCTCGGCGAGGATCTGCACGACCTCGTCGGGGTTCTCCTGCGCCCACGCGCGGGCCTTCTCGTACGCGTCGACGACGACCTGCGCGAGGTCGGGGCTCGCGTCCAGGAAGTCCTGCGTCGCGTTGAGGAACCCGTAGGTGTTGAAGTCGACGTTCCGGTAGAGCAGCGTCGAGCCGGCCTCGGCCTCGCTCGCGGCCATCAGCGGGTCCAGGCCGGACCACGCGTCGACCGAGCCGTTCTCCAGCGCGGCCCTGCCGTCCGCGTGCTGCAGGTTCTGCACCTCGACGTCGGCCGGGTCGACGCCCGCCTCGTCCAGCGCCTGCAGCAGGAAGAAGTACGGGTCGGTGCCCTTGGTCGCGGCGACCGAGTGCCCCGCCAGGTCGGCGACGTCGGTGATGTCCGAGCCGGCCGGGACGACGAGCGCGGCCCACTCCGGCTGGCTGTAGATGTCGATGGTCCGGATCGGGGAGCCGTTGGACCGGGCGAGCAGCGCCGCCGACCCCGCGGTCGAGCCGATGTCGACGGCGCCGGCGCGCAGCGCCTCGTTGGCCTTGTTCGAGCCGGCGGACTGCACCCACTCGACGTCGACGTCGTCGCCGAGCGTCTCCTCCAGCCAGCCCTGGTCCTTGATCACCAGGCTCAGCGGGTTGTAGGTGGCGAAGTCGACCGTGAGCGTGTCGGCGCTCCAGCCGTCGGCGGTGGCGCCGTCCTCCGGGGCGTCCGCCTGGGCGGTCTCGCCCTCGCCGGCCACGCAGCCGGCGAGCAGCAGGGTCGCGGCGACGGCGGCGGCGCCGAGGGCGATCGGGCCGCGCGCTCGGCGACGGGCTGCGGTGGTCAGGGCGGTCATGGCGGGCTCCAGGTGGGGTGTCGGGGTCGGGTGGTGGTCAGATCGCGTGGTGCGCGTCGGGGTCGTGCACCGGGTGGTGCGACGGCACGCCGAGGCCGTCCAGCAGCTCGGCGCGCAGCTCGGCCAGGCGGGCGTCCGCGCGGTCGCGGGGCCGCGCGCCGGGCACGGTGATGATCGAGCGGACCGAGGTGGCGGCCGGCGCGGCGGGGTCGAGGGCGCCGAGCAGGACGACGCGGTCCGCCAGGTACAGCGCCTCCTCGACGTCGTGCGTGACCAGCAGCACCGTCGTCGGGCGGCTGGCGTGCACCTCGAGCAGCAGGTCCTGCATCCGCAGCCGGGTCAGGGCGTCGAGGGCGCCGAACGGCTCGTCGAGCAGCAGGACCCCGGGCCGGCGGGCCAGCGCCCGGGCCAGCGACGCGCGCTGCGCCATGCCGCCGGACACCTGCCGCGGCCGCAGCCCCGCCGAGCCCGCGAGCCCGACGAGGTCGAGCAGCCGGGCGACCTGGTCCCGCGACCCGGCGCGCGGGGTGCCGCGCGGGACGCCGAGCGCGACGTTGTGCGCCAGCGTCCGCCACGGCAGCAGCCGCGGCTCCTGGAACGCGACGGCGGTGCGCGGGTCGTACGGGGCGACCGGCGCGTCGCCGAGGAGGATCGACCCCGCGTCGGGGGCGTCCAGGCCGGCGACCTGGCGCAGCAGGGTGGACTTGCCGCAGCCGGACGGGCCGATGACGGCGACGATCTCGCCGGCGGCGATCGACAGGTCGAGGCCGGCCAGCACCGGGCGCGGGCCGGACGGCGTCGCGAACGTCCGGGCGACGCCGCGCAGGGTGACGGGGCGGGCG
>NZ_JAANNB010000074.1 GCF_011603975.1 Cellulomonas sp. IC4_254 | reverse complement strand
CGGCCCGCGCCGGGACCTCCCGCTCCAGGAGGTCCACCTCGGTCACCCCGGCGGCGGCGAACCCCGCGGTGACGGTCGCCCGCGCGCGCCCGCCGTGGGCCTCGTACAGCCGGACGACCACGTCGCCCGACCCGTCGTCCGCGAGCTTGACCGCCTCGACGACCGCCCCCGGCCCGTCGACGGTCACGAGCGGCGCCACGTCCCGCCCGCCGCGGACCTCGCGCACCGGGATGTTCGCGCGGTAGCCGTCGACGACCGCCTCGGGGATCCCGGCGCCGACGTGCAGCACCGACAGGAACCGGTGCCGGCCCTGGTCCGCCTCGGGGTCCGGGAACAGCGGGGCCCGCAGCAGCGACTGCCGGACCACGGTGGCGGTCCCGCCGTCGTCGCCGACGGCCCGGGTGACGTCGTGCCCGTAGGTGGCGTCGTTGGCGACCGACACCCCGTAGCCGGGCTCGCCGACGTGCAGCCAGCGGTGCGCGCAGATCTCGTACCGCGCCTCGTCCCAGGTGGTGTTGGTGTGCGTGGGCCGGTGCACGTGGCCGAACTGGGTCTCGGCGGCGGACCGGTCGGCGTGCACGTCGAGCCCGAACGCGAGCTTGAGCAGCCGCTGCCGCTCGTGCCAATCGACCTCGGTGACGATCTCGACGGCGCGGGTGCCGGGCCGGAAGGTCAGCTCCTGCACGATCGTGGAGTCGCCGACGGTGCGCGAGGTGCGGACGACGGCGCGGTCGGGCTTCTCGGCGACGACCTCGACGGTGTCGGCGTCCAGCAGGTCCTGGACGGTGCGCCGGTACTCGGCGTCGATGTCCCACGCGTCCCACTGCCGGGGCACGTCGCGGTGCACCTGCAGCAGGTTCGCCAGGTGCCCGGGCGCGACGGCTTCGCGGCCCGCGGCCAGGTCCCGCACGGACGCGAGCTGCCCGCCCGGCGTGAGCCGCACGTCGAGCGCGTCGGTGCGCACCCGCAGGGCGTCGCCCTCGCGCAGCACCTCGACCGAGCCCGCGCCCGGCCCAGCCGCGCCGTCGTCGGACGCCAGGGACCCGCCGAGCGCCGGCACCCCGTCCCGCGGGTGCGGCGCCGCGTTCAGCCGCACCGTCCGGTCCCCGTCGCCGACGAGGGCCGCGAGCGCCGCCTCGATCACGGCGGTCGCCCGGGCCTCGACGTCGGCGTAGGCCTCCTCCGCCTGCCGGTACACCCAGCCGATCGACGACCCCGGCAGGATGTCGTGGAACTGGTGCAGGAGCACGACCCGCCACAGCGCGCGGAGCTCGTCGGCGGGGTACGCGGCCCCGGTCCGCACGGACGCCGTCGACGCCCACAGCTCGGCCTCCCGCAGCAGGTGCTCGCTGCGCCGGTTGCCGCGCTTGGTCCGCGCCTGCGAGGTGTACGTGCCGCGGTGGTACTCCAGGTACATCTCGCCCGACCACACCGCCGGCGCCCCCGGCCCGGCGTCGGCGAGCTCGGCCTCGGCCCGCTCGAAGAACGTGTTCGGCGACCCGAGCTCCACCTCGGGCAGCCCGCCGAGCGACCGCGCCCGGTCGGCCGCCGCCAGCATCTCGCGGGTGGGGCCGCCGCCGCCGTCGCCCCAGCCGAACGGCACCAGCGACTCGGTGGCGACGTCCTTGTCGGCGAAGTTCCGCTCGGCGTGCGCGAGCTCCTTCGGGGAGAGGTCGGAGTTGTAGGTGTCGACGGGCGGGAAGTGCGCGAGCACCCGGGACCCGTCGATGCCCTCCCAGTGGAAGGTGTGGTGCGGCATCCGGTTGGTGTCGTTCCAGGACAGCTTCTGCGACAGGAACCACCGCGAGCCCGCGGCCCGCACGATCTGCGGCAGCGCGCCGGTGTAGCCGAACGAGTCCGGCAGCCACACGTCCTGCGTCTCGACGCCGAGCTCGTCGAGGAAGTACCGCTTGCCCTCGACCATCTGCCGCGCCAGCGCCTCGCCGCCGGGCATGTTGGTGTCCGACTCGACCCACATGCCGCCGACCGGCACGAACTGGCCCGCCGCCACCTTCGCGCGGATCCGCTCGAACAGCTCCGGGTGCCGCTCCGCCACCCACGCGTACTGCTGCGCGGACGAGCACGCGAACACGAAGTCCGGCCGGTCGTCCATCAGGGCGACGACGCTGGCGAAGGTCCGGGAGCACTTCCGGACGGTCTCCCGCGCCGGCCACAGCCAGGCGGAGTCGATGTGCGCGTGCCCGGTCGCGAGCACCCGGTGCCCGCCCGGCGCGGCCGGCACGTCGAGCACCGGCCGCAGCACGGCCCGCCCGGCGGCGGCGGTCCCGGCGACGTCGGACGGGTCCACCGCGTCCACGACCAGGTCCAGCGCGCGCACGGCCCGGGCGTACCGGGTGGACGCCGGGTCCACGACCTCGACCAGCCCGAGCACGGCCAGCAGGTCCTGCCAGAGCTCCCACACCTCGACGTCCCGGAGGACGACCTCGGCGGAGCGCAGCGCGTACAGCGGGTCGGTGCCGGCGGTCAGCGGGTCGCCGAGCGGCGTCGGCCCGTACCAGGTGCTGCTGCCGACGTCCGGGTTGCCGGCCGCCTCCACGTACACGTCGACCCGCGGGTCGGACCACGGCACCGCCTGGTTCCGCGGCGAGAGTCCCTTGACCGCGACGCCGTCCGGCCGGAGCACCAGCCCCTCCGCCTGGAACCCCGGCTGGGTCGTGGTGAACCCGAGGTCGATCGCCAGCTCGACGGCGTGCCGGCCGGCGCGCACCTCGTCCGAGCCCAGCCAGCCCGCCGGGACGTCGCCGGACATCCGGAACCACGTCGTGCTCCAGGGGGCGCCCCACGGGGTCCCGGGCGGCGCGGCGGTGTAGTCCTGGTCCACCGCCTCGGCGAACGGCACCGGCTCCCCCGGCGCCGTCCAGGCGGTGACGTCGAGCGGCGCGCGGCCGGCGACGACCGCCGGGGCGAGCCGCTCGTGCAGGAACCGCTGGACGCGCTGGACGACGGCGGCGGAGTGCTCGACGGGCATGGTGGACCTTCCTGACGTGCGGTGATCGGGTCGGGGGCGGGGCGTCCGCGCGGCGGGCGTCAGCCCTTGACGGCCCCGGACATGGCGAACGAGCCGCCGGAGAACCGCTGCACCAGCAGGTACAGCACCAGCACCGGGACCGAGTAGAGGATCGAGAAGGCCGCGAGCCGGCCGTACGCGACCGTCCCGTAGGTGCCGAAGAAGCTGTAGATCGCGACGGCGGCGGGCTGGTTGGCGGGCGAGAACAGCAGCACGAACGGGACGAAGAAGTTCCCCCACGCCTGCGTGAACACGAAGATGAACACCACGGCGATGCCCTGCCGCATCAGCGGGACGACGATCCGGCGCAGCGCGGTCATGGACCCGGCGCCGTCCACCCAGGCCGCCTCCTCCAGGGACACCGGGACGGAGTCCATGAAGTTCTTGGTCATCCAGATCGCCATGGGCAGCGACGTGGCCGCGAGGAAGAAGATCGTCCCGGGCACGGAGTCGAGCAGCCCCAGGTACACGAACAGCGCGTAGACCGGGACCATCATCGCGGTGATCGGCAGGCAGGTGCCGAACAGGATCGCGTACAGGAACGGCTTGCGGAACCGCATCTGGTACCGGGACAGCGGGTACGCGGCGAGCACCGACGCCAGCACCGTGACGATGCCCGTCCCGAGGGACAGCACCAGCGAGTTCCACAGCGGCCGGAAGGTGGCCTCCCAGGTGAGGATCTGGCTGAAGTTGTCCGTCGTGATCGTCTCGGGCAGCTTCACCGACACCGTCGCCGCGGGGTCGAGCGACGCCAGGACGATCCACGCGAGCGGCACCAGGAACGCGACGCCGACCAGCACCAGGGCGAGCGTGACCAGCAGCCGGCCGGTGCGCCGCCGCGGCGAGGCGACGGACGGGACGTTCCGGCCGGCGCGGCGGCGGGCGGACGACGCCACCGGCGCGGTGGGGGCGGTGAGCGCGGCCATCAGTCCACCTCCGGCTTGAGCACGCGGATGTACACGATCGAGAACACGGCCCCGACCAGCAGCGTCACGGTCGCGATCGCCGTGCCGTAGCCGACTTGCGCGAACTTGAACGCCTCCTGGTAGGCCAGGACGGGCAGCGTCGAGGAGTCCGTCCCGGGCCCGCCGCCGGTCATCACCCAGATCAGGGTGAACACCGCGAGGGTCTGCAGGGTGGTGAGCATGAGGTTCGTCGAGATGGACCGGCGGATCATCGGCAGCGTGATCCGGAAGAACCGCTGCGGGCCGGTGGCGCCGTCGATCGCGGCGGCCTCGGTGACGTCCGGCGGCACCTCGGACAGCGCGGCGCCGTAGACCATCATCGAGAAGGCGGTCCCGCGCCAGATGTTCGCCAGGATCACCGCGAGCATCGGCACCGAGATCAGCCACGTCGGGCCCTCGAGCCCGAACCAGCCGAGCACCTGGTTGAGCGTGCCGTCGGTGGAGAAGAAGGCGTACAGCGCGAACGCCGCGACGATCTCCGGCAGCACCCACGCCACGACGACGAGCGCGGACACCACCGCGCGCAGCGGCCTCGCGGCGGCCCGCAGCAGCAGCGCGAGCGCCATGCCGAGGACGTTCTGCCCGATCACGGCCGACGCCCCGACGAAGACCACCGTCAGCACGACGGCCTTCCAGAAGCCGTCGTCGGTGAGCAGGTCGGCGTAGTTGTCGAGCCCGACGAACTCCGGGTTCGCCGCCTTGTACCCGGTCAGCGCCTGGTTGGTGAGGGAGCCGTAGAACGACCACAGCACCGGCCCGGCCAGGAACACGAGCATGAGCGCGACCGCGGGCAGCAGCGGCACCAGCCGCAGCGCGGTCCGGCCCGGCCGGCGGCGGGGGCGGCGGAACCCGCCCCCCGCCGTCGACCGGTCCAGCGTGGCGGCCGTCATCAGCCGGCGGCCTGCGTCGCGTCGTCGCCCACGATGGACACGAGCCCCTCGTCGTAGGTCGCCGCCGCCTCCTCGGCGGTGGCCTGCCCGGTCGCCACGGACTCCGCCGCGACCTGGATGTTCGACGAGATCTGCGAGTAGTCCGGGGTCGCCGGGCGGAAGTGCGTGTAGTCGACCAGCGAGCTGAAGAACTCGAACGACGGGTTGAACCCCAGGTACTCCGGGTCCTCCGCCACGTCGGTGCGCACCGCGATCTGGCTGTTCTCGGTGTCGTACTTCAGGGAGTTCTCCTTGTTCAGCGCCGTGGCGATGAAGTCGAACGCCGCCTGCGGGTCGCCGGCGTGCGCGCCGACCGCGAGGGTCCAGCCGCCGGACATGGAGGTGAAGCCGGGCTCCTGCCCGTCCTGGGTCGGCATGGCGGCCATGCCCAGGGTGTCCTCCCACTCCGGCCAGGCGTTGTCGCCGGTGATCCAGCCGCCCGGCAGCCACGAGCCGTCGACCGCCATCGCGAGCTTGCCCTGCGGCAGCAGCTCGGTGGCGACGCGGGCGCCGACCGAGGCGTCGAGCGCGATGTCCAGCGACGGCGCCAGGCCCTCGCCGTAGATCGTCTCCAGGAACGCGAGCGAGTCGACGAACCCCTGCGAGCCGGTGATCCACTTCTGGCTGTCGGCGTCGTAGAGCTCGTCGTCGGTGCCGTAGAGCAGCATCTCGAAGCCCTGCATCGTCGTGGCCTCGCCCGCCGCCTTGCCGGCGTACACGTTGATCGGCGTGACGTCCGGCAGCTTCTCCTTGATCGTCCGGGCGGCGGACAGGATGTCGTCCCAGCTCTCGGGCTGCCAGTCCGTCGGCAGGCCGGCCTGCTGGAACAGGTCCTTGTTGTAGTAGAGCCCGCGGGTGTCGGTGCCCATCGAGACGCCGTACACCTTGCCGTCGTCGCCGAGGCCGGCCTGCCGCGCGGTGTCCGGGAACTGGTCCCAGTCCTCCCACGCCTCGACGTACTCGTCGATCGGCTGCAGGTACCCCGCCGCCGCGTCGGACCGGATCTGGAACGTGTCCTCGTAGATGACGTCGGGCGCGGTGTCCGCCGAGCCGTTCATCAGCGCGAGCTTGGTGAAGTACTGGTCCTGCTCGGCCTCGATGGGCACGAGGTCGATCGTCATGCCCTCGTTCGCGGCCTCGTACTCGGACTTGGCCTTCTGCAGCAGGTCGTCGAGCTGCACGAACTGCGCGGTCTTCTGGTAGGCGACGGTGATCGTCGTGTCGTCGGCGGCGCTGTCGCCACCTCCGCTGCTGCACGCGGCCGTGAGGCCGAGGGCGAGGACGGCCCCGGACGCGAGGGCGGACTTCTGCAGACGCATGGATGCTCCTTTGCTCCACGTGCACGGCCCCGGGCGGCGCTGCCCCGGACTCGATAACTACAACGTCTGGACGAATTGCTGTCAAGGGTCGAGACGCAACCGTGACGTCCGCGCATGTCAAAGATGTTTGACATCGGCTCCGGCGCGGCCCTACCGTCGTGATGTCAAACATCTTTGACATCGGCGCACGGCGGGGAGCGAGGGGTCATGTCCTACCAGGAGAAGAACACCTGGGCGTTCGGCGTCATCGCCGTGCTCGGGTACGCCGCGTACCTCGCGGTGGTGCTGAGCCGGGCCGCCGGGGGCCCGCTCACCGACGTCGCGTACGCCGGCCCCATGCTGGCGTCGATCGGTGCGGCCGTGCTCGCGGGCATCCTGGCCGGCATGGTGCTCGGCGCCACGTCGCGGGACCGCGCGGTGCGCGACGAGCGGGAGCGCGAGATCGAGCGGATGGGCGAGCGCGTGGGGCAGTCGTTCCTCGTGCTCGGCGGGCTCGGCGGGCTGGTCCTCGCGCTGCTGGAGGCCGACTGGTTCTGGATCGCGAACGCGCTCTACCTCGGGTTCGTGCTCTCGGCGGTGCTGTCCGCCGCGGCCCGGGTCGTCGCGTTCCGCCGGGGGGTGGGCCCGTGGTGAGGCCGACCGCGGTGACCAACCGGATCCGGGTGCTGCGCACCGACCGGGGGCTCACGCAGGCGCAGCTGGCGGAGCTGCTGGGCGTGACCCGGCAGACCGTGATCGCCGTCGAGCAGGGGCGCTACTCCCCCTCGCTCGAGCTGGCCTTCCAGATCGCCCGGGCGCTCGGGCGGTCCATCGACGAGGTGTTCGCGTACGAGCCGGACGGAGGACGGTCATGAGCACGGGGACGGGCGCGACGGGCACGACGGTGCGGGCGGTCGTCCGGGAGCGGTACGGGGACCCGGCGGCGCTGCGGGTGGCCGACCGCACGCTGCCACCGCCGACGGGCGACGAGGTGCACGTGCGGGTCGCGGCCGCCGGGGTCGCGATGGGCGACTGGCACCTGGTGACCGGCCTGCCGTCCGTCCTGCGGCTGGTGACCGGGCTGCGCGCGCCGCGCGAGCACGGCGTGGGCCTGGACCTCGCCGGGACCGTCGCGGCGGTGGGGCCGGACGTGGCGGGCCTCCGCCCGGGCGACCGGGTGCTCGGCTGCGGGCGGGCCGCGTTCGCCGAGGTCGCCGTGAGCCGGGAGCGGCGGCTCGCCGCGCTGCCCGCCCACGTGCCGGCCGAGGTCGCCGCGGCGGTCCCGACGAGCGGCACGACCGCCCTGCACGCGCTGCGCGCCGGCCGGGTGCGCGCGGGGTCCCGGGTGCTGGTGCTGGGCGCCGGGGGCGGCGTCGGGACGCTGGCGGTGCGGCTCGCGGTGCTGGCGGGCGCCGAGGTCACGGCGGCGACGGCGCGGACCGGGCTCGCCGGCGCGCTCCTGGGCGCCGGGGCCGTCGCCGTGCTGGGCCGGTCCGCCGGTGCGGCGCCGGGTGCGGGCTACGACGCGGTCCTGGTCACCGGCGGGCTGACGCCGCTGCGCGACCTGCGCCGGCTGCTCGCCCCGCGCGGCTCCCTGGTGCTCGTCGGCGCGGAGGGCGGCGGCCGGGTCCTCGGCGGCGGCCTGGCGCGGCAGGCGCGCGCCGCGGCGCTCGACCCGTGGGTCCGGCACCGGCTGCGCAGCGTCGTGTCCCGGGAGAACCCGGCCGACCTCGCGCGCCTGCGGGACCTGCTGGCCGACGGCGCGCTCGCACCGGTGCTCGACCGGACCTTCCCGCTGGCGGAGGCGGGCGCGGCGATCGACCGCGTCGCGTCGGGCGCGGCGCGCGGCAAGGTGGTGCTGACGGTCAGCTGACCAGCAGCAGGTCCGTGGGTCGCGGGGTGAACGCGCGGGCCAGCAGGATGCACCCCGCGCCGACGGCGCCGACCTGCGGCCCGAACGCCGACGAGGCGACCGTGAGCGCGTGGCCCCCGGGGACGACGTGCGCCGCGATCTCCGCCTCGAGCGCGGCGGCGGCGTGCGGGGCGATCCGGTCCCACAGCGGGCCGCCGACCAGCACGGCCGGGACGTCGAGCAGGTCGGTCAGCACGCCCGCGGCCATGCCGACCCGGCGCCCCGCGAGCGCCAGCACCGCGCGCGCACCCGGGTGGCCCGCGTCGGCGGCGGCGCACAGGGCGGTCACCGCGTCGTCGACCGCGCGGGGGTCGGTGCCGTCGCCCCAGGCCGGCAGGTCGACGCCCGCGTCCCGGCCCTGCTCCGCGAGCGCCTCGGCCCGCAGCACCGCGCCCAGGCAGCCCCGCCGCCCGCACCAGCACCGGGCGCCCTCGGGGTCCGCGACCAGGTGGCCCGACTCCCCCGCGTTGCCGGAGACCCCGCGCACCACCTCGTCGTGCAGCACCGTGGACACCGCGACGCCGGTGCCGAGGTAGAAGAACACGAAGTCGGACGCGTGCTCGCCCGGGTGCCACAGGTGGGCGCCCGCCGCGGCGATCACGTCCTTGTCCAGCACCGCGCGCAGCCCGGTGCGCTCGGCGACCGCGTCCCGCAGCGGCACGTCGTGCCAGCCGGGCAGGTGCGGCGGGTCGAGGACCACGCCCGCGTCGACGTCGATCGGCCCGGGCGCCGCGATGCCGACGCCGAGCACGCGGTCCCGCGCCACGCCCGCGCGGGCGATCAGCCCCTCGATCTCCGCGACCAGGCCCGCGACGACGGCCTCCGGGTCCTCCGGGACGGGCGTCGGCACCTGCGCCCGCGCGACGACCGCGCCCGACAGGTCGAGCAGCACGAACGTCATCGTCGCCGGGTCCAGGTGCACCCCGACGGCGAACCGGCTGCCCGCGTCGAGCCGCAGCAGCGTGCCGGGCCGGCCGGGACCGCGGCGCGCCGCCTCGCCCTCCTCGACCACGAGGCCGAGGTCGAGCAGGCGGCGCGCCACGTTGGTCACCGTCTGCGGGGACAGCCCCGTGCGGCGGGCGACCTCCGCCCGGGCGAGACCCCCGCCGGCGCGCCGGACCACGTCCAGCACCACCGTCTGGTTGAAGTCGCCCATCCGCGGCAGGTTGGTCCCGCGACGCATCGTGCCTCCGTCCGTGCACCGGCGACCGGGCGCAGCGGCACGCCCCGGTCGGCTGGTCGCATCATGGCAGACGGTCGGCCACCCCCTCGCCCGCTCCGGCGGCGCGGGCCCGCGCGCGGACCACCCACGCGCCGCCGCCGACCGCGGCGAGCGCCGCGAGCAGGCCGAGCAGCAGGTGCGCGCCGGTGACCGCGAGGACGTCGCGGCCGGTGCCGGTGCCCGGGCCTGAGGCCGCGGGGTCGGCGCCGCCGTCGTCGCCCGGCGTGCCGGCCGGGTCGCCGCCCTCCGGGGTGCCCGGGGTGCCCGGGGTGCCCGGGGTGCCCGGGTCCACCGGCGGGGTGTCGTCGGCGGCCTGCACCAGCACCGCCACCGTCCGTGCCGGCACGGTCACCGTCCCGGTCGCCGTGTCCCACGTCGTGGTCCGCACGACGTCGTCGCCACCCGCGACCTGCACCGGCGACAGGGTGTACGCCGCGCCGGCCAGCCCCGGGAGCTCCTGGGTCACGGCGTCCGGGGACGCGTTGAACACCACGAGCACCCCGTCCAGGTCGGGGTCGACGTCCGGCCCGACCGTGTCGTCCACGTGCATGACGATCACGCCCGGCGTGGCGTCCGCGCCGGCGTCGGGGAACGTGAGCTTCTGCTTGATCAGGCCGGCGTCGCCGAGCCGGAGCAGCGGCGTCGAGAACCGCAGCCGGAGCAGGTCGTCGGCGGCCGCACGGGCCGTGGCGATGTGCGCGGCCGTCGGCTTGAGGGCGGCGTCCTGGAGCAGCGGCGTCATCTGCGGCCACTTCTCGGCGTTCGCCCACGCGCCCGGCAGGCCGCGGCCGAAGCCGTTGTCCTGCCCGGACCAGTCGATCGCGTTGAACCAGTCGCCCGAGTCGTAGCTGTCCCGGTCGAGCGACTTGGACCGGAGCTGGTCGGTGCCTGCGTGCCAGAACGTCACGGTCTGCGCGAGAGCCGCGGTGGCCTGGGACAGCGTGTTCATCCGGACCCGGTCGTCCATCGACGTGGCCTGCGGCAGCTTGATCGTCAGCAGGTCGAACAGCGTCTCGTTGTCGTGCGCGTCGACGTAGGTGACGACCTCCTCCGGGGAGTCGGCGTACCCGGCGGGCGCGCCGCGGTAGTCGATCTCGTCGCCGCGCAGCACCTGCCCGGTGTGCGTGGTCAGCTCGTAGTCCCGGAGGTTGCCCGCGAGCCCGAGCCGCACGACGTCGGTCGCGAGCCCGAGCTCGGCGTACTCGGCCGCGGACCCCTTGTTCACCGTCGACGCGTCGCCGAGCTGCGCCGGCTGCCCGTTCGGGTCGGTGCCGAGCCCGGTGCCGAAGCCCTGGGTGAACATCGACGAGCCCTCGACCGGCGACCCGCCGTGCACCGCGTCCCGGAGCCGGTCGGAGAACGTGCCGATGCCGGTGCCGCCGAGCTGGCCCTGGGTGGCCTGCTCGAACAGCGCGTTCCCGGCGACCTCGCCGAAGTCCCAGCCCTCGCCGTACAGGTAGACCGCCGAGCCGTCGACGCCGTCCGCCTCGACGGTCAGCGCGTCCAGCGCCGCCCGGACGGCCAGCATGTTCTGCTTCGAGTGGTGGCCCATCAGGTCGAACCGGAAGCCGTCGACCCGGTAGTCCCGCGCCCAGGTCACGACCGAGTCGACCATGAGCTTCTCGGCCATCGCGTGCTCGGTGGCGACGTTCTGGCAGCAGGTGCTGGTCTGCACCTGCCCGGTGCCGTCGAGCCGGTGGTAGTAGCCCGGGAGGACCCGGTCCAGCACCGACCTCGCGTCCTGGCCGCTCGCCGCGGTGTGGTTGAACACCTGGTCGAGCACGACGCCCAGGCCCATGTCGTGCAGGGCGCCGACCATCGTGCGGAACTCGGCGACGCGGGCGCCGCCGTCCGGGTCGGTGGCGTAGGAGCCCTCGGGCGCGGTGAAGTGCCACGGGTCGTAGCCCCAGTTGAAGCCGTCCCGCTCGCGGATCGCACCGACCGCGGCCTGCTGCTCGGTGCCCGCGGGGCCGAAGCCGGTCAGGTCGGGGGTCGTCGCCTGGGCATCCCGGTCCTCCTCGATCGACGCGATGTCGAACGTCGGGAGCAGGTGCACCGTGGTCAGCCCCGCGTCGGCGAGCTCGCGCAGCCGGGCGGTGCCGTCGGAGTCCCGGGCGAAGGCGAGGTAGGTGCCGCGCTCGGCCTCGGGGACGGTCTCGTCGGCGATCGAGAAGTCGCGGACGTGCAGCTCGTAGATCGTGTGGTCCACGGCCCGCTCGACGACCGGCTGCGCGGTGTCCGCCCACAGCGCGGGGCGGTACGCCGGGTCGGCCAGGTCGACCGCGACGGCGTGCGTGGAGTTGATCGTGAGCGCGACGGCGTACGGGTCGGTGACGACGTTCGTCTCCACCCGGCCGGTCGACGGCACGAACACCTCGACCTCGTACTGGTAACGGGCGCCGGCCCAGGTGGCGTCGCCCGCGGTGGACCAGGTGCCGTCCGGCGCACGGGCGGTCGTGACACGGGTCGGGGCGGCGGCGAGGTCGGCGCCCGCCGGCCAGGTCAGCAGCGTGACCGCGCGGGCGGTCGGCGCCCAGAGCCGGAACGTCGGCGCGCCCGCGGCCCAGGTCACGCCCAGGTCGGCGTCGGCCGCCGCGCCGTACAGGTCGTCCAGCACCCCGGGGACCTGCACCCCGGTGAGCGCGGTCAGGCCCTCGGCGTCGGCCTGGGACACCTGCACCTCGCCGGTGAGGGTCGCGGCGGCGTCGGTGCCCGGGGTCACGCGCAGGGCCACGGCCTCCGCCAGGGCGGGGAACTCAGCACGGACGTCTGCGGGCAGGCCGGCGGGGTCGTAGGTCAACGGGACCTCGCCGCCCCCGGCCGGGGCGGTCACGTCGCCGTCGGTGACCCCGATGCCGCCCTCGGCTGCGTGGTGCAGCGCCCAGGTGAGGTCCGCCGGATCGGCGCCGTCGAGCAGGTCGCGCGGCCAGGCGAGCAGGTCGGCCCGCACCCAGTGGGCGCGCTGCTGCCCGACGCCGGCGAGCGGCGGGTTCTCGACGGTGATCTCGAGCAGGTGGGTCGCGACGTCGTACGCGAACGACACCTGCTCCCCGTCCGACGTCGTGAAGGAGTAGTTCTCCCCGCCCATCGCGCCTCCCTGGCCGTAGTTGACGTCCCAGGACCTGCCGTGGGCGACCTTGACCTGGTACGAGCCTGCCGGGATCTGCGTCGTCGACCACTCGTACACGCCGTCGCCGTCCGGGTCCTTGGCCCAGGTGGCGAGGCAGTCGGGCGCCCAGTCGCCGGGGCAGCCGACCTCGCTCTGGAACGAGCCCGGCAGCGTGACGACGGGGCCCTGCGCGGTGTTCTGGAAGTCGCGGGACACCGGGTCCCAGAAGAACGTGACGTCGACGGGCGGGTCCCCCGCCTCGCCGGGCACGGTGTAGGTCACGTCCGCGCCGCCCTCGACACCCCCGAGCCCGTAGGACACGTCCCACGTGCCGTCGAGCGCGACCTTGTAGGCGTAGTCGCCGGGCGGCAGGGCGAACGTGCCCTCCCAGACGCCGTCGGGGCGCTCGGTGAGCTGCGCGGCGGCGCAGTCCGGCTGCCAGTCGCCGGGGCAGCCCATCGCGGTGTTGTGGCTGCCCGGCACCGAGACGGCGGTGACCGCGGGGGCCGGGTCGGCGGCGACCCGGGCGACCGCGGCGTCGTCCGGGTCGTCCGCGCCCGCCGCCCCGGCGCCGGACAGCAGCAGTGCGCCGGCGGCCAGCAGGGCGAGGGCGCGGCGGCGGACGCCGCGGGGTTCGAGGGGTGTCCGGGGCGCCACGGGGCGCCGGCGGGCGTGCGTCATCACAGGACTCCATCGTCGGGGGTGAGCGTCAGCAGCGCGGCTACCTGCGACTGTACGGGTTTGCTGAAACGTCCTGCAACGACCTGCAACGACCTCGCTGTGCCCGGACTGCCCCGGAGGCGCGTCGAGGGAGCACCCGGCGGGTGCTCCCTCGACGCGCCCGACACCCCCTGGGGGCGCCGTGCGTCAGTGCGCGAAGTGCCGCGTGCCCGTCAGGTAGAGCGTCACGCCGGCCGCGGCCGCGGCGGCCACGACCTCCTCGTCCCGCACCGACCCGCCGGGCTGCACGACCGCGCGCACCCCGGCGTCCAGCAGCACCTGCAGCCCGTCCGCGAACGGGAAGAACGCGTCCGAGGCCGCGACCGCGCCCCGGGCCCGCTCGGCGTCGCCCGCGTTCGCCCGCTCGACGGCCAGCCGGCACGAGTCCACCCGGTTGACCTGGCCCATGCCGACGCCGACCGAGGCGCCGCCGTCGGCGAGCAGGATCGCGTTCGACTTCACGGCCCGGACCGCGCGCCAGGCGAACGCCAGGTCAGCGAGCGTCGCGTCGTCGGCGGCCTCCCCCGCGGCGAGGGTCCAGGTCGTCGGGTCGTCGCCGTCGGCGTCGATCCGGTCGACCTGCTGCATGAGCAGCCCGCCGCTGATCGGCCGGAGCTCGACGCCGGCGGACGGCGCGCCCTCGACGACCAGCAGCCGGATGTTCTTCTTGCGGCTCAGCATCTCGAGCGCCTCGGGCTCGTAGGCCGGCGCGACGACGACCTCGGTGAACACCTCGGCGATCTGCTCGGCCGCGGCGAGGGTGACCGTGCCGTTGGCCGCGATCACGCCGCCGAACGCCGACACCGGGTCGCAGGCGTGCGCCTTGGCGTGCGCGTCCGCGATGTCCGACCCGACCGCGATGCCGCACGGGTTGGCGTGCTTGATGATCGCGACCGCCGGGCCGTCGTGGTCGTGCGCCGCGCGCCACGCCGCGTCCGCGTCGACGTAGTTGTTGTACGACATCGCCTTGCCGTGCAGCTGCTGCGCCTGCGCCAGACCGGCCGCGCCGTACCCGGAGGTGTAGACCGCGGCGCGCTGGTGCGGGTTCTCGCCGTAGCGCAGCACGTCCGCGCGGTCCCAGGTCGCCCCGACCCAGGCCGGGAAGCCGGTGCTGACGCCGTCGACCTCGTCGGTCGTCGTGGCGACGTTGCCCATCCAGGAGGCCACCGCGACGTCGTAGGTCGCCGTGTGCACGAACGCCTGCGCCGCGAGCCGGGTGCGCTCGGCGAGCGTGAAGCCGCCGCCCCGCACGGCCGCGACGACCTCGTCGTACCGGGCCGGGTCCACGACGACCGCGACGCTCGGGTGGTTCTTCGCCGCCGCGCGGACCATCGACGGGCCGCCGATGTCGATCTGCTCGACGCACTCGTCCGGCGTCGCGCCCGAGTCGACGGTCTGGGTGAACGGGTACAGGTTGACGACGACCAGCTCGAACGGCGCGACGCCCAGCTCGTCGAGCTGCGCGAGGTGCTCCGGGCGGCGGGTGTCGGCGAGGATGCCGGCGTGCACGCGCGGGTGCAGCGTCTTCACGCGGCCGTCCAGGCACTCGGGGAACCCGGTGAGCTCCTCGACCCGGGTCACCGGCACGCCCGCGGACGCGATGGTCCCCGCGGTCGACCCGGTGGACACGAGCTCCACGCCCGCGGCGTGCAGGGCGGTCGCGAGCTCGACCAGGCCGGACTTGTCGTAGACGGACAGCAGCGCGCGGCGCACCGGGCGGCGGGTGCTGTCCGCGGTCGGGTCGGCGACGGGCTCGACGGGCGGCAGGGCGTGGGACATGGCGGTCCTCCGGGTGGTCGGTCGGGCACCACGGTGGGTGCCGCTCGGGACCCTGCACCCAGGCGAACGGTGCGTCGGCGGGACTGCGTCGGTCGCTCCCCGGTGGTCAGTTCCACCTCTACGCCAGTCACGACCGGCCACGAGCCTAGCCGACGGCGGCGGGCGGGGTCGCGCCGCGGCGGCGGCTCAGTCCGTGCGCCGGCCCTTGGCGAAGTAGGCGATCGGCCCGACCCAGTTCACCAGGATCGCCAGCCCCCACGCCGCCTTCGGCCCGTTCACCAGCGCCGCCGGCCGCTTCGACAGGTCCCGGTAGGCCGCGGCGGTCAGCGCGAGCTGCGCCGCCGTGAGGACGACGGTGCCGACCCTGCGGCGCGTGCTGAGCTCGGACCAGTGCTTCCCCGCGCGTGCGTGTCCCATGGCCCGACGCTACGCGGGTGGGTCGCCGGACGGCAGGGGGCGGAGGTCCCTGCCGAGTTCCAGCGCACGCTGCGGCTCCTCTGCGACCATGCAGACGTGCCGACCCCGACCGACCGTCCCGAGATCGTGTGCCTCTGCGGCTCGTCCAGGTTCGCGTCGGACCTGCGCGCGGTCGAGCGCGCCCTCGCACTCGCGGGCGCGATCGTCCTCGCCCCGGTCGCACTCGACCCCGCCGACGACCTCACCGCGCAGCAGCGAGCGGCGCTGGGGGTGCTGCACCTGCGGCGGATCGACCTGGCCGACCGCGTACTGGTGGTGGACCCCAGGGGCTACGTGGGCGAGTCCACCCGCCGGGAGATCGCCTACGCCCGCGCGGCCGGGACACCCGTGTCGTTCACGGAGCCCGTCTGACGCCTGCACCGGCCCGCCATGCGGCTCCTAGCCGACGGTGACCGTGCGGCCGTCGACCGTCAGCCCGCCCGCCACGATCCGCCCCACCCAGTCGACCAGCAGCCGGCGCTCGGCGACCTTGATCCGCTCGTGCAGCGTCGCCTCGTCGTCGCCGGGCTCGACCGGGACCGCGACCTGCGCGACGACCGGCCCGGTGTCCACCCCGGCGTCCACGACGTGCAGCGTGCAGCCCGTGACCTTCGCGCCGAACGCCAGCGCGTCCCGGACCGCGTGCGCCCCGGGGAACGCGGGCAGCAGGGCGGGGTGCGTGTTGACGACCCGGCCGGGGAACCGGTCGAGGACCGCGGCGCCGAGGATCCGCATGAACCCCGCCGACACGACGAGGTCGGGCCGGAACACCCCGATCGCCTCCGCGAGCGCGCGGTCCCACGCAGCGCGGTCGTCGAAGTCGCCCGGCGCCACGACCGCGGTCGGCACGCCGGCGGCGCGCGCGAGGTCCAGGGCGCCGGCGGACGCGCGGTCCGCCACGACGCCGACCACGCGCCCCGGGTAGCCGGGCCCGTCGTGCGCCGCCAGCAGCGCGGCGAGGTTCGAGCCGCCGCCCGACACGAGGATGACGAGCCGGCCGGCGGCGCGCGTGGCGGGTCGGGGCGCGGTGCTGGGGGTGGCCATGACCGCACACCCTAACCGCGCACCTCCGCCGAGACGGCACCTCTCGGCTGCGCGAACCGGTCCCGCGACAGCCGAGAGTCGTCATCTCGGCGAGCGGGCCCGGTGCGACCGTGCGGAGGTCGTGCGCGAGAATGGGCCGCGTGAGCAACCCGTACGCCCCGCCCTCGCCCGACCGCGCA
>NZ_JAANNB010000073.1:6439-16653 GCF_011603975.1 Cellulomonas sp. IC4_254 | reverse complement strand
TCGCCCACCGCGCCGGTCCGCGTCGTCATCGCCGGCCGCGACGTGGACGTCCCGGTCGACCCCGTGGGCGTCGCGCCGGACGGGCAGATGGAGATCCCCCCGCTCGCCGAGCGCGGCGGCTGGTACCGGTTCGGCGCCGACCCCGGCGACCCGGCCGGTACGACCGTCGTCGCCGCGCACGTCGACTCGATCGCCTCCGGCGGGACCGGACCGTTCGTGCACCTGGTCGACGTGCGGCCCGGTGACGCCGTCGCGGTCACCCTCGCCGACGGCAGCACCCGGTCCTACGCCGTCGACGCGGTGACCCGGTTCCCCAAGGACGAAGCGCGGTGGCCCGACGTCTTCACCCGGGACGGACCGCCCCGGCTGGCGCTCGTGACCTGCGGCGGCACCTTCGACCGCGACACGCGGCACTACGCCGACAACGTCCTGGTCACCGCGACCCCCGTGGGGACATGATGGCCTCCGCGACCCCCGCAACCCGCGGCGGGACCCGGCCCGCGAGGAGGCGCGCCCTGTCCAGCCCCGTCGCGCACCTGCGCCCGCCGCCCGAGTGGGACGACGACGCACTGGCGCGCGCGTTCGAGGCGGGCGACGAGCAGGCGCTCGCCGAGGCGTACCGGCGGTGGTCGGCCTTCGTGCACACGGTGGCCCTGCGGTCGCTGGGGTCGGGGGCCGACGCCGAGGACGTCACCCAGCAGGTGTTCGTCGCCGCCTGGCGCGGGCGCTCCGGCTACCGCGCCGACCGGGGACCGCTGCGGGCCTGGCTCACGGGCATCACCCGGAACGCCGTGGCGGACGCGCTCGCCCGCCGCAGCCGGGACGCCCGGGACCTGCGGGCCGTCGCCGCCCGGGCCGGCCGGGAGCCCGAGCCGGAGGCCGCGCGGGTGGCGGACCACGTCGTCGTCGTCGACGAGCTGCACCGGCTCGGCGAGCCGCAGCGCACCATCCTGGCGCTCGCGTTCTACGACGACCTCACGCACGACCAGATCGCCCGGCGGCTCGACCTGCCGCTCGGCACGGTCAAGAGCCACATCCGTCGTAGCCTGCAACGGCTGCGCGACCGCTTGGAGGTGGACGGTGCCGCACCTCGACCCTGACGCCGTCGCGCTCGCCGCGCTGGGTGAGCCGCTCGACGCGGCGCCGCGCGCGCACCTCGCGGCGTGCGCCGACTGCGCGCGCGAGGTCGCGTCGCTCGCCGCCGCGGCCGCCGTGGCGCGCGCCGGCGACGGCGGCGGGCTGGTCGCGCCGCCCGCGGCGGTGTGGGACCGGGTGCACCACGAGCTGGGGCTGGCCGACGACGTGGCTCCGGAGGACGCGGGGACGCGCGCGGTGCGCGACGACGCGGCGTGGGACGACGCGGCGCAGGACGGCGCGGTCCGGGACGACGTCGTGCGCGGCGACGCGGCGGACGGTGGCGCGACGGCGGGCGGGCCCGAGCGGGCCGGCGCCGATCCCGCGCCCGCCCGTCGTCGCCGGCGCCGGCCCTGGCTCGCCGCCGCGGCCGCGGGCCTGGTCGTCGGCGGCGTGGCGGGTGGCCTCGCCGTCTCCGCCGCGCTGCGTCCCGAGGCCGAGACGGTCGTCGCCGAGGTCCGGCTCGAGGCGCTGCCCGGGTGGTCGGCGTCGGGCGACGCGCAGGTCGAGGAGGACGCCGAAGGCCGCCGGACGCTGGTGGTGCGCGTGACCGACGCGGACGCCGACGGGTTCCGCGAGGTCTGGCTGCTGGACGCCGGGGCGACGCGGCTCGTCTCGCTCGGGGTGCTCGACGGCGACGAGGGCCGGTTCGCGCTCCCGCCCGGCCTGGACCTGGCCGAGTTCCCGGTGGTCGACGTGTCCGCCGAGGCGTTCGACGGCGACCCCGCGCACTCCGGCGACAGCATCGTGCGCGGCGAGCTCTCGCTCCCGGCCTGACCGCGTCCGTCGAGTGTCCAGAACCCCCGGGGCATACCGGGCGAACCGGATCGGCTTCTGGACACTCGACGGGTCATCCGCCGCGGGTGAGGCCGCGCGGCGGCCGCACGGCCACGGTGGGCCGGAGCGGACGGAGGGACACGATGACCGGCACCGGGGGAGCGTCGTCCACGGTGCTCGTCGTCGGCGCCGGGCCGGTCGGGCTCACCGCGGCGTGCGAGCTGGCCCGGCAGGGGGCGAGGGTCCGGCTGGTCGACGCCCTGCCCGAGCCGACGGCCCAGTCGCGGGCCGTGGTCGTGCACGCCCGCACCCAGGAGCACCTCGCGGCGATGGGCGTCCTGGACGAGCTGGCCGCCCGGGCGGTCGAGATCACCGCCGTCGAGGTCCGCTCGGGCGCCGCGGGCACGCTCCGGCTGCGCGCGTCCACCGCCGGCATCGACTCCCGGTACCCGCGCGCGCTCGACACCCCGCAGCCGGTGACCGAGGCGGTGCTGGCCGGCCTGGCCGCGCGGCTCGGGGTGGCCGTCGAGCGCGGCGTCGAGCTCACCGACCTCGCGCAGGACGAGGACGGCGTGGACGTCACGCTCGCCTCGGCGGCGGGGACCGAGCACGCGCGCGTCGGCTGGGTCGTCGGGGCGGACGGCGGGCACAGCCGGGTGCGGGCCGCCGTCGGCGAGCGGATCGAGGGGGTGTTCCACGGCGAGCACTTCCTGTTCGCCGACGTCGCCGCCGCGACCACGCTCGCGCCGGACACGATCCGGCTGTTCGCGGGCGCCGACGGCGTGTCCGGCGCGTTCCCGATGCCGGACGGGCGGACCCGGTTCCTGGTCCAGGTGCCGGCCCCGGGGTCGCGGCCGCCGGGCGCGCGGTCGCCGGGCGCGGGCTCCGCGGGCGCGGCCGTGGAGCCGACGCTGGACGAGGTGCAGCGGCTGGTTGACGACCGGATGGGCGAGCACTGGCGGCTGAGCGACCCGCGCTGGCTCGTCGGGTTCGAGATCCACCACGGCCAGGTCGCCCGGTACCGGCACGGCCGGGTGCTGCTCGCGGGGGACGCCGCGCACGTGCACAGCCCGGCGGGCGGCCAGGGGATGAACACCGGCATGCAGGACGCGGTGAACCTCGCGTGGAAGCTCGCGCTGGTGAGCACCGGGCGCGCCGGCGACGCGCTGCTCGACAGCTACCACGCGGAGCGGCACCCGGTCGGCGCCGCGGTCGTGCGCCAGACCACCCGGCTCACGCACGCGGTCGCCACGCAGGGGCCGCGCGCCCACCTGCGCGACGTCGGCCTGCTGCTGCTGGGGCACCTGCCTGCGGTCGGCGAGGCGGTCGCGGCGAACATGGCCGAGGTGCGGCTGCGGTACCGGCGGAGCCTGGTGGTGGGTGGCGGCGACGGCGTGCGCGGCGCGTGCCCCGGCGACCACGCCCCGGACCCCGCCGGGCTGTTCGACGCCGCGGGTGGCCCGGCCCGGGTCGGCGACCTGCTGCGCCGGCCCGGCCACCTGCTGCTGACCACCTGCCTGTCCCGGACGGCGCACGAGCGGCTGCGTGGCGTGCTCGGCGGGCTGGGCACGGTGGTCCCCGTGCGGCCGGCAGCCGCCCCGACCCACGACGGGTCCGCGGACGGGCCCGTGCTCGTCGACCCCGGCGGTGTCGTCGCCACCCGGTACGGCATCGGGCACGACGGCGCCGCGCTCATCCGGCCCGACGGGTACCTCGGCTACCTGTCGGCCCGCACCGACCCGGTGGCGGTCGCCCGGCACCTCGCGGAGCGCGAGCACGTGCTCGTGACCGCGAGGGTGTGACGCGCCGTCACCAGCACAGGCAGAACGGGTGCCCCGACGGGTCGGCGTACACCTGGAAGCCCTCCGCCGCGTCGGGGTCCTCCGCCGGCTGCAGCAGCTGCGCGCCGAGCCCGGTCACGTGCGCGTGCGCCTCCGCCAGGTCCTCGACGTACAGGTCCAGGTGGATCTGCTGCTGCTCGCCGTCCGGCCAGTCCGGCCGGACGTGGTTCGGGGCCAGCTGGAAGCCCATCCGCGGCTCGCCGTCGACGACGAGCATGTGCCAGTCGTCGTCCGGCTCGACCGTCCCCCCGAGGACGCCGGCCCAGAACGCGCTTTCGGTCGCCAGGTCCGCCGTGTCGAACACCGTCACCTGATGTCTGATCCGCATGTCCTGATCCTGGCATCGGCCCCCGACACGCGCCCGGCAGCGGGCGGGGTCGGTGGTCGTGCTGCGCGACGGGGCCTCAGCCTGCTCGCCGCGGTGGCCAGGTTCGACGAGACCTGGCCCGACCCGCCCCGTGCGGGCAGCGCACGGGGCGGACCCTGACCTCCCGCTGCTCGTGCTCTAGGTGTCCTCGCCGTCCGGGTCGTCCGCCGCGGCGGCGTCGGGCAGCTCCGCGCCGTCCGGGCCGAGCGCGCCGACCAGCTCGACCTCCTCCGTCACCGGGTCCAGCCAGATCTGCCGGCCGGGCCCGGTGGCGGCGGTCTCGAACCGGACCGCCACCCGGCCGTCGTCGCGCGTGTTCACCACCCAGCCCCGCCCGTGCGTCGGGTGCCGGACGTCGAGGCCCGGGGCGGCGTCCTCGACCCGGAGCCGGCCGCGGCGGCGCCGGGCGACGGGGCGCAGCGCCTCGGCGTCGTCGGCGTCCGCCGGCGACCCGGCCGCGCCCGCGGCACCCGCCGACCCTGCCGCACCCGCCGCACCCGCCGGTCCCGCCAGGTCGAGCATGAGCTGCGCGTGCTCCGACAGCCCGCTGAACGCGACCCCGAGCAGCCGCACCGGCTCGGTCAGCTCGACGAGGTCGAGCGCCCGGGCCGCCGCCTCGTGCAGCGCCGCCCGGTCGGCCGTCGGCGAGGGCAGCGACACCGCGCGGGTCACCGTGCTGAACCCGGCGAACCGCACCTTCACCGTCACCGTCCGCGCGGCACCGCCGTGCCGCTCCAGCCGGGCGAACGCCTGCTCCGCGACGGCGGGCAGCTGGGCCGCGACCTCGGCGCGCCCGTGCAGGTCGCGCTCGAACGTGTGCTCGGCGCCGGCGGACTTCCGCTCCCGGGTCTCCGCGACCGGCCGGTCGTCCCAGCCGCGCGCGACCCGGAACAGGTTCGACCCGGCGGCCTCGCCGAGCACCATCGTCAGGGTGTCGAGCGGCTGGCCGCGCAGGTCCTCGACGGTCCGCACGCCGATCTTCTCCAGCCGCTCCGCGGACACCGGGCCGACGCCCCACAGCGACCGCACCGGCATCGGCAGCAGGAACGCGTCCTCGTCGTCCGGCGCGACCACCACGACCCCGGCGGGCTTGGCGGCCGCGGACGCGAGCTTGGCGACGAGCTTCGACCGGCCCATCCCGACGGACACCGGCACGCCGGCCAGGTCGACGGCGCGCTCGCGCAGGTCCCGGGCGACGCCGGGCCAGCCGTCGGGGCCGGGGCGCACGGTCCCGAGGTCGGCGAACGCCTCGTCGATGCTCAGCGGCTCGACCGCGTCGGTGCGCTCCCGCAGCGCCGCCATGATCCGGGCCGAGAACGCGGAGTACGCGTCGAACCGGGGCACCACGACCGTCGCCTGCGGGCAGGCGCGCCGGGCGCTCGCCATCGACATCGCCGACCGCACGCCCATCGTCCGGGCCTCGTAGGACGCCGCGGCGACCACGCCGCGCGGGCCGGTGCCGCCGACCAGCACCGGGCGTCCCCGCAGCGACGGGCGCTGCGCCTGCTCGACCGACGCGAAGAAGGCGTCGGCGTCCAGGTGCGCGATGCTCGGCTCGGCGCGCAGGCGCGGGGCCGTCACCTCGCTGCTCACCGGGCCATGCTGCCGCACGCCGCCGACACGCGCGCGGGTGCACGATGGGTACGGCCACGACCGACGACCCGGGAGGTCCCGTGCAGCTCCTGCTGACGTCCGGCGGCGTCACCAACCCGAGCATCCGCGCGGCGCTGGAGCGGCTGCTGCCGCGGCCCGTCGCCGAGTGCCGCGCGCTGGTCGTCCCGACCGCGCAGTGGGGGCACCCGCTGTGCGGCCCGGCGTCGGTGCGGGGCCTGGTCGCCGCCGAGCCGGGCTTCGAGCACCTGACCGGCCTCGGCTGGGCGTCGCTCGGGGTGCTGGAGCTGACCGCGCTCCCGACCATCGGCCCCGAGCGGTGGGCGCCGTGGGTCCGGGACGCCGACGTGCTCCTCGTCGACGGCGGCGACGCCACCTACCTCGCGCACTGGGTGCGGGAGTCCGGGCTGGTGGACCTGCTGCCCGGCCTGCCCGACCTGGTGTGGGTCGGCGTCAGCGCGGGCAGCATGGTCATGGCGCCGCGGGTGGGGGAGATGTTCGTCGAGTGGGCCGACGCGCCGGACGACAGCGCGCTCGGGGTCGTGCCGTTCGGGATCTTCCCGCACCTGGACGCGTTCCCGACCAACACGATGGCGGCCGCCGAGCGGTGGGCGGCGGGGCTCGGCGGCGTCCCCGGGTACGCGATCGACGAGCAGACGGCGATCGTCGTGGCCGGCGGGACGGTCGAGGTGGTGTCCGAGGGGGAGTGGGCCCGGCTCGGCGGGCACGAGGGGGACCCGCGATGACCCGGTTCGCGATCGACGCCGCCGCAGCGCTCCGGCTGGTCGCGGCGGGCTTCACCGTGCCGGACGGGCAGCAGCTCGTGGCGCCGAACCTGCTGCGCTCCCAGGCGATGGGCCTGCTCTACCGGGACGTGCGCGCGGGCACGCTCGACCCCGCGCGGGCCGAGCGGCTGCTCGACGGGGTGACGACCCTGCGGGTGCGGCTGCTCGGCGACCGGGTGTCCCGGGCCGTGGCCTGGCGGATCGCCGCCGAGCAGGGCTGGGACGACGTCGCGCCCGCCGAGTACGTGGCGGTCGCCCGGCTGCAGGCGGACGTGCTCGTCGCGGTGGACGAGGACCTGGCGCGGCGGGCGCGGGGCCTGGTCGACCTGGCACCCGTCGAGGACCTGCTGGCCCTGGGCGCCTCGTAGGCCCCCGCGCGCCGTGCGCCCCCGCCGTCACCCGACGCGGAACACCTGGCTCCCGTCGCCGCCGTACCCGTACAGCACCCCGTCCACCGGCCACAGCGCCTGCACCTCGCCGGGGAGCGGGGTGGTCCACGCCCGGCGGCCGGAGCCCAGGTCGTACGCGGACAGGGTCGGCGCCGCGGCGTCGTCCGCCTGCTCGGACCGCAGCAGGTGCCGGCCGTCGGTCATCACCCACGACCCCTCGGCCGGGTCCGCCGCGACGGACCACAGCCCCTCGCCCGTCGCGGCGTCGACCGCCCAGACCGTCTCGGTGTCGCTCCCGTAGAGCACCCCCTCGAGCAGCAGGTACCCGCTGCGCGGGCTCGGCTCGCTCGCGCGCTCCCACCGGATGTCGCCGGTCGCCGTGTCGACGCCCCGGAGCACCGAGCGCGTCCCGTCCTGCGCGAGGACCGGCTGCATCCCCGGTGCGGAGCCGTCGTCCGGGTAGAGGTACAGCGGGTACCCCTCGGCGGTGGCCGTCCCGGCGCCGTCCGCGCCGAGCAGCCGCGCCGGGCCGGAGTCGGGGACGCCCACGAGCGCGTCCCGGCGCGCCGCGTACAGCGCGTCCTCGTGCGCCTCGACGCGTCCGTCCGCGGGGTCGACCGCCCACGTCTCCTCGTCGCCCTGCACCACGACGTGCCCGGCCTGCTCGTGGGCCCACCCGCTGGAGTACATCTCGTCGACCACGTCGGGCAGCTCCGTGCGCCACCGCTCGGCGCCGCCGGCGAGGCCGCTGCCGACCAGCAGCACGCCGCCGTCCTGGCGGGCCGCGACGACGAGCACGTCCCCGACCACGACCGCCTCGGCCCGCGGGTCCAGCTCGCGGAGCACGGTCGCGGCCCGGTCCGCCAGGTCGACCCGGAACAGGCGCGTCGTCACGGGGCCGCGGTCACCGCCCGGCCCGTCGGTCACGGTGCACCACAGCGTGTCGGCCGGCTCGTCGCCGCCGGACGAGCACGCCGCGGTGCGCGTGTAGCCGTCCTCCGTCGGCAGGGCGCCGATCTCGACGCGCCACACCTCCGCGCCCGTGCCGGCGTCGAGCGCGACGACCCCGGCGGGCGTGCCCGGCCCGGGGACCAGCACGCCCGCGACCAGGCCGTCCGAGGTTCGCGTCCCCGAGGACAGGACCCCCATGGTGTCGCCGTCGCCGTCACCGCCGCCCCAGGGCGTCGCCGCCAGCGGGGCCGTGACGGTCTCGCTCAGGACCCCCGGGGTCGCGCGGAGCCGGTCCGCGCGCGCCCCGGCCCGGTGGTCGGCGACCACAGGGACCGCGACGAGCGCCAGCACCACCGCGACCGGGAGCGGCCACCAGCGGCGCAGGAGCGCCCGGGCGCGCCGGGCGACGGCCGACGGCGGGCGCGGGTCGTCCTGCGGCTCGGCGAGGTCCTCGACGAGCTGCACGTCGGCCATGCGGTCCTGCCCCATGACGGGGGACTCTACGGTCGTGCGGCGCGAGGCGTGGCCGGTTCCCCGGGGCGGCTCAGGCCAGCGTCGCGACGTCGATGACGAACCGGTACCGCACGTCCGAGCGCAGCACGCGCTCGTACGCCTCGTTGACCTCGTCGACCGCGATCAGCTCGGTCTCGGGCGCGATGCCGTGCTCGGCGCAGAAGTCCAGCATCTCCTGGGTCTCGGCGATGCTGCCGATGCTCGACCCGGCGAACGAGCGGCGGTTGCCGAACAGCGTGAACACCTGGACGGGCAGCGGCTCGCCGGGCGCGCCGACGTTCACCAGGGTGCCGTCCAGCCGGAGCAGCGACAGGTACGCGCCCAGGTCGACGACCGCGGAGACGGTGTTGACGATGAGGTCGAACGTGTTCGCGAGCTCGGCGAACGTCGCCGGGTCCTCGGTCGCGAAGTAGTGGTCCGCGCCGAGCTCGAGGCCGTCGGCCTTCTTGCTCAGGGTCCGGGACAGCACGGTGACCTCGGCGCCCATGGCGTGCGCGAGCTTGACCGCCATGTGGCCGAGGCCGCCCATGCCGACGACCGCGACCTTCTTGCCCGGGCCGGCACCCCAGTGCGCCAGCGGGGAGTACGTCGTCACCCCGGCGCACAGCAGCGGCGCGGCCTTGTCGAACGGGATCGCCTCGGGCACGCGGAGCACGAAGTCCTCGTCGACCACGACGTGCGTCGAGTACCCGCCCTGCGTGATGGTGCCGTCGCGGTCGACCGACGCGTACGTCTGGGTGTTGCCCTCGAGGCAGTACTGCTCGAGGCCCGCCCGGCAGTTCTCGCACTCGCGGCAGGAGTTGACCATGCAGCCGACGCCGACCCGGTCGCCGACGGCGTGCCGGGTGACCTCGGCACCGACCTCGGCCACGACGCCGACGATCTCGTGTCCGACGACCTGCGGGTACGTGATCGGCCCCCAGTCGCCGCGGACGGTGTGGATGTCGGAGTGGCAGACGCCGGCGTAGCGGATCTCGATCAGCACGTCCTTCGGGCCGACGTCGCGGCGCTCGATCGTCACGGGGACGAGCGGCTCGGTCGCGGACGGGGCGGCGTAGGCGTTGACGGTGAGCACAGGACTCCCAGGGGTGCGGGGGACGGGGTGGGACGGTTCCCAGTCTCGACCCTCCGGCCCCGGGACGCCACGAGGGGCGCCTCCCTGACGGGAGACGCCCCTCGCTGCGTGCTGGACCCGGTCACCTCACCCGACGACGCCGGCGATCGCGTTGTGGTCCCAGGTGGTGCCGTCGCCGAAGTGGAACGTGCCCTTGTAGGTGTTCCGGTAGTTGGCGGTCGTCACGCCGTACAGGTACCAGTGCTTGAACGTCACCGAGCCCCGTCCATGTGACAGCACGAGGTCGTTGCCGGACTTGGTGACCTCGACGTCCTGAGGGGAGACACCACTCGGCATGCGGACCACGGAGTCCGTGTTCGAGTCGACGATGGTGTCGTCGCCGCTACGCAGGACGTAGGTGTCGGTGCCCGCGCTGCCCTCGAGGTAGTCGTCACCTGCCCCACCCGCCAGGACGTCGTCGCCGACACCGCCATGCAGCCTGTCGTCCCCATCCCCTCCGTAGAGGTGGTCGTGGCCGGGTCCGCCGCGCAGGGTGTCGTTGCCGGGTCCGCCGTGGATGGTGGTGGGTCCGGTGCCGGCGGTGATGGTGTCGTTGCCGTCGAGTCCGTGCATGGTGGTGGGGCTGTAGGGCACCGAGGTGAGGGTGTCGTCGTCGTCGGTGCCGGTGATGGTGAACCGGACGTCGTTCTCGATGGTCTCGCGGTCCCAGGTGGTGCCGTCGTCGAACTGGAACGTGCCCTTGTAGGCCAGGGGGTAGTTCTTGTTGGTCTC
>NZ_JAANNB010000073.1:0-6340 GCF_011603975.1 Cellulomonas sp. IC4_254 | reverse complement strand
GTCCCAGGTGGTGCCGTCGTCGAACTGGAACGTGCCCTTGTAGGCCAGGGGGTAGTTCTTGTTGGTCTCGGCGTAGACGTACCAGTTCTGGAAGGTGACTGATCCTTCGGGGTGGGTCAGCAGCAGGTGGTTGCCCGTGCGGGTGACGGTGACGTCCTGGGGTGCCAGGCCGGGGGGCATCGTCACGATCGAGTCGTTCCCGGTGTCGGCGATGGTGTCGTTGCCGGTGCTCAGCACGTAGGTGTCGGTGCCGGCGCCGCCCGCGAGATGATCGTCACCATCACCGCCCACGAGCATGTCGTTCGTCGCGCCACCACTCAGGACGTCGTCGCCCCCGTTGCCGTACAGCACCGTCCTCGTCGCGGTCGTCGAGAGCCGGTCGGGACCCTCGGTGCCGAACACGGCGATCCCGGCTGCACCCGTGATCGCCTGGTCGAGCGCAGGCGACACCTTGCCGACGGTCTCGCGGTAGGAGCTGAACCCGTGGACACCCCCACCGTGCAGGTACTTGAGGTACCGAGCGACGTCCTGCACCAGTCGGAGCTGGTCCGGGTGTTCGGATCCCATGTCGAGGACCACCGCCGAGATGTGATCGGTGTCGAGCGAGCCGTCCTCGCGCACGAGGTAACCGTTCAGGAGCGGCACAGCGGGCAGCAGGTGCATCCGGTAGAGGAGCTCGCTGTAGTAGACCTCCATCAGCTGTCCCCAGGCGGCGTTGAGCAGCTGCCCGGCAGGCGCGTTCGGGTTCGTCCCGTTCCTTCCGACCCACGGCTCGCCGATGACCTTCTCGATCGCAGCGAGGTGCTGGGCGTTCACGTTGCCCCCGCGGGAGTTCGGGGCGACCTGGTCGCCACCGGTGACGGTGAGCAGCAGTCGCTCGACCGCTGCGTTCCGCTCGTCGACGTCTGTCGTCGCGTCGAACTCCTCCACGAGGCCGCGGACCGTGCCGCTGCCGTCGGCCGCGATGGCGCGGTGCAGCGACGGGATGTTGCCGATCGCCGGGATGTTCGGCACGTCGTCCAGGCCGGCGAGCGCGTCCTCGTCGCCGATCCCGAGCTCGATGGTGTCGTGCAACCGAGACTGCACCCAGTACTCCGCAGCCTCGATCACCCGCCCGTCGGACAGTGACACGTTGGTCACCCGCCCGATCAGGACGCCCGCCTCGGTGAGCTCGTTGAGGTCCTCGCCCTCGAGCTCGATGGCGGTGATCCCGTGGTCCTCGAGTGAGCTCAGCTCGCCAGGATCGGTGCGTCCGGGGTTCGTCCGGTCGTCCCAGATCAGCAGCTCGTCCCAGGCGTCGTCGGCCGGGGTGATGGCGCCGTCGCCGTCGGAGTCCAGCTCGGACAGGGCCTCGAAACCGCTGGTCGCGCGCGTGCCATCGACGAGCCGGGTGTGGTCCCCGAAGACCTCGAGGCCGTTGTCGATGATGCCGTTGCCGTTGAGATCGCGTGCCAGGATCACGTCGTCGTCCTGGACCCAGTTGATCTTCTCGGCGAAACCGTTCGCGTCCAGGTCGAAATGAGTGCCGTCCGCCAACCCGGTCGGGGCGAACCCGTCGTCTGCCATGTCGAGGACGATCGGGTCTCGCGGTGCCGGCTGGACCGCTCCGCCCGCCTCCTCCGAGAGCGCATGGATAGCAGCGGCCCGCTGCCCGATCACGCCTCCCATGATCCCGTCGGCGAACCACATCACCGCGAGACCCACCCCGAGGACCCCGGCCTCGAACCCGAGGACGAGCCACCCCGCACCCGTGAGCATCGCGAACGCGCCCCCGATCCCCATGGACAACCCGAAGCCGAACCCGAAGGTCCGCATGTTGTGCTGCATCATGGCGCGGGCCTCGTCGACGCGTCCCTGGTGGAACAGGTCGATCGAGTCGCCGAACGCCGTCGCCATCTGGCCGGCGAGGTACACCGTGCTGACAACGCCGAGCGCGTTGCCCGCCGCGTTCGCGACGGGGAGGTATCTCGAGACCACCGTGCGCACCGTCGGGCTCTGATTCCCTTTCGGGGCGGCGGCTGCCTCCGTGAACGCCTTCGCCACAACCCGGCTCTCGTACTGTGCTGCCGGCGATGCCTGGAGGAACTTCGGGGCCTGCGGATTGTTGTTGCCGAGCCACTTGACGACGGCCGCGTCGTCCGGGAGGCCGATGACGACGTGGCCCGGGCGGAGCGTGCCGCCACCAGAGGGAACCTGACCGCGTGGGCCCGCACGGATCACCTCTACCGCGTCGTCCGCACCCTTCGCAGTGACGATGTCCAGCTCCGCGACGAACCGCGAGCTCTCGTGACCGACGATGCGGGCGATCTCGTCGACGTTGCTGCCGAGCTCGCGCAGTGTCGACATGGGGATCGATCCGATGTGCGTAACGTGGGGGTTGCGCAGCAGCGCGGGGAGCTCGGTGCGGAAGAAGACGCCGTTGGTCTTGGGGTCGCTCGCCCATCCGGGGAGCAGCGGGATCACTCGACCGCGCGCGTTCGAGACCAGGCGCTCGGACACGGCGTCGTCGAGGGCGAGGCCCAGATCGGGGGCGAGCCTCGACCCGGACCAGCCGTAGATCCGTTCGACGAGGTCGATGTCGTTGCCGACAGCGGCGCTGATCGCCTTCCGCAACTTCTCGTCCGAGATGGCGGCGCCCGCTGGGGTGGAGCTGATGAAGTGGTAGGGGCCGGTGTTTGCTAACGCTTCCGCTAGCTTCCACGCCGGGATGTCGTCGACGACTCCGGTGTAGACGATGAGCGACGTGTCTGCGCGTGGCGGCGTGACGCCGAGATCGAGGATCCGTTGACGCACGCCTGAGACGAATTCGTCGAGGGCCGAGCCGCTGACGGGCGTGCCGTGCTCGCGCGCGAACGAGTCGACCCACGACGTGATGGCGCCGGCAGGGCTGGCTGCGCGAGCGGTGGTCGGAGTGACCCCGATGCACGCCAGGAGCGCCAGGACGAGAACGGTGACGATTCGATGTCGGAGCGCGCGACTCCGAGCGTCGAGAGGTCGTCCGATGTCGACCAGGGTTGGCGCGGCGGTCACCGGGTCTCCACCGCGATGTCAGGTGTACCGGCGAACTGAACCGAGAAGTCCGTCCGTCCACGGGAGTGAAGCGCTGTCAGGCCGGCTCGGATCGCGCCCCAGACCTCGTCCGGTGAGCGGCGGGCCGCCAGGGAGGCTGTGATGAAGACCCGGCTGATCACAAGACGCGTGAAGCGCGGACTGGACAGTTTCGCCACCGGCGGGCTCTGCGCGAATGCCAGGTCGATGCCGTCGACGAGCACCCAGCACTCGGGGATCTCTGTGTGCAAGCCTCCACCGACCTCCAGGAGGAACTGCCCAGCGGACCTGTTCACTGCCCCGTGCGAGTCGAGTTCGACGAATTTCGAACCGGGACCCCGAGTGTTCGGGATGTGGAGTGACTCGATGAACTCCCGGTCCTCGGCGGTGGTCTCTTCCCACACGAACGTCATGGCGTCGCTCCCTCTCGGTCGGTCGTGGCCGTGGTGGGGATCGCCGAGTACCGCACGGAGTGCGACGTGCGTCGGGTGGCGCCGAGTCCTGGACGCGGCGGTGCCGCAGTACCGAGCCGACGCGCGGTGGCCCCGGCCCTGATCGTGGGGCGTGACGCAGTCGGACAGGCCACCTACCAGCAGATATGAGTGCTCGCTGTGCGTACTTGAGCGGCGAGGGCAGCGGAGCCACGTGGCACACACGGGGGTAAGCGCGACATCTGGCGCGCCGCGGTGAGTCGGGCGCTCCGTCCTAGGTAGGTAGTCAACGTCGTCAGTTCGGCGTCATGAGACGATCGCCGCTGCTGGCGCCGACAGTGCGCCGCGGCGCGGCCTCCGCCTGCTGGTCGCGCCGGTGCGGCGGCAGTCATGGGTACGGAGGACGCGCCTCACGGCCTGAGCGGTGTAAGCGGGGTTTGCGAGGAAGCGCCTTGACGAACGGGTGCTGAGGAAGGCGGGACGATCAGCCTCGTCGTCGTGAGGCGACCATGCCGGATGACCACGAGCTGCGTCGACATCGAGCGCAGGGGCTCCTCCCAGCCGCCCGCCCTCCCGCATCGAACCCCGGGGACGCCACGAGGGGCGCCTCCCTGACGGGAGACGCCCCTCGCTGCGTGCTGACCGGGAGCAGCCGATCAGACGTCGTAGTAGAGCTCGAACTCGTGCGGGTGCGGGCGCAGCCGGATCGGGTCGATCTCCGCGGACCGCTTGTAGTCGATCCAGGTCTGGATGAGGTCCGGGGTGAACACGTTGCCGGCGGTCAGCCAGTCGTGGTCGGCCTCGAGGTTGTCCAGGACCTCGCCGAGCGAGCCCGGGACCTGCTGGATGAGCGCGTGCTCCTCCGGGGGCAGCTCGTACAGGTCCTTGTCGACCGGCTCCGGCGGCTCGATCCGGTTCTGGATGCCGTCGAGGCCCGCCATCAGCATGGCCGCGAAGCACAGGTACGGGTTCGACGACGGGTCCGGCACGCGGAACTCGATGCGCTTGGCCTTCGGGTTCGAACCGGTCACCGGGATGCGGATGCACGCGGAGCGGTTGCGGGCCGAGTACACCAGGTTGACCGGCGCCTCGAAGCCCGGGACCAGGCGGTGGTAGGAGTTCACCGTCGGGTTGGTGAAGGCCAGCAGCGACGGCGCGTGCTTGAGCAGGCCGCCGATGTACCAGCGGGCGATGTCGGACAGGCCGCCGTAGCCCTTCTCGTCGAAGAACAGCGGCTTGCCGTCCTTCCACAGGGACTGGTGCACGTGCATGCCCGAGCCGTTGTCGCCGAACAGCGGCTTCGGCATGAAGGTCGCGGTGCGGCCGTCGGCGTGCGCGACGTTCTTCACCACGTACTTGAACAGCTGCACCTTGTCCGCGGACTTGGCGAGCGTGTCGAAGCGGTAGTTGATCTCCGCCTGGCCGGCGGTGCCGACCTCGTGGTGGGCGCGCTCGACCTCGAGGCCGAGGGCGTCCAGCTGGAGCGAGATCTTGTCGCGCAGGTCGGCGAAGTGGTCGACCGGCGGGACGGGGAAGTAGCCGCCCTTGTAGGGCGTCTTGTGGCCGAGGTTGCCACCCTCCTCGACGCGGCCCGTGTTCCAGGCGGCCTCGATGGAGTCGATGGAGTAGAACGCGGCGTTCTGCTTCGTCTCGAAGCGCACGTCGTCGAAGATGTAGAACTCGGCCTCGGGGGCGAAGAACGCCGTGTCCGCGATGCCGGTCGAGCGCAGGTACGCCTCGGCCTTGGCGGCGACCTGGCGGGGGTCGCGGCTGTAGGGCTCGTCGGTGTACGGGTCGACGATGTGGAAGTTCAGCACGAGGGTCTTCTCCGCGCGGAACGGGTCGACGAACGCCGTCGTCACGTCCGGCAGGAGCTTCATGTCGGACTCGTTGATCGCCTGGAAGCCGCGGATCGACGACCCGTCGAACATCTGGCCCTCGACGAAGAAGCTCTCGTCCACGGACGCGGCGGGCACGTTGAAGTGCTGCATCACGCCGGGCAGGTCGCAGAACCGGACGTCGACGAACTTGACGTCCTCGTTCTTGATGAAGGCCAGGACTTCCTCTGGCGTGCTGAACATCCGCTGCTCCTCGGGTTGACGTGCCCTCACCGGGCTCCGACGAGGTTAGGGGTGCCCAGTTTCCCTGCGGTGTACCGATTGTTTCGCCCGTGTTACGTGACCCCGGATCCGTGTTGCGGGCACGTGACGCCGCCCGCCCGGGTGCGCACGCCGGCCGGTTACCGTTGACGCATGGTCGATCGCGAGGACGTCGGTTCGTGGCTCGAGGGCCCGCCCGTGGGGAACGGCGGTGCGCCGAGCGGCAGCCGACTGGGGCTGCCCGCCACGGGGAGCGGCTCGCTCGCGCCGCTCGGACGCCGGCTGATCGCGCTGCTGATCGACTGGTTCGCCTGCCTGGCGATCGCCAACGTGTTCCTGCCCGCCGACGCGCAGCAGCTCGGCACGCTGGCGGTGTTCGCCGTGGAGAACGTGCTGCTGGTCGGCACCGTCGGCGGCACGCTGGGGCACCGGCTGCTCGGCATCCGGGTGCGCCGGGTGCGGCCGCCGCAGACGCTCCTCGAGCGCCCCGGCGCCCCGGTGGCGGACCCCGGCCCGGACGCGCCCCCGAACCTGCTGCTGGCGGTGGTCCGCACCGTCCTGCTCTGCCTCGTCATCCCCGCGGTGGTCTGGGACGCCGACGGCCGCGGCCTGCACGACCGCTCCGCGGGCACGGCGATCGTCCGCCGCTGACCCGCTGACCGGCCCGCAGCCACTCGTCGAGCGGGCAGCTGATGTCCCCTCGAAGCCCACGGTGGGGACATCAACTGCCCGGCCGGCGAAGCAGGCGCGGAGCGTGCGGGG
>NZ_JAANNB010000072.1 GCF_011603975.1 Cellulomonas sp. IC4_254 | reverse complement strand
GACGGACTGGTCGCCGCCGACGGCCGTGGGCGGGCGCGGACCGTCCCCGCCGACGATGCGCTCGCCCGGCTCGTCGCCCTGGAGGACCTCAAGCAGCAGCTCGTCACCGAGATCCGGGACGGCCGGCCCGCCGAGGAGGTCGCGGCCGCCGAGGCGCCGACCGTGGCCGTCCCCCGGCTCCGCGGTGCCCCTGAGCTGCTGCGCGCCGCCGCGCTCCTGGAGTCCGGCCGCCCCGACCTCGGCCTGGCCGTCCTCGACCGGGCCGACGCCGCCGACCGGGCCGGTGCCGGTGCCGGCGTCGCCGGGGAGGGCGTCGCCGGTCGTGACGCCGACGAGGTCCGGCACTACCGCGCGGCCCTGCGCGGCGAGTGCCTGGGTCTGCTCGGGCGGCTGGACGAGGCCGAGCAGCACGAGCGCGTGCTGCTCAGCTCCGCGTACGACGCCTACGACGCGTTCGGCATCCGGGTGCACGCCACCGTCCTGGCGGAGGTGCTCTGCTTCTCCGGCGAGATCGACGCCGCCTGGCGGGTGCTCAGCACCGCCCTGCGCCTCGGACCCGCCGGACCGGTGGAGACCACCTACTACCGGCGCGGGCTCGCCATCGGGACGGTGCTGCAGGTCGGTGCCGGGCACGTCGACCTGGCCCGGGCGCTGCTGCGCGAGCTCGAGAAGACCCCGAAGCTCTACCGGCCGCTGGTCCGCTCGCTGCGCGTCGTCGGCGCGGTCGCGGTCGCCGGGGCCGACGGCGACCCCGCGACCGGTGCCGAGATCGCCTGGCGCGCCGGGTCCTCCTACGCCGAGGCCGGCCTCCGGCAGCCCGCCCTGCTCACCTGGGCGCTCGCCCCGCCGGCGCTCACCCCCGACCGCGCCGCGACCGTCCGCGCCGTCCGGCGGGGCGTCGTGCTGCCGCTGCTCGACCCGTACCTCGACCTCCAGCTCGCCGTCGCCGACCGCGACGAGGCCGCCACCGCCGCCGCGCTGCCCCGCATCCGGCCGCGCGTGACCCGCCCGCTCGCCGCCGCCGCGCGCCGGCTGCTCGGGCTGGACGACGGCGCCGTCCCGGACCTGCCGCCGCCGGCGCGCGCCGAGCCGCTGTCGGAGCGGGAGCGCGAGGTGGCGGCCCTCGGGCGCGACGGCCTCAGCAACCGGGAGATCGCCGAGCGGCTGCACCTGAGCGTCCGCACCGTCGAGAACCACATGAGCCGCGCGCTGCGGAAGCTCGGCTACCGCACCCGGGGAGACCTCAGCGGCTGGACCGTGGGCTGAGCGACCCCGCCCGGGGGCGGCCGCCGGCCAGGTGTGCCGCGCCGTTCCGGTCCGCCGGGGGTGTCAGGGCTGCAGCGCGTCGTACTCCGCCTCGGCCGCCACGTCGTCGTCCACGTCCAGCCGCAGGTGCGCCAGCAGCGTCTGCAGGGTGCGGAGCACGCTCGCCGCCCGCTCGCCCCACGTCGACAGGTAGGAGAACTGCCACCACCACAGCGCCTCCAGCACGTGGCCGCGGTCGTGGTGCCGCAGGCCCTGCACGAGCGCGCCCGCCACCGCCACCAGGTCGCCCGACAGCGTCGACGCGGTGACCTCGCCGCCGAGGACCGGGTCCACCACCTCGGCGTACTCGTCCACCCCGTCGAGCACGTTCGCCAGCGCGGCGCGCAGCGGCTCGACGTCGGGGTCCGGGCCGACGTCCGGCTCGAACCGGTCCGTCGGGACCACGTCCACGATCGCCCCCAGCCGCGCACCGACCGACAGCACGTCCGACACGGCGAGCAGCAGCAGCGGGATCGCGGCGTCCGGGTTGCTGCCCGAGGCGACCTCGGTGACCGTCGTCAGGAACGCCCGGCACTCCCGCGCCGTCGAGTCCGCCACGGCGCGCAGGTCGGCGGCCTCCGGGTCGAGCGCCAGGTCGTCCACCTGGGCCGAGTCGGTCGCCACGCGCAGGTCGTCCTCGGGTGCGGTCACGGGGGCCATGCTGCCCCTCCGCATCGCGACGCGCCCGCCGACGGCCGCGACACGCTCATGCCGTCCGACCCGAGCGGACAAACCGGACAGCGACCCGGGAGGAGACGCCGGAGGTCAGGCGCTGATGCGCCGCCGGCCCTCGAACGCCCGGCCGAGCGTGACCTCGTCGGCGTACTCCAGGTCGCCGCCCACCGGCAGCCCCGAGGCCAGGCGGCTGATCGTCAGGCCCATCGGCACGAGCAGCCGCGCCAGGTACGTCGCGGTCGCCTCGCCCTCGACGTTCGGGTCCGTCGCCAGGATCACCTCGGTCACGGTGCCGTCGGCCAGCCGCGTCATGAGGTCCTTGATCCGCAGGTCGTCCGGCCCGACACCCGCGATCGGGTTGATGGCGCCGCCGAGCACGTGGTACCTCCCGCGGAACTCCCGGGTGCGCTCGATCGCGACGACGTCCTTCGGCTCCTCGACCACGCACAGCACCGCAGGCGACCGGCGCGGGTCGCGGCAGATCCGGCAGAGGTCCTCCTCCGCGACGTTGCCGCACTGCACGCAGAACCGGACCTTGGCCTTGACCTCGGTGAGCGCGTCGACCAGGCGGCGCACGTCCGTCGGGTCCGCCGCGAGGATGTGGAACGCGATCCGCTGCGCGCTCTTGGGACCGACGCCGGGCAGCCGCCCCAGCTCGTCGATCAGGTCCTGGACCGCGCCCTCGTACACAGCCCCAGCCTACGGCCCGCCACCCACAACACCCGTGCCGCCACGACGTCCGGACCCGCGGCTAGAACGGCGGGGGTGCGTCGTGGGGGTCGGTGGTGGCGTCGTGGCTCCGGCCGGTGCCGGGGCGGGTGAGGTACCGGTGGCCAGTGGGGGTGACCCACTCGAACAGTCCGGCGCTGACCTGGCGCAGGCGGTACCCGCCGTCGGTCTTGGGGCGGTGGTGGCGCCGGCACAGGGGTCCGAGGTTGTCGGCGTCGGTGCGGCCCAGGGGCTCGGCGGGGTCGGCGCCGGGGTGGGGGTGGTACGCGGTGGTGTGGTCCAGGTCGGCGCGCCGGGCCGGGACCGTGCACCCGGGCGCCGCGCAGGTCCCGTCGCGGGTGCGGACGTGCTCGGCGAGGGCGGCGGTGGGCGGTAGCGCGTGCGTCCGACGTCCAGCACCTGGCCCGTGACCGGGTCGGTGACAACCCGCCGCCAGACCCCGCCGGCTGCGAGGGCGCGGGCGCGGACGGCGTCGATCGGTCCGTACCCGTCGAGGTCGGCGGGCTGGTCGTCCAGGCCCAGCAGGGTCGAGGCGCTGATCGTGAGGCGTACCTCGGCGCCCGGGCGGCCGGTGCAGCGTCCGCCGCACCCGCGCTGCCCGCTCGCGCGTTCGGTCGGCTCGGCGCGCCCGTCCGGCTCGGCGTGCTCGGCCACTCCCGGGTCGGGCGATGGGGTGGCTGCTGTCAGGGCAGGCTCGATGACCGGGGTGCCGGGTCCGAGGGCGGCCGGCGCCGTGGTCGCGGCGTGCGCGGGTCCGTCGTGCGGTGCGGCGGTGTGCGGAACGGTGGCGGTCGGGGGTGCGTGGCTGCCGGCTGACGCGGACCCGGCGAGGGGGACCAGCGTGGCGGTGGGGACCGGCTCGACCGGGCGCGGATGCACCAGCCGCCCCCGGGTCGTGGTCACGGGCCACGGCGACGACCGGCGCGGTGCGGGCAGCACCGGCGCAGGCGGGTCCAGGTGGACCTCGAACGCCGGCCCGTCACTGCTCGGCACGTCCCCGACCACCAGGTCCCGCAGCCCGTCGGCCCGCAGCTGGTCCAGCGTGCGCTCATCGCCCAGGGCCTTCGCCGCCCGGGCGGTGTGGTCCAGGACCCCGTCGACCCGCGTGGCGTCCTCGGCGGCCATGACCACCCACATCGAGGCCATCCCGTGCGGCTGCGGCCGCGGATGCGTGACCCGCCGCGTGCACCGCGCCCGCCGGCCCCGCCCGGCCGCACCGTCCGGGTCGACCAGCCGGACCTCCTGCTCCACCCGCCGCGCCAACTGCCGCGCCGAGCACTGCGCCGCGTCCGGCAGCACCGCGTCCTCGACCGCGTGCGCCGCCTGATAGGGCAGGTCCGCCAGCCCGGCGGCCAGCACCTCGGCCTTCGCGGCGTCCAGGTGCCCGGACGCCAGCGCCTCACCCGTCGCCACGAGCATCCCGTCCAGCACCAGCGCCCGGTGCACCACCTTGGTCGCCGTGACCCGGGCCCAGCCGAGCCGCATGGACAGCTCGTCCCCGGCGACGCACGGCTGCGTCGGCGGCGCCCCCGCCAGCGGCGACCAGTCCGGGCGCATCTCGGGTCGGGAGGCGAGCTCCGCGACCGCTTCCAGCATCGCGGCGTGCTGATGCGCCTGCATCCGCACCCTTGCGGCGATGACCTGGACCACCACCGCCGAGGGCAGCACCTTCAGGTCCAACCCGCGCAACCACGCGTCCAGGACCGGTCCGGGCGGGCAGGAGGCGATCGCCTCGACCTGCCGCTGCTCACCCGTCCTCGGCGCCCCACCGGCGGCCATCACCGGGTCCGGACCGTAGTCGGTCAGGCACGTCCCGTCGGGCCCGTAGACCGGCAGCACCCCGGCGGCGACCGCGTCGCCATCGGGGTGTTCCTGCAGGTCAACCATGAAAAGACCCTACCGGCGACCACTGACACGCCCCCGCCCGCCGGGGCCCGTCGTAGGCTGCCGTCGTGCGAGCGACCCTCATCCACGGCCCCCACGACGTCCGCCTCGAGCAGGTGCCGGACCCCACCATCCAGCGCCCGACCGACGCCCTCGTGCGTGTTGTGGCGTCGTGCGTGTGCGGCTCGGACCTGTGGCCCTACCGGGGCGTGCGGCCCACCAAGCAGCCGCGCCGGATCGGGCACGAGTTCGTCGGCGTGGTCGAGGAGGTCGGCTCGGACGTCCGGACGCTGCGCCCCGGCCAGTTCGTCGTGGCGCCGTTCACCGTCTCCGACGGCACCTGCGTGCACTGCCGGAACGGCGTGCACACCTCGTGCGTGCACAGCAGCGGCTGGGGCGGCGACGACGCGGAGGGCGTGTTCACCGACGCCGGGCAGGGCGAGTTCGTCCGGGTGCCGCTCGCCGACGGCACCCTGGTCGCGATGCCGGAGGCGCCGGACGACGACCTGCTCCCGCACGTGCTCACGCTGACCGACGTGATGGGCACGGGCCACCACGCGGCCCTGTCGGCGGGCGTCGGCCCGGGCTCGACGGTCGCGGTCGTCGGCGACGGCGCGGTCGGGCTGTGCGCGGTCATCGCGGCGAAGCGGCTGGGCGCCGAGCGCGTCGTCGCGCTGTCCCGGCACGCGTCCCGGCAGGCGCTGGCCCGCGAGTTCGGCGCGACCGACGTCGTGGCCGAGCGCGGCGACGAGGGCGCGGCGGCGGTGCGCGACCTGCTCGGCGGGGTCGGCCCGGACCAGGTGCTGGAGTGCGTCGGCACCAAGGAGTCGATGCAGCAGGCGCTCGACACGGCGCGCCCGGGCGGGCAGGTCGGGTTCGTCGGCGTCCCCGCGGGCGGCCCCGAGCTGCCGGTGCAGCAGATGTTCGGCACGAACGTCGGCGTCCGCGGCGGGATCGCCCCGGTGCGGGCGTACATCGAGGAGCTCGCCGCCGAGGTGTGGTCGGGCGCGATCCAGCCGGGCAAGGTGTTCGACCTGGTGCTGCCGCTGGACGAGGTCGCCGAGGCGTACGCCGCGATGGACGAGCGCCGGGCGATCAAGTCGATGCTGCTGCCCTGAGGCCCGGCGCCCGGTGCCCGGCGCCCGTCGGCCGCGGCCCCGGGCGGCGCGCGGGTGACCCGCCCGGGTAGGTTCGACCGCGTGAGCCAGCCCGACCCGTCGACCACGCCCGACCCGTCGACCCCGCCCGCCGCGTCGTCCGCGCACGCCACCCTGGCCGACGTCGTCGGCGTGCTGGAGCGCCGCTACCCGCCGCGCACCGCCGAGTCGTGGGACCGCGTCGGCCTGGTGACCGGTGACCCGGCCCAGCCGGTCCGCCGGGTGCTGCTCGCGGTCGACCCGGTGGCCGCCGTCGTCGACGAGGCCCTGGAGTGGGAGGCCGACCTGGTCGTCGTGCACCACCCGCTGCTGCTGCGCGGGATCCACTCGGTCGCCGCGACCAGCGCGAAGGGCGCGCTCCTGCACCGGCTGATCCGCGGCGGCGTCGCGCTGTACACGGCGCACACCAACGCGGACGCGGCGGCCGGCGGCGTCGCCGACGAGCTCGCCCGCCTCGTGGGCCTGGCGGACCTCCGCCCGCTGGTCCCGGCCCCGGCCGAGCCGCTCGACAAGCACGTGGTGTTCGTCCCCGCGGGCGACGCCGAGCGCCTGGTCGACGCGCTGGCCGCAGCCGGCGCCGGTGCGATCGGCGAGTACACCCGGTGCGCCTGGACGAGCACGGGGGAGGGCACGTTCACGCCGTCCGACGCCGCCACCCCGGCGGTCGGCCGCGCGGGCGAGGCGGCCCGGGTGGTGGAGGCGCGCGTCGAGATGGTCGCGCCACGCCGGCTGCGCACGGCGGTCGTCGCCGCGATGCGCGCCGCGCACCCGTACGAGGAGCCGGCCTTCGACGTCCTGGAGCTCGCGACCTGGGACGGCCCGACCGGCATCGGGCGGGTCGGCCACCTCGCGGAGCCGCTGAGCCTGCACGCGTTCGCCGAGCGGGTGGCCGCCGCGCTGCCCGCGACGGCCCAGGGCATCCGGTACGCGGGACCGCCGGACGCGACCGTGCGGACGGTGGCGGTCGTCGGCGGGTCGGGCGACTCGCTGTTCGACGACGTCCGGGCGTCCGGCGCCGACGTGTACCTGACCGCGGACCTGCGGCACCACCCCGCGTCCGAGCTGCGCGAGCGGGCGGAGTTCGAGGGCCGCGGGGCCGCCGCCAGCCCCCCGTACCTGGTCGACGCGGCGCACTTCGCCTCGGAGTGGCCGTGGCTCCGCGGCGCGGAGCGCGACCTGCGCGCCGACCTGGCCGCGCGCGGCACTACGGTGGAGACCCGCGTGAGCACCCTGCGCACCGACCCGTGGACCGGCCGCGTCCCGGCGCCCTCCAGCACCACCGCACCGTCGGAAGGACACCACCCGTGACCAAGGCCTCCCCGCAGGACCAGAAGCGGCTGCTCGACCTCCAGGGGCTCGACACGAAGCTCGACCAGCTGGCGCACCGGCGCACCGCGCTGCCGCAGCACCAGCGGATCGCCGAGCTCGACGCGCAGCTGAAGGACCTGGACACCGCGATCGCCGCCTCGCGCACCGCCGTGGGCGACATCCAGCGCGAGGTCCGCAAGGCCGAGTCCGACGTGCAGCAGGTCCGGGACCGCGCCGCGCGCGACCAGTCCCGCCTCGACTCCGGGCAGGGCTCCGCGAAGGACCTGCAGGCGCTGCAGAGCGAGCTCGTGTCGCTGGCCCGCCGGCAGGGCGACCTCGAGGAGGTCGAGCTGGAGGCCATGGAGCGGCTGGAGGCGCACGAGGGCACGCTGGGCGAGCTCACCACCGCGCACGCCGCGCTGCTCAACGACCGCGCGGCCGTCGTGGCCGAGCGGGACGCCGAGCTGGCGGTCATCGAGAAGCAGGCCGCCGAGGTGCGGACCCAGCGCGACGCCCTGGCCGCGCCGCTGGCCGAGCCGCTGATCGCGCTGTACGACCGGTTGCGCGGGCGGCTCGGCGGCGTGGCCGTCGCGGCGCTGCGGCACGGCCGCTCCGAGGGCAGCGGCCTGCCGGTGCCCGCGACCGAGCTCGCGAAGATCAAGGCGACCCCGGAGGACGAGATCGTGTACTGCGAGGACTCGGGCCGGATCCTGGTCCGCGGCGAGGACGCGTTCTGATGGCCGCCGACGGGCCGGGGCCGGAGGGCACCGCGCAGCCGCTGGAGCCCGAGGCGAGGACCCCCGCGCCGCCCCGTCGCGGCCGTCCCTCGGGCGCGGCGGTCCGGTTCGACGACGCGCAGCCGGTGACGGTCATCCTGGTCCGGCACGGTGAGACGGAGATGACCGTCTCCCGGGGCTACTCGGGCTCCTCGGAGCCCGGACCGTCGCTCACCGAGCGCGGGCGTGCCCAGGCCGCCGCCGCGGGCGAGCTGGTCCGCCGCGTCGGCGACGACCTGTGGGGCGACGTCCCGTACCCCACCGAGCTCATCGCCTCGCCGATGGTCCGCACCCGGGAGACCGCGGCGATCATCGGCGCTCGGCTCGGGCTCACCCCGCGCGTCGACGCGGCGTTCCAGGAGGCCGACTTCGGCGCCTGGCAGGGGCTGACCGCCGAGGAGATCGAGCAGCGCTGGCCCGGGCAGCTCGAGCCGTGGCACACCCGCGCGGACCTGCGCCCCGAGGGCGGCGAGTCGATCGCCGACGTGGGGGAGCGGATCGGCGCCGGGCTCGACGGCCTGCTCGCCGCCGGCACCGACCGGACCGTGGTCGTCGTGTCGCACGCGGTGGCGATCCGGGCCGCGCTGGGCCGGACCATGGGCGCGCAGCCGGGGTCGTGGAGCCAGCTGCGGGTCGCCCCGGCGTCGGTGAGCATCGTGCGGCTGTTCGCGGACAAGCGGGACGAGGTCGCCGTGGCGGGCGCGCCGAGCGAGGGCTGGCCCGCGCGCGGCTGACCGCGGCCGTCCGGTCCCGGACCCGCAGGTCTCAGACCGGCGGGTCCGTGCGGCCCCGGCGCGGCCACGGCCGCGCGGCCGGCATCAGCCCCGGGACGCCGCCCAGCGACCAGCGCGCCTGCCGCCCGGGCAGCCCGCGGGCCGCGGACAGCCCGACGAGCACGCCCAGCGCGATCGCGACCATCGTGCCGCCGGTCGTGACCAGGGTCGACACCCCGTTGCTGTCGCCGTCGAGCAGGCTCGTCACCCCGACCAGGCCGAGCGCCCCGGGCACCAGGAGCCAGAACGCCGGCAGGAACGACACCAGCGGCGACGGGCCCGACGGGAACCGCGCGACGGCCAGCGCGACCGGCGTCATCGCCAGCGCGCCGACGAACGCCGACAGCGCCCCGCCGAGCAGCGCGTCGCCGAGCACCTGCGCCCCGTAGGCCACGGCCAGAACCAGGATCACCCAGCCGATCGTCCGCGGCCGCCCGCACCGGTAGACCACCGTGCCGGCGCCGAACACCGCGACGCCGATCCACGGCGCCACCGGCCCGAGCGGGTTCCCGCCCGACGCCAGGTCGACCGCCGGGACCCCGACCAGCGCGGCGGCCGCGACGATGCCGCCCGCGAGCAGCACCAGCTGCATCGCCCCGGCGGCGATCCGGCCGGCGCCGGACAGCATCTGCCCGGTCGCGAGCTCGATCACCCCGGTGGTCAGCAGACCGCCGGGCAGGAACAGCACCAGCGGCGCGACCAACGACGGCAGCACGCCGAGGTCGGGGACCACGCGGGCCGCGAGCAGCACGACCGCCGCCACGACGAACGCCGAGGCCACGGTCACCAGCACCTCGACGCCGCTCGGCATCCGGCCGACGACCAGCTGGACCGCGCCGACCGCGAGGCCGAGCCCGGCGGCCATCAGCAGGTCCACCCACGAGCCGCCGAGCAGCGCCGCCAGGCCGACCGACAGCATCAGGTACCCGCCCAGCCGCGCGAGCATCCCGAACGGCGGCGCGGTCGTGCGCAGCAGCGCGATCCGGGCGGTCGTGCCGGCGACGTCCGCGTCGGGGTCGGAGGCGTCGCGGAGCACGTCGGTGAGCTCGTCGACCTGGTGCAGCATCAGCGGCCGCCGGCCGGTCGACACCGCCGCGGTGGCGACGCCGTCGCCGTCCGGCACGGACACGAGCAGCGCGGTCGGCAGCACGACGGTCTCGGTGCCGGGGACGCCGTGCACGGCGGCGATCTCGTCGAGGGTGTCGGCGACCGAGGACACGGTGTGCCCGGCGTCGACCATCGCCTCGCCGGCGACGACCATGAGCCGCAGCACCTCGGCCGGCGTCGGGGGCGCGGGCAGCTCGGCGGTGTCGCCGTCGGCCGCGCCGGCGGCGGGCAGGGCGGCGGTCGCGGTGCCGGGCGTGCCGTCGGACGCCGCCTCGGCCGCGAGCCGGGCGCGCCGGGCGGAGATCGCGACCACCGCGACGGCCCCGGCGACGACGACGGCGAGCGCGGCGAGCAGCTCGGCCCACGGCGTCGTCGACGTGGTCACCGCCGGCGGGCGGCTGAACCGCTCCGTGCCCCCGGCGCCGGCCTCGGTCGGCGTCGGGGTGGGCGTCGGCGACGCGGTGCCCGTCGGCTCGGGCTCCGGGCTCGGGGTCGGCGTGGGTGTGGGCTGCGGCTCCGACGTCGGCGCCGGGACCGGCACCTGCTGCGTGGGCGTCGGTGTCGGCACCGGGGTCGCGGTCGGCGCGGGCTGCGCCGCGGACGCCGAGGGGGACGGCGCGGGGACCGCGACCTCGCCGGACCCGGCGCCGGCGCCCTCGCCCGTGCTCGCCTCCGGGCCGTCGCCGGTGGTCGTGCCCGGCAGGGCGGACCCGCCGCGCTGCGCGGACGAGCCGCCGTCGGAGGACGTCGCGCCCGCGGGGCCGCCGGCCACCGCCACGACCCCGACCAGCGCCAGGACGAGCACCAGCAGCAGCGCCGCGACCCGCGCGGTGCCCGTGCGTCGCATGCTGCTGCCGTCCCCGTCCCGCCGGTCGCTGTCGTCGGGCGGCCGCCCGGACCCGCACCACGCTAGCCGGAGCGGTCGGCCGTGGCGTGCCGCGGCGGTGGGCGGCGGGTGGGCGCCGGGTGAAGGCCCGGTGCAGGGCGCGCTGCGGGTCCGGACGCCGTGCGGCGCCGCGGGCCGGCCGGCCGGGTCGGGCGGCCGGCCGGTCTCAGGCGACGACGAGCGACAACGTGGCCGCGCGGCCCGCCGGGGCGTCCAGCTCGACGGCGAGCAGCTCGGTGCCCACCAGCTCGCCCGCGGCGCGGGCCAGGTGCTCCGGTGTCGTCAGCGCCGCGCCGCGGCGGGTGACCAGGTGCCGGGTGAGGACGCCGCGGGTGTGCTTCGCGTGGTGCGACACCACGGACCGCGTCCCGTCGACCTCGCGGAGCACCCGCACCTGCACCCACGACCCGTGCGCCGCGCGCGGCGGCTTCCACGCCGCGAGGTAGGTGGCAGACCGGCAGTCGACGACCAGCTCGCCCGCCTCCGCCCGCGGGCCGAGCTCGGCGCGCAGCGGCTCCCGCCACGCGGCGGCGAGCGGGCCGACGCCGGGCAGGTCGACGCCCATCGACAGCCGGTAGGCCGGGATGCGGTCCTCCGGAGCGACCAGGCCCCACAGCCCGGACACCACCCGCACGCTCTCCGCGGCACGGCGGCGCTGGGCCGGGGTCAGCCGGTCCAGGCCCGCCGCGCCGTACAGCACGCCGGTGTAGACCGTCCGCGCCTCGGCGGCGGGCGCGTGCCGCAGGTCGACGTTCCGCGCCACCTCGTCGGCGATGCCCGCGCCGACGCCCAGCAACGCCACCGCGTCCGGGCGGGCGCTCGCCGCCATCAGGGCGTCCAGCACCCGCTCGCGGGTCGGCGTCAGGGCGGGGGAGGACAGGGACGCGAGGTCGAGGGCGGCACCGCGGACCGGCGCGGTCTTGCCCTCGGACGGGGGGAGCAGGATGAGCACGCGCTGTACTGTAGGCGGCCCGGGGCCGTGCGCCGCGGCCGTCGGGGCGTGCGCTGCGCCACGTGGCGGGCTCCGCCCCGGGCTCCCGCGCGGGCGACGTCCGAGGTGCGACCATCGCCGGGTGCTGACGCGGGGGATGGACGGGGCGACGCGGCTCTGGGTGCGCGGGACGGGCCGGCGGGTCGACCTCGCCACGACGCCGTGGCTGCAGGGGCCGGTCGGCGACGTCGACCGGGTCGGCGACGCGTGGCTGCCCGGCGAGGCGGAGCGCCTCGGCGCGGCCGTGGGCGCTGGGGGCGCGGGCACGGCCACGAGCGGCCTGCTCGGCTCCCTGGCCGACCTCGACCGCACCGGGTTCGCCGCCGCCGCGCTCGCCGAGCCCGTGCGCCGGTTCTACGAGCGCACCTCCGGATGGCGGCTGGACGCGTGGGTGGGTTGGGCGCCGTGGGCGTGGCCGTTCGGCTGGGCCGTCGCCGCCCTCTTCGCGCGCCGGCTCGACCAGCTCGCGCTGCCGATGCGGTCGCTCGACCTCGCGCACGGCATGTCGAGCACGGTGACGCCGCTGGTCCGGGACGGCGCGCAGGTCGGCGCGCTCTGGCTCCGCCGGCTGCGGGCGACCGGCCGCGTCGTGTTCAGCGGCCTGTACGGCGTCGTGCCGCTGCCCGGCGCCGGCGAGCCCGCGGTCCGCGTGACGTTCCCGCTGCCGCGCGGGCGCCTGGTCGTGCTGCTCCGGCCCACGGCGACGGCGCGCGGCGGGCTCGTGCTGACCTCGGGCGCCGGAGGCTGGGGCGACCCCGGCGCGTACCTCGTGGTCGACCGGCCGGGCGGCTGCTGGGCGCGGCGCATCCCCGTGCACGAGCGGTTCCACGTGCTCGTCGACGACGAGGGGGTGCTCCGCACCGACCACCACCTGCACCTCGGCGCCCTGCCCGTGCTGCGGCTGCACTACCGGCTGACCGAGCAGGACGACGCGGCGTAGTAGGCTGACCGGCGCGGATGAGCTGGCCAGGCGGCCGCGTCGAGCCCTCGGGCTCGCCGAGGAACGTCCGGGCTCCACAGGGCAGGGTGGTGGGTAACGCCCACCCGGGGTGACCCGCGGGACAGTGCCACAGAAAGCAGACCGCCACCGCACGGCTCTCGGGCCGTGGGGTGGTAAGGGTGAAACGGTGGTGTAAGAGACCACCAGCGTGCCGGGCGACCGGCACGGCTCGGTAAACCCCACCCGGAGCAAGGCCAGACAGGGAGCGTTCGAGGGCTGCTCGTCCGAGCTCCCGGGTAGGCCGCTGGAGGCGTACGGCAACGTGCGTCGTAGATGGATGGTCGCCACCCGCGCGGGGGTAACCGCGCGCGGGGACAGAACCCGGCGTACCGGCCAGCTCATCCGCGCACCCAGCGGCCTCGGCCGCCCTTGGAGCCTGCGCGAGCACACTACGACCATCATCCTGCGGGACACCCGGGAGACGGCATGGTCCACCACGGCAGCGGCACCCCCGGCGCGGCGGTCCCGTCCCGCGCCCGGCGCGGCGTGATCAGCGGCGGCCCCACGACGACCGCCCGGCGCCGGCCGTGACCGACCTCGTCCCGATCGGCGGCGGCCACCGGCTCGCACCCGCGCCGGCCGCGGCGTACCTGCGCGCGCACGCCGCCGGGTGCCCGGGCGGCATCACGTCGTCCTACCGGGACCCCGACGAGCAGCGGCGGCTCCGGGCCCTGTACCTCGCCGGGCAGTACCCGGCCTACGTGGCGCCCGTCGAGAAGTCCGAGCACGTCCTCGGCAACGCGCTCGACCTGCCCGCGGAGGCCCGCGCGTGGATGCGCAAGCACCCCGAGCACGGGTTCGTGTTCACGGACCGGACCGAGGACTGGCACGTCGCCTACCGGATCGTCTGCGACCGGTGCGCCGGCCAGCCCGTACCCATCCCGAAGCACGTCGAGGAGGACGTCACGATGATCGCGCTCGCACGGCTCAAGGACATGTACCACGACGGTCGCGTGTACGTCGGCGACGGTGTCACGCGGACCCACGTCACCTCCGAGCGGGACCTCCGGGACAAGCAGTCGATGATCCGGCTCGGCGTGCTCAAGGCGAAGACGGACCAGGTGCACGTGGTCGACTCGCTCGGCTGGCTCGGCAAGGAGGTCTGAGCCCCGGCCGCGAGGGCCGGTGCCCGTCGCGGAGACTCCGTCGCCGACCGCTCACCCGTCGGGGTGAACGCTCCCGTTCGTGAGGCCGGGCCGGCCCGGTCGCGGCAGAGTGCGAGGACGGGCGGCGGTAGGAGGGGGCCGAGGTGCCGGATCGCGGACGAGGACGGGCGGGGCGCGGATCGCCGTCCCGGAAGGTCGTGGCCGTCGGAGCGGTCGTGCTCCTGGCCGTGGTGGTGGTCGCGCTGGTGGCGGGCGGGTGGCTCTCCTGGGGATGGGTCCTGGCCGTCGCCGTGGCGTTCACCCTGTCCTGGGCCGCCGTCGCCGCGGCGACCCGGGCCGCGCACCCGGACGATCGCGCGCGTGATCACGAGGTCGGTGCGGCGAGCCCGGCGGCAGGGCCGCCGGCCCGGCTCGTCCTGTCGCGCGGGGACGACACGGCAGGGGTGCTGCGGCACATCCGCGTGACGCTCGACGGCGAGCTGGTCGCCCTGCTGGGACCCGTCACGAGCGTCGAGATCGCGGTGCCGCCCGGTCGGCACCGGGTGCGCGCGGCGATGGACTGGACGACGTCGCCGGCGCTGGACCTCGACCTCGCCCCCGGTGAGCGGGTCGAGGTCCGCTCCGGGCTGCCGATGTCGATGCTGTGGCGGATGATCACCGCCCCGGCGGCCACGTTGACGATCGCGCGGGTGGACGCGCCCGCTCAGTACCCGCCGAACACCTGGACCCCGTAGTACAGCCCGCCGTGCTCGACGACCGCGATGCCGATCTGGTTGAACGCCGGGTTCACCAGGTTGGCGCGGTGCGGCGGCGAGCCCTCCCACTGGGTGATCAGCGCCACCGGGTCGGAGGAGTTCATCGCGATGTTCTCGCCGGCCGTGCGCCAGCCCGCGGGGATCTGCCGGAAGAAGTCCGGGTTGTGCTGGAACTGCCCGGTCGTTGCCATGTGCTCGGCCCAGGCGGCCGCGACGGCGTCGATCTGGGCGTTGCGCACGAGGTCGGGCCTGCCCTCGGCGGCGCGCAGGGCGTTCGTCCGGTCGAGGATCGCCTGCTCGGCGGCGTCGACGTCGGTCGCCGCGAGCGGGACGACCGTCGTGATCGTGGTCGTGCTGCCGCCGGTGGCGGGTGCGTCGGCGGCCAGCGCGGGGGCGGTGCTGCCGAGCAGCAGGCCGGCGGTGACGGTGCTGGTGATCCACAGGCGCTGGGTCATGGGGACTCCTCCGGGACTCCTCGTGCGGTGCGTCGACCGGGGGTGCTCCGATCCGCTCGACCGTAAGCACGGGCGGCCGGGGAGTCGCGCCGGTTCGCCCCGGCGGTGCCGGTGTGCGCCGCGTCCGCGCTGGTCGGGTCGGGTGTCGGGCGGATCCGGAAAATCCGTGCACGGTGCCTGGTGCGGCGTGGCCTATGTCCGGTTCGCGGCCTCTGCGGCGTTTTCGCGGAGGCCCGCCGCGGTCTGGAGCAGTGCTCGTACGCTGGAAGGGTCAGGGGAGGAGGCCCGCCATGACGGACGCACGCTTCAGGATGACCCGGCTCGCGGTCGACGAGGCCGCCGACAGCCGCAGCCTCACGGAGCTCGCGGAGCGCCTCACCCACGACCCCAGCGCGCACTACGTCGGTGCGGTCCCGGGCGAGGTCGGCGCGGTCGCGCAGGGCGTCGTGTCCTGGGGCTCCCGCCCCGGCGCGCCGCGCGAGCACCACGCCGCGGTCAGGGTCGAGCGTCTGGCCTGAGCGCCGTCGGCGTACCCGCGGCGGCGCCCCCGAGCCGGACGTGCGGCTACGCGCAGGCGCGCCGTCGCACGTCCGCCGCGGGCACCCAGACGGCGCCGGTCATCACCCGCAGGTCGGCGATCCGCACCCGCACCAGCGTCGCCGTCCACTCCACCGCCACGGTGTCGAGCGGCTCCGCACCGGACTCCCACCGCAGCGTGACCGTGACCGGGATCGGGCGGTCGACGTCGTGGTGCGTGCCGGGCGGGACCGGTCGCGCGTTGAGCAGCGGGACGGCCGCGCGCAGCCGGGACAACCCGCCCGGGACGGTCTGCGCGAGGTTCATCCCGGCAGTTTGCGCCGCCGGCCTCGCCGACGCGCGGGCGGTCGTGGGTGATGTCACCCACGGGCCGGGGGCGGGGTGAGAATGGCCGGCGTGCAGCCCGCCGTGACCGTCCGCCCGATGACCGCCGAGCACGCCGACGGGGTGCTGGCGGTGTTCGCCGAGGGGATCGCGACGGGCCACGCGACGTTCGAGAGCGCGGCGCCGACGTGGGCGGCGTTCGACGCCTCGCACCTGCCCGACCACCGGTTCGTGGCGGTCGACGCGGGCGTTGCCGGGCGCGCCGCCGGGCCGGACGCCGTGCTCGGCTGGGTCGCGGCGTCCCCGGTGTCCCGCCGCGCGGTCTACGCCGGCGTGGTGGAGGCGTCGCTGTACGTGGGCGCGGCGGCCCGAGGGCGGGGCGTCGGGCGCGCGCTGATGGACGCCCTGCTCGCGTCGGCGGAAGCGGGCGGCGTGTGGACGGTGCAGTCGACGGTGTTCCCCGAGAACGCGGGCAGCCTCGCGCTGCACGCGGCGGCGGGCTTCCGGGTGGTGGGCCGGCGCGAGCGGATCGCCCGCATGGCGCACGGTCCGCTGGCCGGCGAGTGGCGCGACGTCGTGCTGCTCGAGCGGCGGCTCTGACCGCCGGTCGCGGACCTCACCTGGGACCGAGGTCCTGGTCAAACGCTCGACGAGGCCCCAGGCTGGGCCCGGGGCTGGGGAGGACGGCCCCGTGCACGACCCAGGGGGCGCGGATGACACGACGACGCCTGCCCCGGATCGCCGCGCTCAGCGGCCCCGAGGCGGCGCTGGCGCAGCACGTCGACGTGCACTCGCCGGTGCCGGCGGGCACGGACGCCCTGACCTGGACGCTGACGCTGCTGGACGGGGCCGGGGTCCCGCTCGCCGAGAGCCGCACCACCTCGCCGGACTTCCCGGTGCCGCTGGCCGACATCGCACAGGTGCACCTCGACGTCGTCGGGCTGGTGCAGGCGGGGGAGTGGGAGCCGGTCATGACGACCGGCGGCGCCGCGCGGTTCCGCGCGGCGGTCCGGGCGACGCCGCCCCCGGAGTAGCGC
>NZ_JAANNB010000071.1 GCF_011603975.1 Cellulomonas sp. IC4_254 | reverse complement strand
CGCCCGACACCCCGCGAGGACTCGGCGCGGGTGCGCCGGGTCAGAGGGCCGTCGCGCGGCGGAGGGTCACGAACGAGACCACCGCCGCGGCGACCGCCACGACCGCGCCGACCGCCGCGGCGTGCTGGGTGCCGGCGTCGAACGCGAGACGCGCGGACTCCAGCAGCACCTCGCCGGTGCCGCCGCCCACCTCGCCAGCCACCCGGGACGCGCCGCCGAGCGTCTCCCCCGCGGCGTGCGCCTGGTCCGCGGTCAGGGTCTCCGGCACGGCGACCCGCGCGCGGTAGGTCGCGTTCAGCACCGAGCCGAGGATCGCGACACCAAGGGTGGTGCCGAGCTCGTAGGCCGTCTCGGAGATCGCCGACGCGGCGCCGGCCTTCTCCGGGGGGACGGCCGTGGTGATCTGGTCGTTGGTCAGCGTCTCCGCCAGCCCCACGCCCAGGCCCATGACCACGAAGGTCACCGCGACGGTCACGGGCGTCGGCACGTCGCCGACCAGGGTCAGCACGCCGTACCCGACCGCGGCCAGCAGGAAGCTCGACCCGATGAGCACCCCCGGCCGGACGTACCGCACCAGCCGCACGGCGAGCAGGCCGGCGGTCACGGACGCCGCGAGACCCGGCAGCAGCACGAGCCCCGCGTCCATCGGGCTCAGGCCCGCGGCGAGCTGCAGGAACTGCGACACGATCACCAGCAGCCCGGAGAACCCGAGGACCGACAGCAGGTTGGCGGACACCGCGCCGGAGAACACCGGGTCGGTGAACAGCCGGACGTCGAGCATCGGTGACGGCAGCCGGCGCTGCCGCCGGACGAACGCCCACCCGGCGGCGAGCCCGACGAGCACCGCACCCGCGGTGGTCGGCGTCAGACCGTGCTCGCCGGACGCGATGATCGCGTAGACCAGCGGCAGCATCGTCGCGAGCGCCAGCACGCTGCTCCACGGGTCGAGCGGGCCCGGGGCGGGGTCCTTGGACTCGGGCACGAGCGCCACCGCGAGCGGCAGCAGCACCAGCAGCACCGGCACGTTGAGCAGGAACACCGAGCCCCACCAGAAGTGGGTCAGCAGCGCGCCGCCGACGATCGGGCCCAGCGCGGCGCCGCCGGCGAAGCCCGAGGCCCAGATGGCGATGGCGAGCCGGCGCTGCGCGCGGTCGAGGAACACGTTCCGGATCAGCGACAGCGTGGACGGCATCAGCGTCGCGCCGAACAGGCCGAGGGCGGCACGGGCCGCGATCAGCATGGCCGGGCTCGTCGACCACGCCGCCAGCAGCGAGACGGCCGCGAACCCGGTGGCGCCGATCATCAGCAGCCGCTTGCGCCCGACCCGGTCACCCAGGCTGCCCATGGGGACCAGCAGGCCGGCGAGCACCAGCGGGTACGCGTCGACGATCCACAGCAGCTCCGACCCCGAGGCGCCGAGCGCGGCGGTGATCGACGGCAGCGCGAAGCTCAGCACCGTGTTGTCCACGGAGATGAGCAGCACCGGGAGCATGAGCACGACCAGCACGGCCCAGGGGCGGACCGGGCGACCGCGGTGCAGGAGCGTCGCCGGGACGGCGGCGGTGGGACCGGTGGTGACCGGGGCGGACATGACGCGACCTCGTTCGTTCGGGGAATCGGCGGCTACTGTACCGTCTGGACGGTATAGCGTCACGGCCGGTACGGTCATTCCCATGTCCGCGACCCGCGACCGCCTCCTCGACGCGTTCGAGGGGCTGCTGATCGCGCACGGCCCCCGCGCCGCGACCCTGGACGCGGTGGCCGCCGCGGCCGAGGTGTCGAAGGGCGGGCTGCTCTACCACTTCCCCAGCAAGGCGGCGTTGGTCCAGGGGCAGCGCGAGCGGCTGGCGGAGCTCGGACGGGCCGACGTCGCCGCGATGCGCGCCGCCCCCGAGGGCGCCGCCGAGTACTACCTGCGCGAGTCGCAGCAGTCCGGGGGGCCGCTCGACCGCGCGCTCATCGCGTTCGCCCGGCTCGCCGAGGAGTCCGGCGACGACGCGACCGCGGTGCTCGACGACCTGCGACGGCACTGGTTCGAGGCGCTGGCGGACGAGATCGGCGACCCCGCCCTCGCGCACGTCGTGCAGCTGGTCGGCGACGGGATGTACTACAACGCGGTCACCGGGGTGCGGGACGACACCGCGCTCGAGGACGCGCGGGCCGTCCTCGGCCGGCTCCGCACCCGCGCCTGACCCCGCACCCGCGCCCCCATCAGGACCCCGGCACGCCGACGGCCCCGCGGCGGGTGCCGCGGGGCCGTCGGAAGCGGTGTGCCGCCCCGTGCGGAGGACACGGGGCGGGACGGGTCCGGCGCGTCAGATCCGCACGCGCCGGGGGTTGCTCACGCTGGTCCAGCGGACGTCCTCGAACTCGGTCTCCGACGCCTGCTGGTCACTCGTGGTCATCTCCATGACTACCCCCTCGATCCGTTCCGGAGTGCCATCCTGCGGCGCGGGGGCGTCCGTCGCGACCCCTCCGGGTGAACTCCGCGTAAAACGTGGCGAACGCGACTCACCCGGCCGCGCGTGGGACCCCGGTCCCGCCCGATCCCTCCGGCGGCCGTGGCATCACGCGCGCGACGGGCCGCGACACCGTCCACAGGCCGGTCCGCGGCTCGGTGGACGGGGACCGGACGTGCCACGATGACTCGGACGCCGATCGGTCAGGTGGTGACATGACGACCTCAGCCCCCACGACGCCCTCGCCCGCGGGCCCAGCCCCCGCGAGCGCACCCGCCGTCGCCCGGCCCTACGCCGAGCCGCCGGACGCGGTGCTCGCCGAGCTGCGCAGCGCGCCGGCCGGGCTCCACGACGCCGAAGCCGCACGCCGGCTCGAGGAGCACGGTCCCAACCGGCTCCCCGCGCCGCAGGGCAAGAGCTGGCTGCGCCGGCTGCTCGGGCACTTCGACGACATCCTCATCTACATCCTGCTCGCGTCGGCCGTGCTCAAGGCGCTGCTCGGCGACTGGGTCGACTTCACCGTCATCCTCGCGGTGGCCGTGATCAGCGCCGCCCTCGGCTTCCTCCAGGAGGGGCAGGCGGAGCGCGCGCTGAACGGCATCCGCACGATGCTGTCGCTGGACGCGCAGGTCCGCCGGGACGGCGAGTGGCAGGAGGTCGACGCCGAGACGCTCGTGCCCGGCGACGTCGTCCGGGTGCGCTCCGGCGACCGGGTGCCCGCCGACCTGCGCCTGCTCGAGGCGACGAACCTGCAGGTGGAGGAGGCGGCGCTGACCGGCGAGTCGGTGCCCGCGGCCAAGCACGTCGAGGCGGTCGGCGCGGACGCCGGCGTCGGCGACCGGGCGTCGATGCTGTTCTCCAGCACGATCATCGCGGTCGGCACCGGCGTCGGCGTGGTGACCGCCACCGGCGCCGGCACCGAGATCGGCCGCATCCAGTCGCTGATCGCCGAGGTGGACGACCTCGAGACGCCGCTGTCCCGCAAGCTCGCGGCCTTCGGCAGGACGCTGTCGCTGGGCATCCTGGGGATGGCGGCGTTCATGCTGGTCATCGGCCGGGTCATCCACGACTGGGACGTGCCGGAGCTCATCTCGGCGGCCATCGGGTTCGCCGTGGCGGCGGTGCCCGAGGGCCTGCCCGCGCTGGTCACCGTGACGCTCGCGCTGGGCGTGCAGCAGATGGCCCGGCGGAACGCGATCACCCGCAAGCTCACCGCCGTCGAGGCGCTCGGCTCGGTGACGACGATCTGCTCCGACAAGACCGGCACGCTCACCAAGAACGAGATGACGACGCGCACCGTCGTCACCGCCGCCGGCACCTACCAGGTCGAGGGCCTGGGCTACGCGCCCGAGGGCCGGATCACGCTCGACGGGCGGCACGCCCCGGTCACCGCGCACGGCGACCTCGCGGCCCTGCTGACCGCCGCGGCGTCCGCCAACGACGCCCGCGTCGTGCAGGACGGCGCGCAGTGGCGGGTCGTCGGCCAGCCGACCGAGGGCGCGATCGCGACCGTGGCGCTCAAGGCGGAGGTCGACGTCCGCGACGTCGAGCGGGTCGCGGCGCTGCCCTTCGAGTCGGCCACCAAGTACATGGCCACGCTCGACCGGGTGCCCGGGGCCGGCACGCGCATCCACGTGGTCGGCGCGCCCGACCGGCTGCTCGAGCGGTGCAGCCACCAGCGCGCCGCCGACGGCAGCACCGTCCCGCTCGACCTCGCCCGGTGGGAGGCCGTCATCGACGAGCTCGCCGGTCAGGGCCTGCGGACCCTCGCGGCCGCCGAGCGACCCGTGGCCGACGGCACCACGACGCTCGACGCGGACGACGTCGACGGCGGCCTGGTGTTCCTCGGCCTGTTCGGCATCGTCGACCCGCCGCGCCCGGAGGCGGTCAAGGCGATCGCCGACTGCCACCGCGCCGGCATCCGGGTCAAGATGATCACCGGCGACCACGTCGGCACCGCCACCGCCATCGCCCGGGAGCTCGGCATCGCCGCCCCGGAGGGCGACGTCCCCGCGCTGACCGGGGCGGAGCTCGAGGCGATGTCCCAGGAGCAGCTGCGCTCCCGGGTCCGCGAGGTCGACGTCTACGCCCGCACCAGCCCCGAGCACAAGATCCGCATCGTCCGCGCGCTGCAGTCGCACGGCGAGGTCGTCGCCATGACCGGCGACGGCGTGAACGACGCCCCGGCGCTGACGCGCGCCGACGTCGGCATCGCAATGGGGATCAAGGGCACGGAGGCCACCAAGGAGGCGGCCGAGATCGTCCTGGCCGACGACAACTTCGCGACCATCGAGCGGGCGGTCGAGGAGGGGCGGCGGATCTACGACAACATCGCGAAGTCCGTCGTGTTCCTGCTGCCGACCAACGGCGCGCAGTCGCTGGTCATCCTGGTCGCGGTGCTGTTCGGCCTCACCCTGCCGCTGTCGCCGGTGCAGATCCTGTGGGTCAACCTCGTCACCGCCGTGACGCTGTCGCTGGCGCTCGCCTACGAGCCCGCGGAGCCGGGCGTGATGTCCCGGCCGCCGCGCGCGCCCGGGGGGTCCGTCATCTCGGGCCGGTCGCTGCAGCACGTGGTGATCGTGTCGCTGATCATCGGCGGCGCGACCCTGGCCGTGTTCTTCATCGAGCGGGCGCGCGGCACCGACTACGCGGTCGCGCAGACCACCGCCGTGACCATGCTCGCGCTCGGCCAGCTCGCCTACCTGTTCAACTGCCGGTTCCTCGGCGAGTCCAGCCTGACCCCGCGCGTCCTGCGCGGGAACCGGGTGATCTGGTACGCGACCGGCGCGCTCGTCGCGCTCCAGCTGGTGTTCACCTACGTGCCGTTCATGAACACCTGGTTCGACTCCGCGCCGATCGGCGCCCGGGAGTGGGCGCTGACCCTCGGGTTCGCGGTGCTCGTGTTCCTGCTCGCCGAGGGCATGAAGGCCGTCACCCGGGCGGTGGACGCGCGGCGCGCCGCCGGACCGGGCGCCGCCGGCGGGGCGGGCGGCGACGGTGCGCCCGAGGGCGAGCCGGTCGACGCGGTCGCCGCCCCGGTGCCGGGCGGGGTCGCCCTGGACGACGCCGCCGGCCGGCTGCCCGAGCTCGTGCAGGCGGTCGAGCACGGCGACGAGGTCACGCTCACCCGCGACGGGCGCCCGGTGGCGCGGATCGTCGCGGTGGCCGGCGCCGCGCGCCGGACCAGCGGGCGCGGGTCCGCGGCGGGCGCCACGGTCGCGGCGAACGTCAGCACGACGGCGATCCAGCTGACGCCGCCCGGGGACCCGGGGGCGGCGGGGACGCCGGGCGTGGCGGGGAACGGTGCGCCGGGCGTTGCGGATGCGCTCGACGCGCCGGGCGCGCCGGGCGCGCTCGACGCGCCGCTGGGCGCGCCGACGGCCGCGCCGCTCGGGGCCCCGGCGGCGGAGACCCTCGCGGAGGTCCCGTCGCCCGAGCTCCCGGAGCCGACCGCGCCGACCCGGGTCAGCACCCGGACCGCCGAGCCGGAGCCGCCGGCAACCACGGACGCGACCGTCGTGCTCGACCCGGTGCCGGCGACGGACGAGCCCCCGGCCCCGCCGCGCCGCCGTTCCCGTCGCGACCAGGCGGACCCGACGGAGCAGCTCGGCACCGTCGACCCCGGGGTCTAGCCCGCCGAGTTCGGCGGTTCCGCCCGACACGCCGCCGCGACACGCCGCGGCCCGGCGCGGAACCGCCGAACTCGCCCTGGACCCCCGGCTCAGATCGTGGCGACCGAGCCCGAGTCGACGCGGTAGTTCGAGCCGGTGACGAAGCTCGCGCGGTCGGAGACCAGGAACGCGATGACCGCGGCGACCTCGTCGGCCTCGCCGCGGCGCTTCAGCACCATGCCCGGCCGCTCCTCGTCCAGGAACGAGGCGATCGCCTCGTCGCGGTCGGTGCCGCGCTCCTCGGCCCGCTTCGCCATCATCGCGTCGGTCATCGGCGTCGCGATGAAGGCCGGCGACACCGCGTTCACCAGGACGCCCTCCGGGCCGTACGACTTGGACAGGCCCTTGGCGAGCGACAGCACCCCGGCCTTGGACGCGCAGTAGGGCAGCTCGTCGACGTACGGCTGCACGCCGTCCTCGGACGCGAGCAGCACGATCCGGCCGCGACCGGCCTCCCGCATCGGCCCGAGCACGGCGCGCACGACGCGGACCGCCGCGAGCAGGTCGACCTCGATCGTGCGGGCCCAGCCGGCGTCGTCGATCTCGTGGAACAGCCCCTGCGCGCCCGTGATGCCGGCGGCGTGCACCAGGATCTCCGGCGCGCCGAACGCGTCGTGGGCGCGCGCGACCAGCGCCTCGACCTCGGCCGGCACGGTCAGGTCGGCCAGCACCGGCACCAGCCGGTCCCGCCCGGCGCCGAGGTCGGCGACCGCCCGCTCCAGCGCGGCGGCGTCCTGGTCGGTGAGCACGACGCGCGCGCCCTCCGCGAGCAGCAGCCGCGCGGTGGCGAGGCCGATGCCCGAGTCGCCGCCCGTGACGAGCGCGACGCGGCCGGTGATGCCCAGGTCCATGGGGTCCTCCTCAGGGTGCGGTGCGGCGCCGCGCCGGTCGGCGGGCGCCGGTGGTGCCGGGAGCGGCGGAGCGGTCAGCCCGTCACCGCGCGGTCGTCGTCGAGCGCCGGGGCCAGCGTGAGCGCGGCCTGCACGAGCGCCAGGTGGCTGAGGGCCTGCGGCAGGTTGCCCAGGAAGTCACCGGTCGCCGGGTCGATCATCTCGGGCCACACGCCGACGTCGTTCGCGAGCGCCAGCAGGTCCTCCATCCACCGCGCGGCCTCGTCCGCCCGCCCGACCAGCGCCAGCGCCGCCACGCCCCAGAAGGCGCACGCGACGAACGCACCCTCCTCCGCGGGCATGCCGGTGTACCGGTGCAGCAGCGGGCCGGAGCCGAGCTCGGCGCGCAGGGCGTCGACGGTGCGGCTCATCCGCTCGCCGGTGTCGAAGCCGCTGCGCGCGTGCAGCAGCACCGAGGCGTCGAGCGCGTCCGAGCCGGGGTGCATGACGTAGGCGCCGCGCTCCTCGGACCAGCAGTGCTCGCCGACCCAGCGCGCGATCCGGTCGGCCTCGGCCCGCCAGCGGTCGGGCTCGCCGGGGATCTGGCCGAGCTCGGCGAGGTGCACCGCGCACTGCAGGGCCTGCCAGCAGCCGAGCTTGGACGAGGTGTAGTGGCGCTCCTCGGTCAGCTCCCACATGCCGGCGTCGGGCCGGTGCCACGCGTCGGCGGCCTCGTCGGCGACCGCGGCGAGCAACCGGCCGGTCTCGGCATCGAGCAGGTTGCCCGCGTCGACGTACCCGCGGACCACCGCGAGCACGTCGCCGTAGACGCCGAGCTGCAGCTGGCCGTCCGCCCGGTTCCCGGTGACGACCGGGCCGATGCCGCGCCAGCCCGGCACGTCGTGCCGCTCCGGCTCCGGCGGCACCGCGCCGTCGAGCCCGAAGAAGATCCGCACGCCGTGCGCGCGCAGGGTGCGCAGCGTCCACGAGATCGCCGCGTGCACCTCCTCGCGCAGTCCGAAGCCGATCCACGCGTCCAGCGTGTACGCGGCGTCCCGGACCCAGGCGTACCGGTAGTCCCAGTTCTTGCCGCCGGCCAGGCTCTCGGGCAGCGACGTCGTGCCCGCCGCGGCGATCGCACCGGTCGGCTCGTGCAGCAGCAGCTTGAGCGCCAGCGCGCTGCGCTGCACCGCCTTGCCCCACGGGCCGTCGTAGTGGAACTCGCGGGTCCAGGCGCGCCAGTTGTCGATCGTGCGGTCGATGCCGCGGTCGACGTCCTCGGGGTCGGGCAGCATGACGGGCTCGCGCTCGGTGCCGACGACGGCCACCAGATGCCGTGAGCCCGGTGTCGCCTCGAACGTGCCGGCGCACGCCTGGTCGTCGACGACGGCGGTCATCTCGCCCAGCGTCCGCACGGTCAGCGTCAGGCCGTCCGCGCGCAGCACCGGGCCCTGGTGGGTGCGCTGCACCCAGGGCGACGCGCTGCCGAGCACCGTGCCGGGCGCGACGCGCCAGGCCATCGGGACCGAGCCGGCGAGCCCATCGACGCGGGAGGCCAGTTCGCTCCACGGCAGCCGGCCGGCCACGCCGGTGTTCATCGCCTGCGTGACGCGCACCTGCCCGCCGTCGGTGTCGTAGGTCGTCTCCAGCACGTTCGTCCCGACGACGTACTGCCGGCGCAGCCGGTACGGGACGGTCGGCGCGAGCTCGACGTGCCCGCCGGCGTCCGCGTCCAGCAGGGCCGCGAACACGGGGGGCGTGTCCAGGTCGGGGACCGGGAACCAGTCCACCCGGCCGTCGTCCGCGACCAGCGCGACCGTCCGCCCGTCCCCGAGCACCGCGTACGACCGCAGGTCGGCGTACCCGTCCGTGCGGGGGGTCGGGTCCCGCGGCTCGTCCGCCGCCGCGTGACCCGACCCCTCCGTGCGCGTGCCGGCGTCGCCGTCCAGGTTCTCGAGGCCCGGCTGCTCCGTCATGCGCGCACCCTCGGCACGGGGTGCGTCACGGGGTCGGCATCCCCCCGTTGACGTTCAGCGTCTCGCCGCTGACGTAGCTCGACTCCTGGGAGGCGAGGAACACGTACGCGGGCGCGAGCTCCGCGGGCTGACCCGCGCGGCCGTACGGGGTCTGCTTGCCGAAGTCCGGCAGCTTCTCCGGCGGCTGGCCGCCCGCGGTCTGCAGCGGCGTCCAGATCGGCCCCGGGGCCACGACGTTGACCCGGATGCCCTTCGGCGCGAGCTGCCCGGCGAGGGCCTTGGAGATCGTGTTGATCGCGGCCTTGGTCGTGGCGTAGTCCACCAGGATCGGCGCCGGCTCGTAGGCCTGGATCGACGAGGTCGTGATGATGCTCGACCCCTTCGGCAGGTGCGGCACGGCCTCCTGCACCAGCCAGTACAGCGCGTACACGTTGGTCTTGAACGTCTCGTCGAACGACTCGGGCGTCAGGTCGGTGATGTCCTCGACGTACTGCTGGCGGCCCGCGATGATCGCGAGCGTGTCCAGCCCGCCGAGCTCGTCGAGCGCGGTGCGGACCAGCGACCGGGTGTAGTCCTGGTCCACGACGTCGCCCGGCGCCAGCACGATCTTCCGGCCGGCCTCGCGGACGAGCTCCGCGACGCGGTCGGCGTCCTCCTGCTCCTCGGGCAGGTAGGACAGCACGATGTCCGCGCCCTCCCGGGCGAACGCGATGGCCACCGCCCGGCCGATGCCGGAGTCGCCGCCGGTGATGATCGCCTTGCGCCCCTCGAGGCGCCCGGACCCGCGGTGGGTGTCCTGGCCGTGGTCGGCCTTCGGCTGCAGGTCGGCGTCCAGGCCGGGGCCGTCCTGGCTCTGCTCCGGCGGCTCGGGCATCGGGTACTGCGCGATCGGGTCCTGGAACGTGTACTGGTCGGCCATGAGGCGTCCTTCCCGTCCGGCGATGAGAGCGAAAGGCGACGCCCGCCGGTGTCGTGACCGGCGGGCGTCGTCCCGCGTCCATCGTGTGCCGGGGTGCGGGAGGCCGCAACCGCGGAGCGCGTCGGCGCGCGGCCCCGCCCCGGGGGCTACAGGTCCGCCGGGTCCACGAGGAAGCCCGCCATGTCGGCGATCTCCCCGCCCACCTCGCCGTGCACCTCGCGCGCGACCCCGCGCACCACCCGCGCCGCACGGCCCCGGGCGACCCGGTGCGGCAGCGACGGCCGCTCGGACTCCAGCTGCTCCACGTCCGGCGCCTCCCACCGCACCCGGTAGGCGACGACCTCGCCCTGCGCCCAGTCCACCGCCGCCAGGACCTGCGGCACCTCCGCCTCCGCGGCCACCTCGACGACCACGATGCCGTCCACCCCGAGGTCGACCTGCAGGCCGAAGGCCTCCGCCGGGGGCGGGTTCTCCCGCATGTGCGCGTCGAACGCGTCGGCCTCCGCGTGCAGCCGCCGGCGCTCCTCGGCGTCGGCGACGCCCGCACCCACCCGGTCGCGGGCCGCGAGCGCGGCACCGGCCTGCTGCGGGGACGCCCGGCCGGCCTCCGGCGCGGGCGGCACGTCCAGCGCCGCGCGCGAGGACACCCGGCGGGCCGCGGCGAGCACGGTCTCGGGCTCCACCCAGCGGTCGGTCAGCACCGTGAGGTCCAGCGCGGCGTCCATGTCGGGCTCCAGCACCACCCCGGACTCGACCCGCAGCGCGCCCCCGAGCCGGCGCGCGACCGCGACCAGCCACAGGACGACGCGCTGCTCCTCGCGGACGGGGCCCGCGGTGCCGAACGCCCGGCGCAGGCCGTCCCGGTCGCCGCCGAACGCGGGCTGCTCCGCGCGCTCGCGCGGGCAGTCGACCACCCAGGCGACGCGCGCGTCCGACGGCAGGCCCCACCGGGCGAGCTGGGCAGGCTCGAGCGCGAACGGACCGGTGAGCGTCGACAGCCGGCCCAGCCGCAGCACCCCGGGCGTCGCGGCCGGGGCCGCGCTCCGGCTCGCCCCCGACGCGCGCCGGCCGGACGGGACCCGCGGCGGGCGCTCCCACCGCGCCGACGGGAACCGGCTCGCGGCCAGCACGTCGACCTCGTCCGGCGCGACCCCGTCCGGCAGCACCAGCAGGTGCCGCCCGGGCGGCGGCGTGACGCCCGCGGTGGCGGGCACCTCGGGCAGCGGGGGCAGCGACGCGGTCACGGCGCGGTCAGACCTGCGTGCGGTGGAAGTGCTGCCACGAGCGCGAGGCGGTCGGCCCGCGCTGACCCTGGTACCGCGACCCGGACGCGCCCGAGCCGTACGGGGCGAGCGCCGGCGACGACAGCCGGAAGAAGCACATCTGCCCGATCTTCATGCCCGGCCACAGGGTGATCGGCAGCGTCGCCACGTTCGACAGCTCGAGCGTCACGTGGCCGGAGAACCCCGGGTCGATGAACCCCGCGGTCGAGTGCGTGAGCAGCCCGAGCCGGCCGAGCGAGGACTTGCCCTCCAGGCGAGCCGCGATGTCGTCGGGCAGCGTCACCTGCTCGAACGTCGAGCCGAGGACGAACTCGCCCGGGTGCAGCACGAACGGCTCGTCACCGTCGACCTCCACCAGCCGCGTGAGGTCCGGCTGGTCCTGCGCCGGGTCGATGACCGCGTACTTGTGGTTGTCGAACAGCCGGAAGAACCGGTCGAGGCGCACGTCGACGCTCGACGGCTGCACCATCGCGGGGTCGAACGGGTCGAGGACCACCCGGCCGGAGTCGATCTCGGCGGTGATGTCGCGGTCGGAGAGCAGCACGGGTCCACGGTACCGGGGCCGACCGGGCCTCCGAGATCGGGCTTCCGCGTGCCGGTCGGTGTCGGTAGGGTGACGTCATCGCCCGGGGAGCTGATCCCCGTGGAAGTCGAGGGCCCGAGACCCGTCCGGAGGACGTGGCGTTCGGGCCCTACGCATGTGCCGCGACGGCCTCACACCTCGACGACGCCCGCCGTCAGCGGGGCGGCCCGGCGACGCCACTCACCCCCGCGGGCCCAGCACCACGCCACGACGTCCGGCAGCGCGAGCAGCGGTTCCTGCCGCGCACGCCGGTGCTCGTACGCGAGCGACTCCCGGCAACCGGCCAGCCGTGTGATCTCGAGCAGATCGCGGCGGTCACGCGCGTCCTGGGTCTCGTCCGACTCGAGGACGAGGCGGTCGCACGCCCCTTGGACATCCGCGACGAGCCGCACCAGGCACGCTCGGCGCCGCTCGATCTGCGTCCGGCTGCGCGGCCCGGCTGCGCAGTAGACCGTCGTGGCGACGCCGAGGTCCGCGAGCGCGCTCAGGATGATCCGTCGCCGCCGGTCGGACTCCTGCTTCATGTGGATGCGCGGCTGCCGGGGCAGCGCCAGACGACGGACCTCCTGCCGGACACCGTGGGCTCGGACCGCGTCCACCAGCGTCGCGGCGAGGAGGTAGTCGCCCGCCTTGGACTCGTCCACGTAGGCGTGCACCGTCATGGCCGGCCGGGCTCGTCGTCGTGCATCCCGGGACGGTAGGCGCCGGCCCGGACCGGTGAGTGGGACCTCCGCTCCAGGTCGCGCCGGGCACGTCGGACCGGGTGGGACCAGGGCCTGCCGGAAGCGTTTCGACCGTGCGCTACGCTGACCGACGCATGCCGCGTGGGAGCGCTCCCGCACGGCCACCACAGACGACCGGAAGGCGCGACGATGCGGTACGGCCACTTCGACGACGAGGCACGCGAGTACGTCATCACGACGCCGCGGACCCCGTACCCGTGGATCAACTACCTCGGCTCCGAGGAGTTCTTCTCGCTGCTGTCGCACACCGGCGGCGGGTACTCGTTCTACCGGGACGCGAAGATGCGCCGGCTCACGCGCTACCGGTACAACAACATCCCCGCCGACGAGGGCGGCCGGTACTTCTACGTGCACGACGGCGGCGACGTCTGGACGCCGGGCTGGCTGCCGGTCAAGGCCGAGCTGGACCACTACGAGGCGCGGCACGGCCTGGGCTACTCGCGGATCACCGGCGAGCGCCGCGGCCTGCGGGTCGAGACGCTGTTCTTCGTCCCGCTCGGCGAGACCGCCGAGGTCCAGCACGTGACGCTGACCAACACCTCGGACGCCGAGAAGACCGTCTCGCTGTTCTCGTTCGTCGAGTTCTGCCTGTGGAACGCCCAGGACGACCAGACGAACTACCAGCGGAACCTGTCGCTGGCCGAGGTCGAGGTGGAGCAGGACGGCCCGCACGGCTCCGCGATCTTCCACAAGACCGAGTACCGCGAGCGCCGCGACCACTACGCCGTCTACGGCGTGAACACCCGCGCGTCCGGCTTCGACACCGACCGGGACACGTTCGTCGGGCCGTACAACGGGCTGGGCGAGGCCGACGTGCCGCGCGCGGGCAGGGCCACCGGGTCGATCGCGTCCGGCTGGTACCCGATCGGCTCGCACCAGGTCGACGTCACGCTCGCGCCGGGCGAGAGCCGGTCGCTGACCTACGTGCTGGGCTACGTCGAGAACCCGCACGACGAGAAGTGGGCACCCGCCGACGAGGCCGCCGGGGTCCCCGCGCTGCAGCGGGTCAACCGCGAGCGCGCGCACGCCCTGCTCTCCCGGTTCGCGACGACCGAGCAGACCCTCGCGGCGTTCGAGGCGCTGCGGACGTCGTGGACCGACCTGCTGTCCACCTACTCGGTGCGGAGCACGGACGAGAAGCTCGACCGGATGGTCAACATCTGGAACCAGTACCAGTGCATGGTCACGTTCAACATGTCCCGGTCGGCCTCGTACTTCGAGACCGGCATCGGCCGCGGCATGGGCTTCCGGGACTCCAACCAGGACCTGCTCGGCTTCGTGCACCTGGTCCCGGAGCGCGCCCGGCAGCGGATCATCGACATCGCGTCGACGCAGTTCCCCGACGGCTCGGCGTACCACCAGTACCAGCCGCTGACGAAGCGCGGGAACAACGACATCGGCTCGGGCTTCAACGACGACCCGCTGTGGCTGATCCTCGGCGTCGCCGCGTACGTCAAGGAGACCGGCGACTGGGGCATCCTCGACGAGCCGGTGCCGTTCGACAACGAGCCCGGCTCCGAGGTGCCGCTGTTCGAGCACCTGACCCGGTCGTTCGAGTTCACGGTCGCGAACCGCGGCCCGCACGGGCTGCCGCTCATCGGCCGCGCGGACTGGAACGACTGCCTCAACCTGAACTGCTTCTCCACCGAGCCCGGCGAGTCGTTCCAGACGACCGAGAACCAGGCCGGCGGCGTCGCGGAGTCGGTGTTCATCGCGGCGATGTTCGTGCACATCGGCCCGGAGTACGCCGAGCTCGCGGAGCGCCGCGGCCTGACGGACGTCGCGGCCCGCGCGCGGACCGAGATCGAGGCCATGCGGACCGCGGTGCTGGAGCACGGCTGGGACGGCGAGTGGTTCCTGCGCGCGTACGACTTCTACGGCAACCCGGTGGGCACCGACGCGCAGCCCGAGGGCAAGATCTGGATCGAGCCGCAGGGCTTCGCGGTCATGGCCGGCATCGGCGTGGACCCGGCCGACCCGGCCTCGCCGGAGAGCCCCGCCGTCCGCGCGCTGGACTCGGTGCGTGAGCACCTGGCCACGCCGCACGGCATGGTCCTGCAGTCGCCCGCCTACACGAGCTACCAGATCGAGCTGGGCGAGGTGTCGACCTACCCGCCGGGCTACAAGGAGAACGGTGGCATCTTCTGCCACAACAACCCGTGGGTGATCATCGGCGAGACCGTCCTGGGCCGCGGCGAGCAGGCGTTCGACTACTACCGCCGGATCACGCCCGCCTACCGCGAGGACATCTCCGACGTGCACCGGCTCGAGCCGTACGTGTACGCGCAGATGATCGCGGGCAAGGAGGCGGTGCGGCACGGCGAGGCCAAGAACTCGTGGCTGACCGGCACCGCGGCGTGGAACTTCGTCGCCGTCTCCCAGTACCTGCTGGGCGTGCGGCCGGAGCACGACGGCCTGGTGGTGGACCCGCAGATCGGGCCGGACGTGCCGTCGTTCAGCGTCACGCGGGTCGCCCGCGGGGCCCGGTACGAGATCACCGTGACGAACGCCGGCGCGCCGGGTGCGCGCGGGCGGCTGGTCGTGGACGGGGTGCCCGTCGAGGGGTCGACCGTGCCGTACGCGCCCGCGGGCTCGACCGTGCGGGTGGAGGTCACCGTCTGAGGACGCGTGACGCGCGCTCCGGGCGCCTGCGTGTGCGGGCGTCCGGAGCCGCTATGCTGGACGCGCGCTCCCCTCGCGGGGGCGCGACGACCGCCCGGCTCCAGCAGCCGGGAGCGGTCACGCGGGTGTAGTTCAATGGTAGAACTTCAGCTTCCCAAGCTGATAGCGCGGGTTCGATTCCCGTCACCCGCTCTCCCGAGAGGGCCAGGCCGGCACCGCCGCGCCTGGCCCTTCGTCGTTCCCCGGCAGCCCGCGGCACGCCGGGCCGACGCCCCGCACCCGTCGCAGGGCAGTCCCCCGTGCTCCGGTGATTTCCCCTACTCAGCGACCGGGACGCCGCTCGGCGCCCGCCTACCTTCCCAGGGCCAGCCCGACGGAAGGACCGCATGAAGCACGAGATCTCCCGCATCGACCTGCGGCTGCCCGAGCGGTGGTGCGGGTGGCGGCCGGGCGACGCCCCGCGGATCGCGCAGCGGTTCGCCACCGACCTCACCACCGGACCCGTGGCCGCCGCCCGGCTCCGGTCCGCGCTGGAGGCCGTCGACCGGGCCGTCGTCGGCCTGCACACGCGGCACGTGCGCGCCGGCGCCTGGGTGCCGGAGCCGACCGGGGACGTGGTCGCCGGGCTCGCCTGCGAGATCCTCGCCGAGGTGCCCGCCGGGCCCGAGCCGGCGGCCGCGTACCTACGCCGGGTGCAGCGCAAGATCTACCGCTCCCGGCGCGCGGCCACCCGCATCGCGTACCACACCGCGACGCTGCGGGAGCTGCCCGCCGGGACCGCGGTCGTGACGCTGCGGAGCCACGGCGTGCTGCGGCACGAGGTGATCTGGACCGTCTTCCCGCCCGGCGCCGGCGAGGCCGTCGAGCTGCGGTTCGACACCCGGTCCTCGGAGCGCTACCAGGACCTCCTCTCGTACGCGGAGGCGATCGCCCACCGGCTCCGCGTCGGGGTCACCCTGCCGCGCGCCGCCGCGCCCCGCCCCGCACCCCCGGCCCGGGTCACGCGTCGGCCGGGGACCTCCGCGCCGGCGATCCCGACCCAGGCGCCCGGCGAGGTCGGGCGCCCGGTCGGGTCACCGCCCCCGGACGCCCTCGCCGCCGGGGCGCGCTGACCGGGTCGCGGCGGGCACCGGGTCGACGCGGCGCCGGCGGAGGTGCTCGAAGACCACCGACGTGCGCACGTCGACGACCTCCGGGCGCTCCGTGAGCCGGTCGATGACGAACCCGTAGAGCGCCTCGTTGTCGGGGACGGCCACGTGGACCAGGAAGTCCTCGGTGCCGGTCGTGACGAACACCCCCAGGGTCTCGGGCAGCGCCACCACCCAGGACCGGAAGCCCTCGATGTTGCGCCGGGTCGGCGGGCGGATCCGCACGGCGACGAGCGCCTGCACCGGCCGCCCGATCGCGGCCAGGTCGACGTCGAGGGTCGCGCCGCGGATCACCCCGCGCTCGCGGAGGGCCCGCGTCCGGTCGAGCGCGGTCGTGGGGGCCACGCCCACGGCAGCCGCGACGTCCCGGTTGGTGCGCCGTGCATCTGCCTGCAGCTCCCGCAGGATCGCCGTGTCGAGTGCGTCGAGGTCGGCCATGAGGGCACCTTACCCGTACGTCGTACGGACAGTGTGGACACGCGTCGTACTGGTGCCTAGCGTCCCGTTCCGTCCCCGAACGTCGACCGCCGCGGGACCCTGCGGCGGTCGACGTTCGGGGACGGAACGGGAC
>NZ_JAANNB010000070.1 GCF_011603975.1 Cellulomonas sp. IC4_254 | reverse complement strand
GGTGCCATGTCCACCACCGCGGCCCGGGGCGGGCCGCGGTGGTGGACATGGCACCTCTCCTGACGAGCGGTGGCCGGACGGTCCCGGCCGCGGGGCGCGTGCCCCGCGGCCGGGAGGACGTCACTGGCCGTTGAGCATCGGCGTGATCTTCTCGTCGTACTGCGCGGCGAGCTCGGTCACGTCACCGCCCTCGGCGATCGCCTGGAACAGCTCCTCGTAGACGAACGCCGCCTCGACGGCCGCCCAGCCCGGCGCGGCCGGGGTGAGCTTGGAGGCCGCCGCGGTCTCGATCATCGTCTGCGCGAACTTGTCGTCGCCGAGCGAGTCGACGTACTGCGAGTTCGCCGGGCCGAGGCCGTTCTCGCCGAGCATCTGCTGGTACTCGGGCGAGAAGATGATCCGCAGCAGGTTCTCGGACAGCTCCGGGTGCTGGGACTTGGCCGAGATGGCGATGTTCGAGCCGCCCGCGAAGACGGGCGCGATGCCGCCGTCGACGCCCGGCAGGGCGAAGATGTCGAACTTCGACTCGTCGGCCATGCCGTCGCGGACCTCCTCGCCGTCGTCGTTCGTGGTGAGGTCGCCGATCGACCAGCGGGCCCAGCCCGGCGCCATGATCGTCGCGGCGGCCGGGGCGGCGCCGTCGGCGCCGTCGTTCAGGAAGTCCCAGTACGCCACGTCGCGCTCGGTGGCCGGCACGTTGGACGAGCCCTGGTAGACCGCCTGCCACTGCTCGAGGCCCTTGACGGTGTTCGGGTCGGACAGCGTGGAGGTCCACTCGCCGCCGTCCTCGGTGGCGAGCTCGCCGCCGTTCGCGAACACCCAGGAGATGCCGTTGCGCCAGTCCTGGCCGCCGATCGCGAAGCCCGACTGGCTGTCGGTCTTGAGCGCCGCGACGTCCTGCGCGAACTCGTCGAGCGTCGTCGGCTTCTCCAGACCCGCGGCGGACCAGAGGTCCGCGCGGTAGAACATGTAGCGCGAGCCGAAGTAGTACGGCAGCGCGTAGTTCTTGCCGTCCGCCTTGCCGACCTCGACGAACGAGGGCAGCAGGTCGTCGCCGCCGAGCTCGTCGTACAGCGGGGTGAGGTCGCGGAACGCGCCGATGGTGGTGAACGTCGGCGACTGGGTGTTGCCGATCTCCACCACGTCCGGGGTGTTCTCGGCGTCCGGCAGCGCCGTCGTCAGCTTGGTGACGACGTCGTTCCAGTCCTGCTCCTCGATGGTGAGCGTGGACCCCGGGTTCTCCTCCTCGAAGGTCGTCTTGAGGTAGTCGCGCAGCTCGTCCGGGGTGTCCGCCCCGTTGAGCCACAGCGTGATGTCGGCGGCCTCGGGGGTCCCGTCGGACCCGGTCGAGCCGCCGTCGTCGCCCGACGAGCAGGCGGTCAGCACGAGCGCCGCCGCCACACCGACGGCTGCCATCCGTACGATCTTCACGTTGGTGTTCCTCCCTGATGCGAGGCGGGGCCTGCGAGCCCCGCCGGGGGTGGTGGTACCGGCACTGCAAGCGGTCGGCTCGGGGTCGTCACGTGACCCCGAGCTGACCGGACAGCACGAGGGCCGCGGCGCCGGAGAGCGCCCCGTCCTCGTCCAACGAACCCATCCGCAGCACGAGGTCCTGCCCCAGCAGGGGCAGGGTCCGGGCCCGGACCGTGGCGAGCGCCTCGACCCTGAGGGCTCCGTCCAGCAGCTCCGGGGGACCCGAGAGCAGGACCTCGGCGAGGTTGAGCGCACTGACGACGGGAGCGAGGGCGACACCCAGCTTCCGTCCGACCGACGCGAGGACCGCGTCGGACTCCTCGGGGCTGCGGCCGGCGGTGGCGCGGCGCAGCGCGGGCAGGGAGAGCAGGGTCTCCAGGCAGCCGGCGCGCCCGCACGCGCACGGCCGGGGCTCGGGGTCGCCGGCGCGCACGTCCCGGTCGTCGACCACGGTGACGTGCCCGATCTCCCCGGCCGCGTGCGCGCGGCCGCGCACCAGGGCGCCGTCCAGCACGATGCCGGCGCCCAGGCCCTGGCCGACGGTGACGACCATCAGGCCGGCGCCGGTCGCGCCGCCGTAGGTGTACTCCCCCAGCGCGTGGGTGTTCGCGTCGTTGGCGACCTGCACCGGCACGCCCAGCCGCTCGGCGAGCAGCGCGGCCAGCGGCAGGTCGTACCAGCCGCGGTTGGGCGCCTGCACGACCACCCCGGCCGCGTCGATGACGCCGGGCGACCCGATGCCGACGCCCACGACGGGGCGGTCCGCGGCGGCGAGCAGCTCGCGGCACAGGTCCTCGAGCACCGCGACGGCCTCGTCGCCGGTCCGGCCGTCGAGCGAGACGGTGCGCCGCGCGACGACCGCGCCGGTGAGCGTCATGACCGCGCCGCGCAGGCTGGCGTCGTCCGCGAGGTCGACGGCCACGACCTGGTACTCCTCGGTCCGCATCCCGACGAGCGTCGCGGGCTTGCCGACCTTCCCCTCGGGGCGGACGCCGAGCTCGGCCACCAGGCCCTCGGAGATGAGCACGGAGACCAGGTCCGAGACCGTGACCCGGGTCAGCCCGGTGCTGCGCGCGAGGTCGGCGCGGGACGACGGGCCCTGGTGGAACAGGTGCTGGAGGACGAGCGACCGGTTGTGCGCCCGGGCGTGCTCGGGGAGCACCTTGCCCGTCGGGCGGAGCGTGCGCCCGACCCCCCGGTGGCCCGGAGCGGCGGACGGCGTCGTCGTCGTCATGTTTGTTAGTAGACCTTCCTTACTAATCCGCCGTCAAGGAGTTCGTGTGACCGTGACCACTTCGTGACCGGGCGTTCACGGGCCCGACATCCGGCCCGCGCAGAGCGCCGGCGGCGGCCCCGATCGGGAATGCCGCGGGCGGTCCCCGCGCTGCACGGGGCATGGAGCTCGGCCTGTACACGTTCGGCGACGTCCACCCCGACCCGGTGACGGGCGCCCGCACCTCCCCCGCGCAGCGGCTGCGCGACGTCCTGGAGCGGGCCCGCCTGGCCGAGCAGGTCGGCCTCGACCACGTCGGGATCGGCGAGCACCACCGCCCCGACTACGCCATCTCCTCCCCCGCCACCGTGATCGCGGCCGCGCTCGCCCAGACCGAGCGGATCAGCGTCGGCAGCGCCGTGACGGTGCTGTCGACCGAGGACCCGGTGCGGCTCTACCAGCAGTTCGCGACGATGGACCTGCTGTCCGGGGGCCGGGTCGAGCTGCTCGCCGGGCGCGGGTCGTTCATCGAGTCATACCCGCTGTTCGGCGCCTCCCTCGACGACTACGACGAGCTGTTCGAGGAGAAGATCCGGCTGCTGCTGCGGATCGACCGCGGCAACCCGGTCACCTGGTCCGGCCGGTTCCGGCCCGCGCTGCACGCCGCCGAGGTGCTGCCGCGCCCGCTCGACAAGCCCGGCCTCGGCGAGCACCTGCGCATCGCGGTCGCCACCGGCGGCAACCCGGCGTCGTCCGACCGCGCCGGTCGCCTGGGCGTCCCGGTCTCGTACGCCATCATCGGCGGCCGGCCCGCCGACTTCGCCCCGCTCGTGCGGCTCTACCGGGCCGCGCACACCGAGGCCGGCCACCACCCCGCCACCCAGCGCGTCGAGGTCGCGGGCATGGGGTTCGTCGCCGACGACGCGAAGCAGGCGCGCGAGTTCTTCTTCCCCTACTGGCTCGACTCCATGCGCCGGATCGCCGCCGAGCGCGGGTTCGCGATCCCGAACCGCATCGCGTTCGAGTCCCAGGCCGCCAAGGGCGGGGCGTACTTCGTCGGCTCGCCCGAGGAGATCGCGGACCGGATCATCGCGCTGCACGCGGCGCTCGGGCACGACCGGCAGATCTTCCAGATGGACCTGAGCGGCGTCCCGCAGCGCGAGAGCCTGCGGGCGATCGAGCTCCTGGGCACCCGGGTCGCCCCGCTGGTGCGCGCCGCGCTGGGCTGAGCCCGACCCGGGCCGCACGTCCCGTTCGCCCACGGTCCCCGCCTCGATACGGTGGACCCCGTTCGATCTGCTTCCGAGAGGGACTCGCCGTGACTGCACCCGTCGACGCCACCACCACCGGCGCCTGGACCGCCCTGACCGCCCACGAGGAGGCGTTCATCCCCGACCTGCGGGGCTGGTTCGACGCCGACCCCGAGCGCGCGACGCGCCTGACCCGGCAGCTGGCCGACCTCACCGTCGACCTGTCGAAGAACCTCGTCACCGACGAGACCCTGTCCCTGCTGCTCGCGCTCGCCGACCAGGTCGGGCTGAAGGGCCGCCTGGACGCGATGTTCGCCGGCGAGCACATCAACGTCACCGAGGACCGCGCCGTGCTGCACACCGCGCTGCGCCGCCCGGCCGACGCCGAGCCGCCGCTGGTGGTCGACGGCCAGGACGTCGACGCCGACGTGCAGGAGGTGCTCGGCAAGATCGCCGCGTTCGCCGACAAGGTGCGCTCCGGCGAGTGGACCGGCGTCACCGGCGAGCGCGTCGCGACCGTCGTCAACATCGGCATCGGCGGCTCGGACCTCGGCCCGGTCATGGCGTACGAGGCGCTCAAGCCGTACGTGCAGGACGGCCTCGAGGTGCGGTTCGTGTCGAACATCGACCCGACCGACATCGCCGAGAAGACCAAGGACCTCGACCCGACGACGACGCTGTTCATCGTCGCGTCCAAGACCTTCGGCACGCTGGAGACGCTGACCAACGCGCGGCTCGCCCGCGACTGGCTGTGGCAGGGCCTGGTCGCCGCCGGCGCGATCGAGGACACCGAGGAGGCCCGCACCGGCGCGGTCGCCAAGCACTTCGTCGCGGTGTCGACGGCGCTCGACAAGGTCGCCGCGTTCGGCATCGACCCGGAGAACGCGTTCGGGTTCTGGGACTGGGTCGGCGGCCGCTACTCGGTCGACTCCGCGATCGGCACCTCGCTCGCCATCGCGATCGGCCCGGACGCGTTCGGCGAGTTCCTCGAGGGCTTCCACGCCGTCGACGAGCACGTCCGCAGCACGCCGTTCGACCAGAACGTGCCGGTCCTCATGGGCCTGCTGAACGTCTGGTACGTCAACTTCCTCGACGCGCACACGCACGCCGTCCTGCCGTACGCCCAGTACCTGCACCGGTTCCCGGCGTACCTGCAGCAGCTGACCATGGAGTCGAACGGCAAGTCGGTCCGCTGGGACGGCACCCCCGTGACGACCGAGACCGGCGAGGTGTTCTGGGGCGAGCCCGGCACCAACGGCCAGCACGCGTTCTACCAGCTGATCCACCAGGGCACGCGGCTGATCCCGGCGGACTTCATCGCGGTCGCCAACCCGGCGCACCCGCTCAAGGACGGCGGCACCGACGTGCACGCGCTGTTCCTGGCGAACTTCTTCGCGCAGACCAAGGCGCTCGCGTTCGGCAAGACCGCCGACGAGGTGCGCGCCGAGGGCACCGCGGAGGAGATCGTCCCGGCCCGGGTGTTCTCCGGGAACCGCCCGACGACCTCGATCCTGGCGCCGGCGCTGACCCCGTCGGTGCTCGGCCAGCTCATCGCGCTGTACGAGCACATCACGTTCGTCGAGGGCGTGGTGTGGGGCATCGACTCGTTCGACCAGTGGGGCGTCGAGCTCGGCAAGAAGCTCGCGCTCGAGATCGCCCCGGCGGTCGAGGGCGACGCGGACGCGCTGGCCGGCCAGGACCCGTCGACGCGCTCGCTGATCGCGCGCTACCTGGAGCTGCGCGAGGGCTGACGGCCCCGCGCGGCGCCGACTGCCGCGACGGCAGCGACTGCGGCGAGTGCAGCGGCTGCGGCGAGTGCAGCGGCTGCGGCGACTGCACACCGGACACGTCGAGTGCCTATCCCGTGGATAGGCACTCGACGTGTTTCGTAGGCGCTCGCGGACGGACGACGCCGCGGGCGCAGCGGCCGAGCGACGCGGCGGGCGCGGTGGGCGTCAGGCCACGGGGCGGGGGCGGCGGCCCAGCAGGTCGTCCAGCGGGTCGCCGCGGTCCTCGACCTGCGTGGGCACCGGGGGCGCGCCGAGGCCCGCGTCGACGGGCGGGAGCACCGGGCCGCCGACGAGCACCGTCGGCTGCGGCACCGGGATGCCGTCCGCGTCGGGCCACCGGGCCGCCTCGGCACCGGACCGCCGGCGGCGCGCACGGACGTACCCGCGCAGGCCGACCCCGACCAGCACGGTGGCGAGGACGGCGGCCTCGTAGGCGAGCACGACCTGCGCGTACAACGTCAACCACACCTGGAGCGCCAGCACGGCCACGCCGGCCAGCACGACGACCACCCGTCCCATGAGACCCCCCTCGGCTCATCAGCGCTGCGGTGCGTGCGGCAGGCCAGCGTCCCGCCGATCGCCCGCGGGGTCAAGCCCTCCGGGTGAGCCCAGGTCAGCGCGTCCCCCGCCCGGATCACCCGCTCGCGACCGGGTCCTGGCCCGGCCGCCCGGGCCGCGCGTCAGCCCCAGCGCCCCAGCCGCTGCGCGAGCAGCGCCAGCGCCACGGGGCCGGCGGTGGACGTCCGCAGGACGTGCGGGCCGAGCAGCACCGGCTGCGCCCCGGCGTCCACGAGGTCGGCGAGCTCGCGCTCCGCGATCCCGCCCTCGGGCCCGACCACGACCAGCACGTCGGCGGTCGTCCCGGGCGCGGGCAGGGTGGCGGCGGCGAGCGGCGTGGTCGCCTCCTCGTGCAGCACGAGCACCGCGCCGCCGGACTCGACCACCTCGCGCGCCCGGCGGACGAGCGCGGCGGTCGTCAGCGCGAGGTCGACGCCGGGCACGTGCGCCCGGCGCGCCTGCTTGGCCGCGGCCCGGACCGTGCCGAGCCAGCGCGCCCGGCTCTTGGCGGCACGGTCGCCGCGCCACACGACGATCGACCGCTCGGCCTGCCACGGCACGACGCCGTCGGCGCCGACCTCGGTGGCGGCCTCGATGGCCATCTCGTCGCGGTCGCCCTTGGCGAGCGCCTGCACCAGCACGAGCCGCGGCGCGGGCGCCGGCTCGACCACGAGCTCCCGGACGCGCAGGTGCACGCCCTCGGGCCCGGCGGCCTCGACCTCGCCGACCAGCCGGGTGCCGGCGCCGTCGACGACGTCGACCCGCTCCCCCGGCGCCCGGCGCTGCACGACGCCCGCGTGCCGCCCCTCGGCGCCGGCGAGCAGGTACGTGCCCCCGGCGGCGAGCGCGTCGAGGTCGCCCGGCTCCGCCAGGAAGACCGGAGCGGTCACCCTCAGCGCCCGGCGAGCTTGTCGCGGAGCTTGGCGAACACGCCGCCGCCGGAGGCCGACAGCCGCGCCTCGGGGCGCTCCTCGCCACGCAGGCCGGCGAGCCGGCGCAGCAGCTCGGCCTGCTCGTCGTCCAACGACGTGGGCACGTGGACGTCCACGTGCACGTGCAGGTCGCCGCGGCCGCCGGCGTGCAGGTGGCCGACGCCGAGGCCGCGCAGCGTGACGACCTGCGCGGGCTGGGTGCCCGGGCGCAGGTCGACCTCCTGCGGGCCGTCGAGGGTGTCGAGGGTGAGCACGGTGCCGAGCGCCGCCGCGGTCATCGGGACCTCGAGCGTGCAGTGCAGGTCGTCGCCCTCGCGGACGAACGTCTCGTGCTTGCGCTCGCGCACCTCGAGGTAGATGTCGCCCGCGGGGCCGCCGGCGGGGCCGACCTCGCCCTGCGCGGTGAGCTTGATCCGCGTGCCGGTGTCGACGCCGGCCGGGACGTCGACCTCGAGGGTGCGGCGCGAGCGGACGCGGCCCTCGCCGGCGCACTCGGTGCACGGCTCGGGGATGACGGTGCCGAACCCGTGGCACGCAGCGCAGGGCTGGGAGGTCATGACCTGGCCGAGGAACGACCGGGCGACCCGCTGCACGGAGCCGCGGCCGCCGCAGACGTCGCAGGTGCGCGGCGAGGTGCCCGGGCGGCAGCAGGAGCCGTCGCAGGTCGGGCAGACCACGGCCGTCTCGACCGGGACCTCGCGGTGCGTGCCGAACGTCGCCTCGGCGAGGTCGATGTCGAGGCGCAGCAGCGCGTCCTGGCCGCGGCGGGCCCGCGGGATCGGGCCGCGCTGGGCGCCCGCACCGGCCGCGGCGCCGAAGAACGTCTCGAAGATGTCCTGGAAGCCGAAGCCGCCCTGGCCGCCCATGCCGCCGCCGGGGGCTGACGGGTCGGCGCCGAGGTCGTACATGCGGCGCTTCTCGGGGTTCGAGAGCACCTCGTACGCGCGCGACACGTCCTTGAACCGGTCCTCGGAGCCGGCGTCCGCACCCGCGACGTCGGGGTGCAGCTCGCGCGCGAGGCGGCGGTAGGCCTTCTTGATCTGCTCGGGCGTGGCGTCACGCTCGACGCCGAGCACCTCGTAGTAGTCGCTCACTCGTCACTTCCTGTGCGTGTGTCGTCCTCGCGCGCGTGCGCGGGTCGGGCGTTGTCTGCTGAACGTGCGCGGGCCCGGGTCGGTGCCCGCCCGGCGCTCATCCGGCGAGGATCCGGGACAGGTACCGGGCGACGGCGCGCACCGACGCGATGGTCCCGGGGTAGTCCATGCGGAGCGGGCCGACGGAGCCGATCCGCGCGACCGCGGTCCCCCCGCCGTCGGGCCCGCCGTACCCGGTGGTGACGAAGCTCGTCTCCACCAGCCCCTCGTGCTGGGTCTCGCGGCCGATCCGGACGGAGACCGCGGCCTCGTCCTCGGCCATCTCGCCGAGCAGGCGCAGCAGGACGACCTGCTCCTCCAGCGCCTCCAGGACGGGGCTGATCGTGTGCGCGAAGTCCGCGCCGCCGCCGCGCACCAGGTTCGCGGTGCCCGCCAGGACGACGCGCTCCTCGCTCTCCTGGGACAGCGTGTCCTCGACCACGGCGACGACGCCCCGCACGAGCGGGCCGTCCACCGGGGCGAAGTCGTCGGCCAGGTCGGACAGCGCGGTGCCGAGCTCGGCGAGCCGCCGGCCCGCGGCCGCGGTGTTGAGCCGGACGCGCAGCCGCGCCACGGTGCCGACGTCGAGCGGGTCCGGCACCTCGATGGTGCGCTGCTCGACGCGGCCGTGGTCGGTGATGATGACGACCAGCAGGTGCCGGTCGCCGACCGGCACCAGCTCGACGTGCCGCAGCGCGGTGCGGCGCAGCGACGGGTACTGCACGACGGCGACCTGGTGGGTCAGCTGCGCGAGCAGCCGCACTGAGCGGTCGACCACGTCGTCCAGGTCGGCCGCGTCCTCCAGGAACGTCTCGATCGCGCGGCGCTCGGGCGCGGACAGCGGCTTGATGGTCGCCAGCCGGTCGACGAACAGCCGGTAGCCCTTGTCGGTCGGCACGCGGCCGGCCGAGGTGTGCGGCTGCACGATGAGGCCGGCGTCCTCGAGGGCCGCCATGTCGTTGCGGATCGTCGCGGGCGACACCCCGAGGGAGTGCCGCTCCACCAGGGCGCGGGAGCCGACGGGCTCGCGGGTGGCGACGTAGTCCTCCACGATCGCCCGCAGCACGTCCAGCCTGCGGTCCTCGCTCATCGCCACCTCCCCGGCCGGCGCTCGTCCTGGCACTCGTTCTGACCGAGTGCCAATTCTACGCGTCCGCCGGCGCGGTCGCCGCGTCCCGCCGCCGGGCCCGGAGGTCGAGCACGCCGACGACGAGGGCCACCGCGACGAGCGACACCGTCAGCAGCAGCGCCCGCCCGGCCGCGACGCTGCCGTCGACGCCCGAGGCCAGCGCCGAGTAGTAGGTCGACAGCGCGACCGCGACGCCGAGCGCCGAGCCGACCCGCTGGCCGACCTGCAGCATGCTGCCCGCGACGCCCGCCCGCTCGACCGGCACCCGGGCCAGCGTGAGGGTCTGGTTGGGCGCGATGACCAGGCCGCTGCCCGCGCCCGCGACCATCTGGGTCGCGGCCATCACGAACCCGACGGCCGGCGGCTCGACCAGCCGGATCGCCAGGTCGGTCCCGACGAGGCCCGTGACGACCAGGACCAGGCCGATGACGACCAGCGCCCGGCCGCGGTTGGCGACCAGCCGGCCCGAGCGCTGCGCCGAGACGGCCGAGGCGATCGCGAACGGCATGTTGACGAGCCCCGCCTGCAGCGGCGTGAACCCGGCGACCTGCTGCAGGTAGAGCGTCGCGACCAGGAACACCGAGGTGAACCCGCCGAAGTACGCGATGCCGAGCAGCGCGCCGTTCCGGAACGACGGCTCGCCGAGCACCCGCGGGTCGAGCACGGCGGCGCCCGTGCGCCGCTGGTACCGGCGCTCCCACAGCACGGTGGCCACGCCGACGACGGCCGCGACGGCGAGCCACCACCAGCGGGCCGGGTCGTCGCCGCCCTCCCCCGTCGTCGTGACGAACGGCACCATGACGGCGGCGGCGGTCAGCGCGACGCCGGTGAGGCCGACGCCGTCCAGCCGGGGCCGGCCGCGCGGGCCGAGGGAGCCCGCGGACCCGGGGACCGCGCCGCGCGGCAGGAACTTCACGGCGAACGGCAGCACGACCGCGATCACCGGCACGTTGACGAAGAACACCCAGCGCCAGCCCTCCTCGGCGCCGAACGCCTGGATGATCAGGCCGCCGAGCAGCGGGCCCAGCGCGGTCGACACCCCGATCGTCGCACCGAAGTAGCCGAACGCCTTCCCGCGCTCGTAGCCGGAGAACAGCTGCTGGATCGTGCCGACCACCTGCGGGTTCAGCAGGCCCGCGCTCATCCCCTGCAGCAGCCGGGCGACGGCGAGCAGCTCGTCCGACGGGGCGAGGCCCGCGCCCAGGCTGGTCAGCGCGAAGCCGGTGAGGCCGAGCAGGAACAGGCCGCGCCGCCCGCGCGCGTCGCCGAGCCGCCCCGCGGGCACCAGCACCAGGCCGAACGCCAGCGTGTAGCCCGCGACGATGAGCTGGAGCTGGCTCGCGCCGGCGTCCAGGCTCCGCTCGATCGACGGCAGCGCGACGTTCACGATCGAGACGTCGAGCATCGTGATGAACCCGATCGCCAGGCAGACCCCGAGGGCGCGCCACCGGTGCGGGTCGGGCTCCGGCCGGGTCGCGGTACCGGGGCGGTCGGGGTGCTGCGCGGGGCTCGACGTCACCGTCGTGTCGTACCACGTGGGCCACCGGTCGGCACCTAGGCTGCCGCGGGTGACCGACCACTACGGACCCGACGTGCTCTCCGGGACGTCCCCGAGGACGCACCGCCGCCCCACCTCCACCCCGACGCCCGCCGAGCGCGGCCTGGTCGTCGAGGAGGTCACGACCGGCTGGGTCGGGGCCGTCGTCCGGGTCGAGAAGTCCGGCGGCGAGCACGTCGTCGTCCTCGAGGACCGGCGCGGGCGGACCCGCACCTTCCGGCTCGGCCCGGGGTTCTGGGTGGACGGCAAGCCGGTCGAGCTGGTGCCGCCGCGGCCGACCGCGCCCACGGGGCCGAAGCGCACCGCGTCCGGGTCCCTCGCGACCGCCGACCAGCGCGCGCGGGTCGCCATCGGCAGCCGGATCTGGGTCGAGGGCAAGCACGACGCCGAGCTCGTCGAGAAGGTCTGGGGCGACGACCTGCGGGCCGAGGGCGTCGTGGTCGAGCTGCTCGACGGCGTGGACAACCTGGTCGACGCCCTCCGGGACTTCCGCCCCGGCCCCGGCAAGAAGGTCGGCGTGCTCGTCGACCACCTGGTGCCGGGCTCCAAGGAGCAGCGGATCGCCGACGAGGCCGCCCGCACGGTGCCCGCCGGGACGCTGCTCGTGCTCGGGCACCCCTACGTCGACGTCTGGCAGGCCGTGAAGCCCGCGCGCGTCGGGCTCACCGCGTGGCCGACCATCGAGCGCGGCACCGAGTGGAAGCGCGGCATCCTGCGCGAGCTCGGCTGGCCCGCCGACGAGCAGGCCGACGTCGCCCGCGCCTGGCAGCGCATCCTGCGCTCCGTGCGGTCCTACGCCGACCTGGAGCCGTCGCTGCTCGGCCGGGTCGAGGAGCTGATCGACTTCGTGACGGCGCCCTGACGCCGACCGTCCCGCGTCAGGGGGCGACCGGCTGGTCCTGCAGCCGGCGGTACATCCACGTCGTCGCCAGCAGGCCGACGGGGAACGACACCAGCTGGCCGACGCCGCACAGCGCGGAGCCGATCAGGTTCGCCGCGTAGACCGCCAGGAACAGCAGCACGACCGCGCTGAGGTTGCGGGTCACCAGCGTGAAGCTGGCCCGGATCGCGTCCACGGGTGCCATCCGCCGGTCGATCACGAAGAACAGCGTGAACTGGGCGAGGAACGCGAACACCAGCCCCGGGATCACGAACAGCAGGGTGCCCACCGCGGTGCCCAGCCCGACGAGCAGCGCGGCGACGACCACCTTGCCGAACTCGTCGAACCGGAAGAACGTCCCGATCTCGATCCGGCGGCCGTCCGCGACCTCCAGCGACGCGCGCGTCACGCCGGCCTGCATGAAGGCGGACAGCAGCAGGATCACGGCCAGGACCACCAGGTAGCCGAACACCAGGCCGAAGCCCGCGCCGTTCCGCAGCTCCTGGGTCTCCGGGTCGACGCTCGCGACCGTGCCGCCCAGGATCACGGCGAACAGCACCGCCGAGGCCACGCCGATCACGACGAGGTAGGCGAGGACGCCGAGCAGGAACGGACCGACCTGCTGGGTGAACTTGGTCCAGCCCCAGCTGAACGCGTCGCCGACGCCCGTGCCCGTGGTGGGGGCGCCGTAGGCGGGCTGGGCGTAGGCGGGCTGGCCGTACCCGGGCTGGCCGTACCCCGGCTGGCCGTAGGGCTGCTGGGCGTACGGCTGCTGGGGCGGGTACGGCTGGCCGGGCGGGGGCTGCTGGCCGTACGGCTGCTGCGGCGGGTACGGCTGACCCGGCGGCGGGCCGGCGGGCGGCTGCCCCTGGGGCGGCTGCGGCTCGTCGTCGCGCGGCGGTGTGCTGCCGGGGTTCTCGGTCATCGCGTGCCCTCCTGGTCGGCTCGGCGTCGCCCGTCGGGTCAGCGAACCGAAGGCGACCGCCGGGTGTCAAGGTGGCCCATTCCTGGACAGAGGGGGACGAATGACCCGGTCACACCGCTACGCTTCGACCGCCCGGACCCGCAGCACCCACGAGGAGACGCATGTCGTACGACCAGCAGCCGCCCGCGGGCGGTCAGCCCCAGGAGCCGTTCGGCGGTCAGCCGCAGCAGCCGTACGGCGGCCAGCCCCAGCAGCCCTACGGCGCCCAGCCGCAGCAGCCGCTGCGCCCGGACGAGGAGAAGACCTGGTCGCTGCTCGCGCACCTGGGCGGGATCCTGTTCGGCTTCCTCGCGCCCCTCGTCGTCTGGCTCGTCTTCAAGGGCCGTGGCCCGTTCCTGGACGATCAGGCCAAGGAGGCGCTGAACTTCCAGATCGCCGTGACCATCGCGTACGTCGCCGCGTGGATCCTCAGCATCGTCTCGGTCGGGATCCTCGCGTTCCTGCCGTTCGTGGTGTGGGTCGCCAGCCTGGTGTTCGCGATCCTCGCGGCCGTGGCCGTCAACAAGGGCCAGTGGTACCGCTACCCGGTCACCCTGCGCCTGGTGAAGTGACCCCCACGCGCTAGCAGCACCCCCGGGTGGAGCGTCCTGCCCGACACGCCGCGGCGTGTCGGGCGGGGCGCTCCACTCGTCTCCGGCGGTCGACCCGCGAGCGGTCAGTCCGCGAGCGACCGGACCACGGCGTCTGCGAGCAGCCGGCCGCGCCGCGTCAGGCGCACCCGCCGCCCCGGCACCTCCGCGGCCCCCAGCGCGGCCCGGGGGTCCACGAGACCGTCGGCCACCAGGCCGGCGACCCGCGTGCGCGCGGCCGGGCTGAGCACGTCGACCGGCAGCCCCTCGCTCAGCCGCACCCCGAGCATGACCCGCTCGAGCCGCGCCGACGCGTCCTCGACGGTCTCCCGCCCCGCCGCGGGGCTCTCGCCCGCGGCGAGCCGCGCCGCGTAGGCCCGCGGGTGCTTGACGTTCCACCACCGCACGCCGCCGACGTGGCTGTGCGCGCCGGGGCCGACGCCCCACCAGTCGTCGTTCCGCCAGTAGGCGAGGTTGTGCCGGCACGCGTCCGCGGGGGTGCGCGCCCAGTTGCTCACCTCGTACCAGCGCAGGCCGGCCTCGGTGAGCAGGCCGTCGGCGAGCTCGTACTTCGCGGCCTGGTCGTCCTCGTCGGGCAGCGCGAGGTCCCCCCGGCGCACCTGGACGGCCATCTTCGTGCCCTGCTCGACGACCAGCGCGTACGCCGAGACGTGGTCGACGCCGGTGGCCAGCGCCGTCTCCAGCGAGGTCCGCCAGTCGGCGAGCGACTCCCCCGGCGTGCCGTAGATGAGGTCGAGCGACACCGCCAGGCCCGCGTCCCGCGCCCAGCGCACGACGTCCGGGATGCGCCGCGGGTCGTGCGTGCGCTCCAGCGTCGCGAGCACGTGCGGCACCGCCGACTGCATCCCGAACGACACGCGCGTGAACCCACCCCGGCGCAGCTCCGCCAGCGACTCCGGGGTCACCGAGTCGGGATTGGCCTCGGTGGTGACCTCGGCGTCGTCGGCCAGGCCCCAGGCGGCGCGGACCCCGTCGAGCATCCGCACGAGATCGCCCGCGGGCAGCACCGTCGGGGTGCCGCCGCCGACGAACACGGTCGACGCCGGCCGCTCCGGCAGCCCCGCGGCGCGCATCACGCGGGCACCCAGCGCGATCTCGGCCAGCGCGGTGTCCGCGTAGGCCACCTGGGACGCGCCGCCGCCGAGCTCGGTCGCCGTGTACGTGTTGAAGTCGCAGTACCCGCAGCGCACCGTGCAGAACGGCACGTGCAGGTACACGCCGAACCCGCGGCGGTCCGCTCCGTCCCGCACGCTCGGCGGGAGGGCGCCGTCCGCGGGAGCGGCGTCCCCCTCCGGGAGCGCCGGGCTCACTTCTTCTTCGCGTCCTTGGCGTCCTTGGCGCCACCCGCATCGGACGACAGCGCGGCGATGAAAGCCTCCTGCGGCACGTCGACCCGGCCGATGGTCTTCATGCGCTTCTTGCCCTCCTTCTGCTTCTCCAGCAGCTTCCGCTTGCGGGTGATGTCGCCGCCGTAGCACTTGGCGAGGACGTCCTTGCGGATCGCGCGGATGGTCTCTCGGGCGATGACGCGCGAGCCGACGGCCGCCTGGATCGGCACCTCGAACTGCTGGCGCGGGATGAGGTCCTTGAGCTTGGACGCCATCATCACGCCGTACGCGTACGCCTTGTCCTTGTGCACGATCGAGCTGAACGCGTCGACCTGCTCGCCCTGCAGCAGGATGTCGACCTTCACCAGGTCCGCGACCTGCTCGCCCACGGGCTCGTAGTCGAGGCTCGCGTAGCCGCGGGTCCGGGACTTCAGCTGGTCGAAGAAGTCGAACACGATCTCCGCGAGCGGCAGCGTGTAGCGCATCTCGACGCGGTCCTCGGACAGGTAGTCCATGCCCAGCAGGTCGCCGCGCTTGCCCTGGCAGAGCTCCATGATCGCGCCGATGAACTCGCTCGGGGCGAGGATCGTCGACTTCACGATCGGCTCCCGCACCTCGCGGATCTTGCCGCCCGGGAACTCGCTCGGGTTGGTGACGGTGACCACCGTGCGGTCCTCCATCGTCACCTCGTAGACCACGTTGGGCGCCGTCGAGATGAGGTCGAGGTTGAACTCGCGCTCCAGCCGCTCCCGGATGATCTCGAGGTGCAGCAGGCCGAGGAACCCGACGCGGAACCCGAAGCCCAGCGCGACCGACGTCTCCGGCTCGTAGTTCAGCGCGGCGTCGTTGAGCTTGAGCTTGTCGAGCGCGTCGCGCAGCACCGGGTAGTCGGAGCCGTCGATCGGGTACAGGCCCGAGAACACCATCGGCTTCGGGTCGGAGTAGCCGCCGATCGCCTCGGTGGCCGGCTTGCTGGCGTTCGTGACGGTGTCGCCGACCTTCGACTGGCGGACGTCCTTCACGCCGGTGATGAGGTAGCCCACCTCGCCGACGCCGAGGCCCTTGGTCACGACGGGCTCCGGGGAGATCACGCCGATCTCCAGCAGCTCGTGCGTGGCCTTGGTCGACATCATCGCGATCCGCTCGCGCGGGTTGAGGTTGCCGTCCTTGACCCGCACGTAGGTCACGACGCCGCGGTAGGTGTCGTAGACCGAGTCGAAGATCATCGCGCGCGCCGGGGCGTCCGGGTCGCCGACCGGGGCCGGGACCAGCTGGACGATCCGGTCCAGCAGCGCCTCGACGCCCTCGCCGGTCTTGCCCGACACCTTGAGGCAGTCCTCGGGGTCGCCGCCGATCAGGCCGGCCAGCTCCTCGGCGTACTTCTCCGGCTGCGCCGCCGGCAGGTCGATCTTGTTCAGCACCGGGATGATCTGGAGGTCGTTCTCCATCGCCAGGTACAGGTTGGCCAGCGTCTGCGCCTCGATGCCCTGCGCGGCGTCGACCAGCAGCACGGCGCCCTCGCACGCGGCGAGCGACCGGGACACCTCGTAGGTGAAGTCCACGTGCCCCGGGGTGTCGATCATGTTCAGCGCGTACGGGGTGTCACCGACCGCCCACGGCATCCGCACGGCCTGGGACTTGATCGTGATCCCGCGCTCGCGCTCGATGTCCATGCGGTCGAGGTACTGCGCGCGCATGGCGCGGGCCTCGACGACGCCGGTGAGCTGGAGCATGCGGTCGGCCAGCGTCGACTTGCCGTGGTCGATGTGCGCGATGATGCAGAAGTTGCGCAGCAGCTCCGGCGGGGTCGCCGCGGGGGCGATGCGCTGGGCCTGGGCGGCGCTCGGGATCGGGGACACGTGCTCCCTCGGTTTCGCAGGGTCGGACTGCCACCATGGTCCCATGCCCGCGCCCGAGACCCGAGCCGCGGCCGGACCGCGCCCCAGCGGCGCCCCCGGCCTCCCCGTACCGGGCACCGCCGCGGCAGCCGGCGGGACCGGGCTGCTGGAGGCGCTGGCGGCGGCGCAGGACGCCTTCGCCCGGCTGCTGGCCGGCACC
>NZ_JAANNB010000006.1 GCF_011603975.1 Cellulomonas sp. IC4_254 | reverse complement strand
GAGCCCCGGGAGCCGGCTGCGCGGCCGCCTCCTGCGGGGTGGGCGCGGGCCCCGACGCGGCCGGGGCCGCCGGGGACGGGGCGCTCGCGGTCCCGGTGGGCGCGGCGTCGACCACGCCGTTCCCCCCGGTGCTCCCCGCGCCGCCACCGTCCGCGACCGCCCCCGACGTCGTCGCGGCGGGCGCCGAGGGCTTGTAGCCCTCGAAGAAGTCCCACCACGCCGGGTCGACCGCGGTCTTGTCCTGGAGGTACTGCTCGTACAGCTCGTCCACCAGCCACGTGTTGGCGCCGAAGTCGGCACGGTTCACGTCTGGCTCCGCATGCTGGGACACGCGAGGATCGCCCACTTCCTCCGCGGTCACGGACCGCGTCATCGCCGGATCTGTTCGTGGACCACCCTACGTCCTGACCGGTCGTCATCTCCCCTCGGGGAGCGCGGCGCGCGGACGGTTCACACGGTTGTCACACGACGGGTCCGGCGGGGGTGTCACGCTCCCCATCTGCGGGTCTGCGCCGGGTCGAGGACGTGTCAACTCGGTCATGCCTCGGCCGGGACGGGCTCCTGGTCGGGGGTCGCGGGGCGTGCCGTCGCGGCGAACCGCGCCGCCGCGACGGCGCCGAGCGCGAGCACCAGCATGGTCACCGCCATGGGGACGGCGGTCCGCTCGCCCGCCAGGCCCACCAGCGGCGACACCGCGGCGCCCACGCCGAACTGGAGCGCGCCCATGACCGCGGAGCCGGTGCCGGCGGCGTGCGCGACCTCGTCCGTGGCGAGCGTCGTGGCGTTGCCGAACACCAGCCCCAGCGAGCTGACCGTCAGGAACAGCAGGACCAGCGTCGGCCAGCGGGGCAGCCCCAGCAGCACGGCGTCGAGGAGCAGCAGCACGCTCAGCACGGCGACGGCCGTGACGCCGACGCCGAGCAGCCGCTGCGGCGCGACGCGCTCCACCAGCGTCGTGCCCAGCCCCGCGACCACGCCGAGGCCGAGCGCGTTCGCCGCGAACGCCACCGAGTACGGGGCCACCGACAGCCCGAGCACGTTCTGCAGCACGAACGGCGACGCCGAGATGTAGGCGAACATCGCCGCGAACCCGAGCACCAGGGCGCCGGTCCAGCCGAGGTACCGCCGGTTGCCCAGGACGGTGCGGGCGTCGCGGACGGTGGCGCCGAGGCCGCCGGAGGTGCGCGCCTCGCGCGGGCGGGTCTCCGGGACGAGGGCCAGGACGCCGACCAGCATGAGCGCGCTGACGCCGGCGAGGATGCCGAACACCCCGCGCCAGCCGACGGCGGTCACCAGCGTGCCGCCGAGGAGCGGTGCGAGCACCGGCGCGACGCCCTGGATGAGCATCATGATCCCGAACAGCTTGGCGGCCGCGGTGCCCCGGGCGCGGTCGGCGACCACGGCGCGGCTGAGCACGACGCCCGCGGCGCCGGCGAACCCCTGGACGAACCGCGCGGCGACCAGGAACCCGATCGACGGCGCGAGGGCGCAGGCCAGGCCGGCGACGGCGCACAGGGCGCTGCCGGCGATCAGCAGGCCGCGGCGGCCGCGCTGGTCGGACAGCGGGCCGATCACCAGCTGGCCGAGGGCCAGGCCGACCATGAACGTGGTCAGGGACAGCTGCACGGCGGTCGCGCTGGTGCTGAGGTCGACGGCCAGCTGCGGGAAGGCGGGCAGGTACATATCGGTCGCCAGCGGGGCGATCGCGGTGAGCAGCGCGAGCACCACGGTGGTGGAGACCGGGAGCGCGCGGCGCGGGGTGGGTGCGCCGTCGGGTGCGGTCGCGGCGGCGTCGGTCGGGGTGGTGGCAGGCACGGCGGTGCCCGGGGCAGCGGTCATGGGGTGTGCTCCAGCACGGGGGAGGGCGGCGCGGTGCCGCGGACCGCAGCATCATATCTATGAACTCATATATGTCGACGCATACCCGCGCTGCTAGCCTCCCGGCGTGACCGCGACCAGCCCCGCCGACGGGACCGACGACCTCCGGGTGCTCGCCGTCGCGCTGCACGACCTGTCCCGCGCGGTGCGCCGGGCGGAGGGCGGTCAGGACGGCGGCCTGCCCCCGCTGCCGCCGACCGAGTTCGAGGTGATGCGGTACGTCGACGCGCACCCCGGCACCAGCGTCGGCGGGGTCGCGGCGGGGCTCGACCTGCGGCAGAGCAACGTCAGTGCGGCGGTGCGCGGTCTCGTCGGCCGCGGGCTGGTCGAGCGCGCCGCCGACGCCGGCGACCGCCGGGTGACCCGGCTGCACCCGACGCCGCACGCCCGGGAGCGCCGCGAGCCGGTCGAGGCCGGGTGGGCCCGCACGCTCGGCGCCGCGCTCGCGGACCTGCCCGCCGCCGACGCGGACGCCGTGCGGCGCGCCGCCGCCCCGCTCGCCCGCCTGGCCGCGCGGACGCGGGCGGCGGGGGAGCGGGACGGCGCGGGCGTCAGTCGCCCTTGACGTTGACGACCTGGTGCAGCACGTGCCGCACCTCGACCAGGTCCGCGGCGTCGGCCATGACCTGGTCGATGTCCTTGTACGCCGCCGGGATCTCGTCGAGGAACGCGTCCGTGTCCCGGTACTCGATCCCCACCATCGCCTCCCGGAGCTGGTCCCGGGTGAACAGCCGCCGCGCGGCGGACCGGGAGTGGGCCCGGCCGGCCCCGTGCGGGCTGGAGGTCAGCGAGAGCGGGTCGCCCCGGCCGGTCACGACGTAGGACGCCGTGCCCATCGAGCCGGGGATGAGCCCGGGCTCGCCGGCCCGCGCCCGGATGGCCCCCTTGCGCGACACCCACACCGTCTTGCCGAAGTGCTGCTCCTGCTCGGTGAAGTTGTGGTGGCAGTTGACCCGCTCGACCTCGACGACCGGCGCACCCATGTGCACGGCGACCGCCGCGACGACCCGGTCCATCATCTCCTCGCGGTTGGCCGCCGCGAAGTCCTGCGCCCACCGCAGCTCGCGGACGTAGGTCCAGAACTCGTCGGTGCCCTCGACCAGGTACGCGAGGTCGGGGTCGGGCAGGGCGATCCACCACCGCCGGCACAGCTCGGCCGCGACGGCGATGTGGCGCTGCGCGATCTTGTTGCCGACGCCCCGGGAGCCGGAGTGCAGGAACAGCCAGACGGTCCCGGACTCGTCGACCGAGACCTCGATGAAGTGGTTGCCCGAGCCGAGCGAGCCGAGCTGCAGCCGCCAGTTCCCCGCGTACGAGCCGGGGTCGAACCCCGCCCGCGCCGCGGCGGCCTCGAGGTCCGCCACCCGCGCCGCGGCCGTGTCCGTGAGCGCGGTGTTGTACCCGCCCGCGGACACCGGGACCGCGGCCTCGATCGCCTCGCGCAGCGGGGTCAGGGGACCCGCCGCGCGCAGCTCGTCCTCGGTCCAGCCCGTCCGCACGGCCATCATGCCGCAGCCGATGTCCACCCCGACGGCCGCCGGGATGATCGCGCCGAGCGTCGGGATCACCGAGCCCACCGTCGCGCCCTTGCCCAGGTGCGCGTCGGGCATGAGCGCGACGTGCGGGTACACGAACGGCATGGTGGACGTGCGAACGGCCTGCTCGCGGGTGCGCGGCTCGAGGATCGACGCCCAGCTGATCAGGTGCCTGGAGAGGTGCTCGCGGGTCATGCCGGGATCATGGCCGCCCGGAGCGCCGGCGGTCGCGCTGATTTCGCGCGCCCGCCGGCGACGCGCGACGTCAGGTGATGTCGCGCTTCAGGGTCGTGAACCGCCCGAGGAGCGCGAGCAGCACCGCGTACCCGACGAGCACCGCGGCGCCCGCGGCGGGGCCGAGCAGCGAGCCCGCGCCGGTGGCCGAGTAGAACGACCCGCCGCTGATCGCCTCGCCGGCGGCACCGGGCAGGAACTTCCCGATCGGCGCCGTGGCGTCGTTCAGCCCGAGCACCAGCCGCGCGATCGGCTCGACGAACTGCGTGAACGCGAGGACCACGACGATCGCGACGACCTGGTTCGGCATCGCGAACCCGAGGCCGACGCCGACGACGCACCACACGGTGAGGGCCAGCGCGGTGCGGGCGATGATGCCCCAGACCTCGCCCTCGCCCAGCAGGTTCGGCGCGTCGGTGACCGCGAAGGCCAGCGCGCCGGCGCCGACGGTCGCCAGCGTGCCCAGCACGCCGTACAGCACCCCCATCGGGATGCTCGCCGCGAGCTTCGCGACGACGAACCGGTTGCGGTCCGGCTGTGCGAGCAGGGTCGGGGTGAGCGTCCGGTGCCGGAACTCGGCGGTCACCGACAGCAGGCCGACCAGCAGCGGCAGCGCGTAGCCGAACGACGCGGGCAGCGTGTAGACCGCGGTGACGACGGCCAGCGGGTCGGCGACGACGGGCGCACCGTCCGTCCCGGTCACGTCGGCGCCGTCGAAGGTGAACGCGAACGCCATCGCGGCGCCCATGAACGCCATGTAGGCGACCATGACGATCAGCAGCACCCACCAGGTGCGGGTCGTGACGATCTTCCGGTACTCGGAGACCAGGGAGTCCTTCATCGCGCACCTCCGGCGGGGGCGTCGGTCGGGGCGGCGGGGACGGCGCCGGGGGTGGTGGCCGGGTGGGCACCGCGTCCGGGAGCGGGGGCGGTGAGCCGGAGGAACACGTCCTCCAGGCCGACGCCGTGGGCCGCGAGCTCGTGCAGCTCGACCCCGGCGGCGAACGCCGCGTGGCCCACGGTGGCGACGTCGGTGCCGACCAGCTCGGCGACCCCGGCGGGCCCGGCGATCCCTGCGGCCGGCGCCGCGTCGGCGGCGCGCTGCCAGCCGGCGCGCGCGACGAGCTGCTCCAGCGCCGCGGCGTCGGGGGAGACCACCCGGACCCGGGGCTCGGCGAGCCCGCTCAGCTCGGCCAGCGTCGAGGCGTGCACCAGCCGCCCGCCGGCGATGATGACGACGTCGTCCACGGTCTGCTGGACCTCGGACAGCACGTGCGAGGACACCAGGACCGTCCGGCCCTGGGCGGCGAGCGCGCGCAGCAGGTCGCGCAGCCAGCGGATGCCCTCGGGGTCGAGGCCGTTGGCCGGCTCGTCCAGCAGCAGCACGGGCGGGTCACCCAGCAGCGTCGTCGCGAGCGCGAGCCGCTGGCGCATGCCGAGGGAGAAGCCGCCGACCCGGCGCTTCGCGGCGGCGGTCAGGCCGACCAGGTCGAGCACCTCGCCGGCGCGGCTGTCGGGGACGCCCGCCTGGGGCGCGTACACCCGCAGGTGGTCGAGGGCCGTGCGGCCCGGGTGGAAGTCGGCGGCCTCGAGGGCGGCGCCGACGGTGCGCATCGGGCGGTCGAGCGCGGTGTACCGCCGGCCGCCGATGGTGGCCGTGCCCGCGGTCGGCTGCACGAGGCCGAGCAGCATCCGCAGCGTGGTGGTCTTGCCGGCGCCGTTGGGTCCCAGGAACCCGGTGACCCGCCCGGGACGGACCGTGAAGCTCAGGTCGTCCACGGCCCGGACCTGGCCGAACGTCTTCGTGAGGTGCGAGACCTCGATGGCGTGCGTCGCGTCGGGTGGCATGCCTCGACCCTAGGGACCGACCCGTGGCCGGCGGATCAGCCGCGAGGCGGAACCCGGAGGTGGAGGCGCCTCCGCCGTCCGGGGGAGCCGGCCGGGACCGGGCGCGCGGCGGGCCGGCTCAGAACGCGGCGGTCGCGGGCCGCGACGTCCGCCGCGACGGCAGCATGACGCGCATCGTGCAACCGGTGTCGCTGTCGGCGACCTCGACCGTCCCGCCGTGCAGCGTCACCGCCCAGCGGACGATCGACAGCCCCAGGCCGGTGCCGCCGGTCGAGATCTGGCCGGTGATGGCGGGGGTGTTGCCGCGGGCGAACCGCTCGAACACCCGCTCGCGCTGGTCGGCCGCGATGCCGGGGCCCTGGTCGATCACGTCGAGCCGGACGAAGCCGCCGGCGCGGTGCGCCTCCAGCCGGACCGGGGCGCCGCGCGGGGAGTGCCGGACGGCGTTCTGCACGAGGTTCGCCACCACCTGGTGCAGCCGCTCGCGGTCCGCCGGGAGGGTGAGGTCGGGCGGGTCCACGACCACGGGGAACGTCAGGTCCTTGGATGCGCCGACGAGCCGGCCCTCCTGCGCCGCCTCCTCGAGGAACTGCTGCACCGGCACGTCCGTCACCTGCAGGTCGACCGCGCCGGCCTCCAGCCGGGACAGGTCGAGCAGCGTGGCGACCAGCCGGCTGAGCCGCTGGGTCTGGGCGAGCGCGGCGCGCATCGCCTCGGGGTCCGGGTCCTCGACGCCGTCGACGATGTTCTCCAGCTGCGCCTGCAGCGCGGTCACCGGGGTGCGCAGCTCGTGCGACACGTTGGCGACCATCTCGCGGCGCAGCGAGTCCGCCTGCTCGAGGTCGTCGGCCATGCGGTTGAAGGCCGTGGCCAGCTCGCCGACCTCGTCCCGGCTCGTGGCGCGGACCCGCCGGCTGTAGTCGCCGGCGGCCATCGCGCGGGCCGCGGAGGTCATCTCGCGCAGCGGCGAGGTCATGCCGCGCGCGAGCACCTGGGTCATCACCAGGGCGAGCACGATGACGATCGGGAACGTGCGCGACGGGCCGAGCGCGTTGTTCAGCCCGATCCAGGTCAGCAGGGCCGCGACGAACACCGCGGCGGCGACCAGGACGCCGAGCTTGATCTTGATCGAGCGGAGCCGGTCCAGCGGCCGCACGTCGGGGAGCCGCGGCCGCTGGTGCCGGGGCGGGGTCGGCACCGTCACGCCGGGCCGCCTCCCGCGGCCCCGCTGCCGGCAGGCTCCAGGGCGTAGCCCACGCCGTGCACCGTGCGGATCAGGTCGGCGCCCAGCTTCCTGCGCAGGGCCTTCACATGCGAGTCGACCGTGCGGGTCCCGGAGGCGTCCACCCAGTCCCAGACCTCGGCCAGCAGGCGCTCGCGGGTGAGCACCGTGCGCGGGCTGGCGGCCAGGGCGAGCAGCAGGTCGAACTCCGTCGGCGTGAGGTGCACCTCCTCGCCGCCGCGGTGCACGCGGCGCTGCGCGCGGTCGATCACGACGTCCCCGACCGCGACCGGCGGCTCGGCGGACCCGGAGCCGGCGGCCGCGAGCTCGGCGGCCAGGGCGGCGCGCTGCTGGCGGCGCAGCAGGGCCTTGACCCGCGCGACCAGCTCGCGCATCGAGAACGGCTTGGTCATGTAGTCGTCGGCACCCACGCCGAGGCCGATCAGCATGTCGGTCTCGTCGTCGCGGGCCGTCAGCATGAGGACGGGCACCGGGCGGTCCGCCTGGATCCGGCGGCACACCTCCAGGCCGTCGATGCCGGGCAGCATCACGTCGAGCACGACGACGTCGGGCGCCAGGCGCGCGGCGGCGTCGACCGCCTGCAGGCCGTCGCCGACCGTCTCGACCTGCCAGCCCTCGGCGGCGAGCCGGCGCGCGACGGCCGTCGCGATGGCCGGCTCGTCCTCGACCACGAGGACCGAGGTGGACGCGGCGCCCGGGGCGCCCGCGGGGGTACCGGCGGCGGCGCCGGGGCGGGATGCGAACGTCATCTCGCCAGCGTAGAGCGCCCGTGTGGAGGTTTCGTATGATTGCGCCACCATGAGCAGCTCAAGTCGCTGCCGGCGTCACTCCCGGGCCGACGCGCCCGGGGGAGACCATGCCGGCCCTTCCTGCCTCCTGACCCACCCCGCGCGCGTCCCGGCCTCGCCGTGCCCGCGCGCACCCGGTGGTGACCCGTGCTGACCGACTGGCTGCTCGTCGCCCTCGGCGTCGTGCTCACCGCCGGCACCGCGGTGTTCGTCGCGAGCGAGTTCTCCCTGGTGACGCTCGACCCGGGCGTCGTCGAGGGCCAGACCCGGCCCGACGACCGCCGCGGGCAGAGCGTCCTCAAGGCGCTGCGCCGGCTGTCCACGGAGCTGTCCGGCGCCCAGGTCGGCATCACCGTCACCACGGTGCTGCTCGGGTACACCACGCAGCCCGCGGTCAACGCGCTGCTGGCCGAGCCGCTGCGCGGGTCCGTCCTCGGGCCGGCGGTCGGCGGGGCCGTCGCGCTGGTCGTCACCCTGGTGCTCGTCAACGGGTTCTCCATGCTGTTCGGCGAGCTGGTGCCGAAGAACTTCGCGATCAGCCGGCCGCTCGGCACCGCGCGCTGGGTCGCGCCGCTGCAGGCCGGGTTCACGTCCGCGCTGCGGCCGCTGATCACGCTGTTCAACTCCAGCGCGAACGCGCTGCTGCGCCGCATGGGCGTCGAGCCGCGCGAGGAGCTGTCCGGCGGCCGGTCGCCGCAGGAGCTCGCCGCGCTGGTGAAGCGCTCCGCGCAGCAGGGCACGCTCGACGAGACGACGGCGACCCTGCTGACCAACTCGATCGAGTTCACCGACCTCACCGCCGTCGACGTGATGACCGACCGGCAGCGCGTCGTGACGCTGCGCCGCGCGGACACGGCGACCGACGTCGTCCGGCTGTCCCGCGAGACCGGGCACTCCCGGTTCCCGGTGATCGGCGACGACTCGGACGACATCGTCGGCCTGGTGCACCTGCGCCGGGCGATCGGCGTGCCGTACGAGCGGCGCGACGAGGTGCCCGCGGCCGCGCTGATGATCGACGCGCCGCGGGTGCCCGAGACGGTGCACCTCGGCCCGCTGCTGGTCGAGCTCCGCGAGCACGGGATGCAGATGGCGGTCGTCGTCGACGAGTACGGCGGCACGTCGGGCGTCGTGACGCTCGAGGACGTCGTGGAGGAGCTGGTGGGCGACGTGGCGGACGAGCACGACCGCCGGCGCACCGCGGCCTCCCGGCGCGCGGACGGCGCCTGGGTGGTGTCCGGCCTGCTGCGCCCCGACGAGCTGACCGAGACCACCGGGCTGGTCGTCCCGGAGGACGGGCCGTACGAGACGCTGGGCGGCCTGGTCATGGCCGCGCTGGGCCGCGTGCCCGAGGCGGGCGACGAGGTGGTGGCCGGCGACGTCGTGCTCCGGGTCGACACCATGGCCCGCCGCCGGGTCGAGCGGGTGGTGGTGCAGCCCGCCCGGGCCGCCGCCGACGCCGAGGGGAGCGCGCGATGAGCCCCGGGGTGGCCCTGGCGCTCGCGGTCGCGCTGCTGGCCGGCAACGCGTTCTTCGTGGCGGCCGAGTTCGCGATCATCTCGGCGCGCCGTTCCGCGATCGAGCCGCTCGCCGCGGCCGGCGACCGGCGCGCGACGACCGTGCTGTGGGCGATGGAGCACGTGTCGCTCATGCTCGCGTGCGCCCAGCTCGGCGTGACCGTGTGCTCGACCAGCCTGGGCCTGGTGGCCGAGCCGGCGATCGCGCACCTCATCGAGGACCCGCTGCACGCGATCGGGGTCAGCACGAGCCTGGCGCACCCGATCGCGTTCGTCGTGGCGCTGCTCGTGGTCGTGTACCTGCACGTCGTGCTCGGCGAGATGGTGCCGAAGAACCTGGCCGTGTCCGGCCCGGACCGCGCCGTGCTGGTGTTCGGCCCGCCGCTGGTCTGGCTCGGCCGGGTCGTCCGGCCCGTGATCGCGGCGCTCAACTGGATCGCGAACCACGTGCTGCGGCTGTTCCGGGTCGACCCGCGCGACGAGGTCGCGTCGGCGTTCACCGCCCAGGAGGTGCAGTCGATCGTCGAGCAGTCGCAGGCGGAGGGGCTGCTGGACGACGAGCAGGGCCTGCTGTCCGGTGCGCTCGAGTTCTCCGACCGCACCGCGGCCGAGGTGATGGTCCCGGTCGCCGACCTCGTCACCGTGCCCGTCGACGTGACGCCGGACGAGGTGGAGCGGCTCGTCGCCCGGACCGGGTACAGCCGGTTCCCGGTCCTCGGCCGGGACGGGGCGCCCACGGGCTACCTGCACGTGAAGGACGTGCTCTACGCGGACGACGGCTCCCGCCGGCTGCCGGTGCCGACCTGGCGGGTGCGCGCGCTCGCGGTCGTCGCGCCCGGCGACGAGGTGGAGGAGGCGCTCGCCGCGATGCAGCGCTCCGGCGTGCACCTCGCGCGCGTGGAGGACGACGGCCGGGCCATCGGCGTCGTGTTCCTCGAGGACATCCTCGAGGAGCTCGTGGGCGAGGTCCGGGACGCGATGCAGCGGGGGGAGTTCCGGCACCGGACCGGGGCGTGACCGGCTCCCGCTGGGCCGGACGTGGGACCTTCGTCACACGGACGGGTGGTCCCGGTGGGTGAACCAGCGCGACACGCCGATGATCCGTCAGCTACCCCTCGGTCGGGGGGTTGGAACGGGCCCCCCGGTGCCGTTATGGTTTCGTGATCGTCCACCCGGATCCCCCCGCGGTCGCGCTCCCAGCGCCCCGCTCCTCCCCGGGTGGGTGCCCCTCGTCCGCCGGCGATCCGTCGCCGCATGCCCGTGAGCTCGGAGGTCCCGTGGCGTCGCACCGCGTGCAGCCCGCCGACGCCGGCGCCCCCACCCGCCGCCAGCTCCGCGAGGCGGCCCGCACGCGACCCGCCGCGGCCGCCGCGCCCGTCGCCGCCGTCGTGGACGTCGTCGCCCCGGAGCGCCGCCGCACCAGCCCGCTGGCCCGCTGGGGCACCCGCGCCGGCGTGCTCGTCACCCTCGCGGCCGTGACGGTCGCGATCCCGCTGTCCCAGGGCGCGGCCCGCAGCGAGGAGGGGTTCACCGACGCCCAGGCCGACGCCACGCTGCCGAGCACCGTCGAGGCGCTCACCTCGTCGGCGACCTCGGTGCTGCCGCCGGCTTCGCTGGTGTCCGGCGACGCGACCGCGCTGCGCGCGTCGGTGGACGTCAGCCGCAGCCAGGACCGGGAGGTCCTGCCCGGCTGCGACGGGGAGGCCAACCCGGCCAGCGCGAACGGCCAGGTCCCGCAGTCCGACCTCTGCTACCTGTGGGACGGCAAGACGCAGCTGCGCGCGGACGCCGCCGAGGCGCTCGCCGAGCTCAACGCCATGTGGGTCACCCGCTGGGGCACCGACCTGTGCCTGTCCAGCGGCTACCGGACGCTCGCGGAGCAGCGGGCCGTCAAGGCGGCCAAGGGCTCGCTCGCGGCGCCCGCCGGCCGCTCCAACCACGGCTGGGGCCTCGCGGTCGACCTGTGCACCTCGCAGACCACGGGCGCGCAGTGGGAGTGGCTGAACGAGAACGCGCCGGTGTTCGGGTGGGAGAACCCGGACTGGGCGCGGCCGGGCGGCTCGGGCCCGTACGAGCGCTGGCACTGGGAGTACACCAAGGGCGTCATGGCCGACGGCGAGTACTACGGCTGACGGACCCCGACCGACGCGAACGGCCCCGCCTCCTGACGGAGACGGGGCCGTTCGCGCGTGCGCGGCCGATCAGACCAGGGTCATGCCCCAGGTGACCTCGTGGGTGGCGCCCGGCTCGAGGCGGACCAGGCGCTCGCCGGTGCGGAACGCGTCCGCGATGCAGCTCATCGGCTCGGCGGCGACGCCGCGGCGGGCGATCTTCGGGATGCCGTTGCCGGTGCACACCTGCCAGGTGTCCATCGAGGAGTCCATCCACAGCGCGGCGCCGTGGCCGTCGGGCGAGCCCAGCACGATCCAGGACAGGCCGTCGGCGTCCCGGGTCACGTCGACGAACGCGTCGTCCAGCGCGACGCCGGCCAGCGGCTGCGGGGTGGTGCGGTCCTCGGCGCCGGACAGCGGGCGGGTGCCGGTCGGCAGCAGCCGGTCGTCGACGGTCACCTGCGACCGCGCGTCGACCCGCAGGGTGCAGTCGTCCACGGCGGCGTCGCCGGGGGACAGCCACGGGTGGAAGCCGACGCCGTACGGCGCGGCGGTCGCGTCCAGGTTGGTCGCGGCGACGTGCACGCGCAGCCCGGCGTCGGACAGCGCGTAGGTGACGTCCACCCGCAGCGACCACGGGTAGCCCGGCGTCGGGACCAGGTCGTGCCGGAGGGTGACGGAGGTGTCGCCGTCGGGGCCGGGCTCCGAGGCGACCTTCGCGAACCGCACCTGGGCGACGAGGCCGTGCAGGGCGGTCATCCGGTCGGGCTCGGTCACGGCCACCTGGTAGTCGGTGCCGTCCCAGGTGTACTGGCCGTCCCGCAGCCGGTTCGGCCACGGGGCGAGGACGGCGCCGGAGAAGGCGGGGGCGAGGTCGGACTCGTCGAACGGCAGCACGACGTCGCGGCCGCCGACGCTGTAGGAGCGGACGCTGGCCCCGACCTCGGTGATCACGGCGCGGTGGGCGCCGTGGGCGAGGGCGTGCTGCTGTCCGGAGGGTGCGGGCGTGTTCACGCTCACACCGTAGCGGCCGGGGGTCCCGGGTCGGGGGAGGGCGCCCGATGACCCCGCACCGCCCGCCAGCCGGTAGCCTGGACCGTCGTGGCAGCCACCGACTTCCCCGCCGAGATCCGCGACCTGCGCAGCACCCTGCAGTCCATCCAGGCGGTGTCCGACCCCACGGCCCTCCGGGCGAAGATCGCCGACCTCTCCGAGCAGGCGTCCGCCCCCGACCTGTGGGACGACCCCGAGTCCGCGCAGAAGGTGACGAGCGCGCTGAGCGCGGCGCAGTCCGAGCTGGACCGCGTCGACAGGCTGGGCGGCCGCATCGACGACCTGGAGACCCTGGTCGAGATGGCGACGGAGGACGGCGGCGACGCCGAGACCCTCGCCGAGGCCGAGGCCGAGCTGGTGACGATCCGCAAGGACCTGGGCGAGCTCGAGGTCCGCACCCTGCTCAACGGCGAGTACGACCAGCGCGAGGCGGTCGTGACCATCCGCGCGGGCGCCGGCGGCGTGGACGCGGCGGACTTCGCCGAGATGCTCATGCGGATGTACCTGCGCTGGGCCGAGCGGCACGGCTACCCGACGACGGTGCTCGACACGTCGTACGCGGAGGAGGCGGGCCTGAAGTCCGCGACCTTCGAGGTGAAGGCGCCGTACGCGTTCGGCCACCTGTCGGTCGAGGCCGGCACGCACCGGCTGGTGCGGATCTCGCCGTTCGACAACCAGGGCCGCCGGCAGACGTCGTTCGCCGCGGTCGAGGTGATCCCGCTCATCGAGCAGAGCGACGACAACATCGAGATCCCCGAGTCGGAGATCAAGGTCGACGTGTTCCGGTCGTCCGGCCCCGGCGGCCAGTCGGTCAACACCACCGACTCCGCGGTCCGCATGACCCACCTCCCGACCGGCATCGTCGTGTCGATGCAGAACGAGAAGTCGCAGATCCAGAACCGCGCCGCCGCGCTGCGCGTGCTCCAGTCCCGCCTGCTCCTGGTCCGCAAGGCCGAGGAGGACGCGAAGAAGAAGGAGCTCGCGGGCGACATCAAGGCGTCCTGGGGCGACCAGATGCGGTCCTACGTGCTGCACCCGTACCAGATGGTCAAGGACCTGCGCACCGAGCACGAGGTCGGCAACACCTCCGCGGTCTTCGACGGCGACATCGACGGGTTCATCGAGTCCGGCATCCGGTGGCGCCGGCAGGCGTCCGTCGACGCCTGACGCGGGCGCGGGGCGGCTGTCCCCGCATCAAACCGGGCATATCGCCCGGTTCCGGACGCGGTGCGGCGACTCACAGGTGGGCGCGCGGCGTGTCACGGACGGGTCACGACGGGCCGCTGCCTACGCTCGACGCGGCCAGGTCGCACCACCCTCCGCACGCCCTCAGTCCCCGACCGACCGGCCGCAGCCCCCGTGATCAGATTCGAGAACGTCACCAAGGTCTACGCGCGCGGCGCCCGCCCCGCGCTGGACCACATCAGCCTCGAGGTCGAGCGCGGCGAGTTCGTGTTCCTCGTCGGCGCCTCCGGCTCCGGGAAGTCGACCTTCCTGCGGCTCGCGCTGCGCGAGGAGCGCCCCTCGGCCGGCAAGGTCTTCGTCGCGGGCAAGGACCTCACGACCCTGTCGTCGTGGAAGGTCCCGCACCTGCGCCGCCAGATCGGCGCCGTGTTCCAGGACTTCCGGCTGCTGAACAACAAGACCGTGTTCGAGAACGTGGCCTTCGCGCTCCAGGTCATCGGCAAGCCGCGGCACCACATCCTCACCACCGTGCCCGACGTGCTCGAGATGGTCGGCCTGGCCGGCAAGGAGAAGCGCCGCCCGCACGAGCTGTCCGGCGGCGAGCAGCAGCGTGTGGCCATCGCGCGCGCGTTCGTGAACCGGCCGTCGATCCTGCTGGCCGACGAGCCCACCGGCAACCTCGACCCGACGACCTCCCTGGGGATCATGCGCCTGCTCGACCGGATCAACCGCACGGGGACCACGGTCGTCATGGCGACGCACGACGACGAGATCGTCGACCAGATGCGCAAGCGCGTCGTCGAGCTGTCCGGCGGCGAGATGGTGCGCGACCAGTCGCGCGGCGTCTACGGCTCGGACCGCTGAGGGGAGGATCGACGTGCGACTGCAGTTCATCCTCTCGGAGATCGGCATCGGCCTGCGCCGGAACCTCTCCATGACCATCTCGGTCATCCTCGTCACCTTCGTGTCGCTGACCTTCGTCGGCGCGGCCGCGCTGCTGCAGATGCAGATCGGCAAGATGCAGGACGACTTCTACGGCAAGGTCGAGGTCGCGGTGTACCTCTGCCCGGCCGGCACCTCCTCGGAGCCCACCTGCGCCGGCGGCGAGGTCACCGACGACCAGAAGCAGGCGATCCTCGACGCGCTCGACGCGCCGGACGTGTCCCCGTACATCGAGAGCGTCACGGCCGAGTCCAAGGAGCAGGCGTTCGAGACGTTCCAGCGCCAGTTCGAGGGCCAGTACTGGGCCCAGGTCATGACCGTCGACGACATGAACGAGTCGCTGCGGATCAAGCTGACCGACCCGGAGAAGTTCGAGGTCGTGGCCGACGTGCTGCAGGGGCGGCAGGGCGTCGAGACGGTGCAGGACCAGCGCGAGCTCTACAACACGCTGTTCCGGGTGCTGAACTCCGCGACCCTGCTGTCGCTCGGCCTGGCCGGCGTCATGCTGCTCGCCGCGGTGCTGCTGATCACGACGACCATCCGGCTGTCGGCGCTCAGCCGCCGCCGGGAGACCGGGATCATGCGGATGGTCGGCGCGTCGAACCTGTTCATCCAGCTGCCGTTCATGCTGGAGGGCGCGATCGCCGCCACGATCGGCGCGGCGCTGTCCGTCGCCGGTCTGTGGGCCGGCGTGCGGTACCTCGTGACCGACTGGCTCGGCGGCCAGGTCGCCTGGATCCCGTACGTCACGACCAACGAGGTGTGGCAGGTGGCGCCGTTCCTGGTGGCGGCAGCGATCCTGCTCGCCGCGATCTCGTCCCTGGTCACCCTGAGCCGCTACACGAAGGTCTGAGATGGCGAGCATGCGCACCCTGACCCCCCGTCGCGCGCGCGGCGTCCGCGCCGTGGCCGCGTCGCTGGCCGGCGCGCTCGCGGTGCTGCTCGGGCTGACCGCGGCGGGGTCCGCCCTCGGCGACGACCTCGACGACCGGCAGTCCGCGCTCCAGCGGCAGCAGGCGCAGAACGAGCAGGAGCGGGCGGACGCGGAGGCCGCGCTGGAGGGGCTCAGCGCCCAGTACCAGCAGACCGCGCAGGACCTGCTCGCGGTCCAGCAGCAGCTCGCCCCGGCGCAGGCCGCGCTCGCCGCCGCGCAGGAGGCGCTGGCGGGCTACGAGCGCGAGGCGGAGCTCATCGCCGCCCGCCTGCAGGACGCCGAGGACCAGGAGACGTCGATCAGCTCGACGATCGCCACGGACACCCAGCGGTCGGACGAGATCCGCAGCCAGATGCGGCAGATGGCGCGCCAGGCGTACCAGGGCGGCCCGAGCCTGTCCGGCCTGAGCATCATGGTCGGCGCGCAGACGGTCGAGGAGTTCACCGAGCAGTACGGCCTGGCGTCCGCCGCGCAGCGCACCCAGAACCAGGTGCTCGACGAGCTCGCCGACATCGAGGCCGCCAACAAGAACAGCCAGGCGCGGCTGACCGCCGTCCGCGAGCGGATCACCGAGCTCAAGGCCGAGGCGGACGCCAAGGTCGAGGAGGCCGAGCAGGCGCGCCAGGAGGCCGCGGACCGCCAGGCGGAGGTCGAGCGGCTGATCGCCGAGCAGACCGCCAAGCAGGCGCAGCTCGCCTCCCAGAAGGCGGCCGCCGAGGCCGAGGTCGCGTCCATCGACGCCGAGAAGCGGTCGATCGAGGCCGAGCTGACGAAGGTGGCGAACGAGCAGCGCGCCCGCGCCGCCGCGGCCGCCGCGGCCGCGGGGCAGCCCGCGCCGGCCGCCGGGCCCGTCTCCGGGTCCGTGTTCGGCAACCCCACGTCGATCAACCCGATCCACGTCACCAGCGAGTACGGCATGCGCCTGCACCCGCTGCTCGGCTACTACCGGCTGCACGCGGGGATCGACCTGCGCACCTACTGCGGGACCCCGATCTACGCGGCCCGCGAGGGCACCGTGCAGTGGGCGCGCTGGCGCAACGGGTTCGGCAACCAGGTGATGGTCGACCACGGGCTGTACAACGGCAGCTCGCTGATGACCTCCTACAACCACATGACGAGCTTCGTGGTCGGCGGCGGGCAGTACGTGTCCCAGGGCCAGCTGCTCGGCTACTCCGGCAACACCGGGACGTCGGCGGCCTGCCACCTGCACTTCGAGGTGTACGTCAACGGCGCCACGGTGAACCCCCGGCCGCTGCTCGGCCTGTAGCGGAATCCGGGCGACTCGCGCCGCGCGGCCGGTTAGGCTGCTGCGTCGCCCCTCGTCGGACCCGCCGGGGCACCCGCACGACCCGTGCACGACCCAGGAGGAGAGTCATGGCCAAGCAGAGCGGACGGTCGCTCGTCGCGTCCAACCGCAAGGCGCGCCACGACTACCTCATCGAGGACGTGTTCGAGGCCGGCGTCGTGCTGAGCGGCACCGAGGTCAAGGCGCTGCGCGCCGGCCGGGCGTCGCTGGTCGACGGCTGGTGCTCGATCGACGGCGGCGAGGCCTGGCTCGAGGGCGTGCACATCCCGGAGTACTCGCAGGGCACGTGGACCAACCACGCGCCGCGGCGCAAGCGCAAGCTGCTGCTGCACCGCGAGGAGATCGACCGGCTCGAGGCCAAGACCCGCGAGAAGGGGCAGACGATCGTCCCGCTGTCCCTGTACTTCCTCGACGGGCGGGCGAAGGTCGAGATCGCGCTCGCCCGCGGCAAGCGCGAGTACGACAAGCGCCAGGCGCTGCGCGAGCGGCAGGACAACCTCGAGGCCGTCCGCGCGATGCGGGAGAAGCGCGACCGCTGACCCGACCGGGGTCCCAGCGGGTCAGGCGAGGGACGCGCGCAGCGCGCCCGGGTCCGTGGTCGGGCGGTCGCAGACGAAGCCGCGACACACGTACGCCGCGGCCCGCCCGCCCACGAGCGGCCGGTCGCGCAGCAGGCCCACCGCCGCCGGGTCGTCCGCCACCTCGTCCGGGTCGCCCTGCGCGAGGACCAGGCCGGGCGCCGGGGAGCGCACCGCCGCGCGGACCAGCGCGACCCGGCCCGGGTCGTCCGCCCGGCCGACCACCGCGACCTCCCGCGGGCCGTCCAGCACCGCCTCGGCCGTCGCCAGCGCCCAGGCGACCGCGCGCGGGTGCTGGTGCGCGACCGACAGCGGACCGGCCAGCGCGAGCTCCGCGGCCTGCCGGTCGGTCGCCGAGCCGGTGAGCGCGGCCCGCGCCAGCAGCGCCCCCGCCGCGGCCGACTGCCCCGCCGCCGAGGGCCCGTCCGCGACGTCGGGCCGGGTGGACAGCCGGGCGACGACCGGGTCAGTCTGGTCGTCGGCCGTGTCCCGGAACCCGTGCCCCGGCGCCCGGAACCGGGCGAGCACCGTGTCCAGCAGCGCCGACGCCCGCGCCGCCCAGTGCGGGTCCCCGGTCACGCCGCCGAGCACCATGAAGCCCTCCGCGACCGCGGCGTAGTCGGTCAGGACGCCGGGCGCCGTGCCCACCGCCCCGTCCCGGGACGTCCGCGCGAGCCGCAGCAGCCCGTCGCCGCCCGCCAGCGTGTGCACGGTGTCCAGCACGCGCGCCGCGTCGACCGCCGCCGCGACCCACTCGCGGCGCTCCAGGGCGGCGCCGGCCTCGGCGAGCGCGCCGATCGCCAGCCCGTTCCACGCGGCCACCACCTTGTCGTCCCGCGCCGGCTGCGGCCGGGCCGACCGCGCGCGCAGCAGCGCCCGGCGCACCCGGGCGAACCGGACCTCGTCCTCGGGCGCCGGGTCGTGCCGGAGCTGGAGCACCGAGGTGCCCGCCTCGAACGTGCCGGCCGCGGTGACGCCGAGCAGGTCCGCCGCCCACGCGCCGTCCTCGGCGCCGAGCGCCTCGTCGAGCGTCGCGCGGGTCCAGACGTACGTCGCGCCCTCGACGCCGTCGGTGTCCGCGTCGAGCGACGAGGCGAACGCGCCCTCGGGGGTGCGCAGGTCCCGCAGCAGCCAGTCCGCGGTGCCCTCGACCACGTGCCGCGCGAGGTCCGACCCGGTGCTGCGCCACCAGTGCACGCCGATCCGGAGCAGCATCGCGTTGTCCTCGAGCATCTTCTCGAAGTGCGGCACCGTCCACGTCGCGTCCACCGCGTACCGGGCGAACCCGCCGCCGACCTGGTCCGCCATGCCGCCGCGCGCCATCGCCTCCAGCGTGCCGGTCGCCATCGCCAGCGCCCGCTCGTCGCCGGTGCGGGCGTGCCGGCGCAGCAGCCACTCGAGCGTGGTCGACGGCGGGAACTTGGGGGCGCCGCCGAAGCCGCCGTGCTCGGCGTCGTACGTCGCGGCGAGGGCCTCGACGGCCAGGCCGCCGACCTGCGCGACGGCGTCGAGGTCGAGGGCCGGGCCGCCGGCGTCGGCGCCACCCGGCTCGGCGTCGCCGGCGGCCGCGCCCTCGGCCGGCGCGTCACCCTCGGCCGGCGCACCGCCCTCGGCGGCCGTCCCGCCCGGCACCGCCCCGCCCGGCGCCGTCCGGCCGCCCAGGTGCGCCAGCAGCTCCGCCGCCCCGCCGCGCACCTCGTCCCGCCGCTCCCGCCACGCGCGGGACAGCGCGTCCAGCACCTGCCCGAACGACGGCCGCCCGCCCACCGGCACCGGCGGGAAGTAGGTGCCGCAGAAGAACGGGTCGCCCTCGGGCGTCGCGAACACCGTCATCGGCCAGCCGCCCTGCCCGGTCATCGCCTGGGTCGCCGCCATGTACGCCGCGTCGAGGTCGGGCCGCTCCTCGCGGTCGACCTTCACGTTCACGAACCGGCTGTTCATCACCGCGGCGACACGCTCGTCCTCGAAGGACTCGTGCGCCATCACGTGGCACCAGTGGCACGCGGCGTAGCCGACCGACACCAGGAGCGGGACGTCCCGGCGCCGGGCCTCCGCGAACGCCTCCTCGCCCCACTCGTACCAGTCGACCGGGTTCTCGGCGTGCTGGCGCAGGTACGGGCTGGTGCTGCGGGCGAGGCGGTTGGACATGCCTCCCACTCTCGCTCCGCGCGGCGGGCCCCGCGACCCCGGGTGGCGGCCCCGGTGGCCGCGCGGCGCGGAGTCCGCCAGAGTCGGGTGCCGTCCGACCCACCCGAAGGAGACCTGTCCGTGCCGTCCTCGCCCCCCGCCACCCCCGAGCACCGACGCACGGGCGGCCGGCACCCCGGGCGGCTGCTCGTCCGGACCGTCGGCGGCGCGCCGCCCCGTGGGCTGGACCCGGCCGCCGGCGTCGTCGTCACCGACGTCGGCCGGCCGGACGCCCCGGCGGTGGTCCTGGTGCACGGCATCGGCGTCTCGGAGCGGTACTACCGCGGGCTCACCCGCGAGCTGGCGACCGACCGCCGGGTGCTCGTGCCCGACCTGCCGGGGTTCGGGCGCAGCCCGCGCCCGGCGCGGGTGCCCACGGTGGGCGACCTCGCGGACGTGGTGCTCGCCGTGCTCCGGCACCGGGGGATCGGCCGCGCGACGCTGGTGGGGCACTCGATGGGCGCCCAGGTGGTGGCCGAGGCGATGCTGCGGGCGCCGGACGTCGTGGAGCGGGTCGTGCTGATCGGTGCCGTCGTCGACCCGGAGGCGCCCTCGGTGCTGCGCCAGGCGCTGCGGCTCGCGAAGGACGGCCTGCACGAGCCGCTCGGGATCAACGCCGTCGTCGCCAGCGACTACCTGCGGACCGGGCCGTCCTGGTACTCGGCGGTGCTGCCGCACATGTTCGCCTACGACACGGCCGACGCGGTGTCCCGGTTGCCCGGGCCCGCCCTCGTCGTGCGGGGCGAGCGCGACCCGGTGTCGTCCCGCGCGTGGGCGCGCCGGCTCGGGGCGCTCGCGCCGCGGGCGGAGGTCCGCGAGGTGCCGCGCGCCGGGCACGTCGCGATGGCCAGCCACGCGCCGCTCGTCGCCCGCTGGGTGCGGGAGGACCCGTGCTGACGGCCGGCGACACCGCGCGCCGCGCCGTCTGGTGGGGGCAGGACTACGCCTACGCCGGCTGGCGGCAGGCCCGCGGGCTGCTGTCCCGCACCTCGCCGGACTCGTACACCTGGCCCCGGGAGGTCCGTCGGCCGCCCGTCCTGCTGCTGCCCGGCGTCTGGGAGACCTGGCGGTTCCTCGAGCCGCTGGCGCGGGGGCTGTTCGCCGCCGGGCACCCCGTGCACGTCGTGGCGCCGTTCGGGCTCAACCGGGGGAGCATCCCGGAGATGGCGGACCTGGCCGCGGCGCAGCTGCGCGACGCCGACCTGCGCGGGGTCGTGATCGTCGCGCACTCCAAGGGCGGGCTGATCGGCAAGAGCGTCATGGGGCGCGCGGACGTCGCCGACCGGGTGCTCGGCATGGTCGCGATCAACACGCCTTTCTCCGGGTCGCCCTACGCGCGGCTGCTGCCGCTGCGGTCCATCCGGACGTTCCTGCCCGACGACGAGGTGCTGACGGCGCTGGCCGCGCAGCGCGCCGACCACGGGCGGATCGTGTCCGTGGCGACCTGCTTCGACCCGCACATCCCGACCGGCAGCGAGCTGCCCGGGGCCCGGAACGTGCGCCTGGCGACCCCGGGGCACTTCCGGTCGCTGACCGACCCGGCGCTGCTGCCGCTGCTCGAGCGCGAGCTGACCCGGCTCGCGGCCGGCGGCCCGGCCTGAGCCGCCCCGCCGGCCGCCGCCGGCGGCGTCAGTCGCCCAGGACCTCGCGGGTCGGCACCGTCGGCTGGTCCACGCCGCGCGAGCGCAGCGCACCCCGGCCGACCACCTGCTGCCACGTCGCCGTGCGCTCGGACCGGCCGCGGCCGATGAAGCTCACCGCCCAGTGCAGCAGCGTCGTGATCCGGTTCTTGAATCCCACCAGGTAGAACAGGTGCACGCCGAGCCACAGCAGCCAGGCACCGAACCCGGCGGTCTTGACCGGCCCGATCTTGGCGACCGCCTGGAACCGGGACACCGTCGCGAGCGACCCCTTGTCCTGGTACCGGAACGGCCCGGCGGAGGGCTCGCCCCGCACCTGGCGGACGATCTCCTGCGCCGCGTACCGGCCGGTCTGCATGGCAGCGGGGGCGACGCCGGGCACGCCCGGGCGCAGCGCCATGTCGCCGACCACGAACACCTCGGGGTGCCCGGGCAGCGAGCCGTTCGGCTCCACCCGGACCCGGCCCGCGCGGTCCACCTCGGCGCCGGTCTTCTCGCCGAGCTGCCGCCCGAGCGGCGACGCCTGCACGCCGGCCGCCCAGACCTTCGTCTGCGCCTCGATGGTGGTGCGGTGACCGTCGCCGTCCTCGACGGTGACCGACCCGGCGTCGACGTCGACCACCTTGTGGCCCATCAGCAGCTCGACACCTAGGCCCTCCAGGACCCGGGCCGCGGCGTCCTGCAGCTCCTCGGGGTTGCCCGGCAGCACCTTCGGCACCGGGTCGACGAGCAGGATGCGCGCCTGGGTCGGGTCGAGGCTGCGGAACGACCCGCGCAGCGAGCGGTGGGCGAGCTCCGCGAGCTGCCCGGCCATCTCGACACCCGTGGGGCCGGCGCCGACGACCACGAACGTCGTCTGCCGCGCCCGCTCGGCGGGGTCGGTCGCGAGCTCGGCGAGCTCGAACGCGCCGAACACCCGGCCGCGGATCTCCAGCGCGTCGTCGATGCTCTTGAGCCCGGGCGCGAAGTCGGCGAACTGGTCGTTGCCGAAGTACGACTGCCCCGACCCGGCGGCCACCACGAGGCTGTCGTACCGGGTGCGGGTCTCGCCGAGCGGCGAGGACGACACCACCTCGCGCCGCTCCAGGTCGATGTCCGTGACCACGCCCAGCAGCACCCGCGCGTTGCGCTGGCTCTTGAGCACGTCGCGGGTGGCGGGGGAGATCTCGCCGACCGACAGCACCCCGGTGGCCACCTGGTAGAGCAGCGGCTGGAACAGGTGCGTCGCGGTGCCGTCGATGACGGTGACGCGGACCGGCGCGTCCGCGAGCGCCTTCGTGGCGAACAGGCCGCCGAACCCGGAGCCGATCACGACCACGTCGTGCGGCTTGCCGGGCGTGCGCGAGGGGACGGAGGCGCTCATCGGGGGGTCCTTCCGCGGTCGGTTCAGGCGGACCCGTCCGACCCTACGAGCGGGTCGCACCGCGCGCGCGCCGAGTGCTCCGGGGCCGGGTGCCGGTCAGGCCGGGGGCGCCAGGATCTCCGAGAGCCGGAAGCCCACCGGCTCCTCGAGCTGGGCGTAGGTGCAGGTGGCGGGGTCGCGGTCCGGGCGCCACCGCTTGAACTGCGCCGTGTGCCGGAACCGGTCGCCCTCCATGTGGTCGTACGCCACCTCGACCACGAGCTCCGGGCGCAGCGGCACGAACGACAGGTCCTTGCTCGCGTTCCACCGGCTCACCGCGCCCGGCATCCGCTTGCCCTCGTGCGCCGACTGGTCGGCCCAGTCGCCCCACGGGTGCTGGGACAGGTCGTCGGCGCGCAGCGACGCGAGCTCCTCGACCAGCGCCTTGCGCCGGGCCATCGGGAACGAGGCGGCGACGCCCACGTGCTGCAGCCGGCCGTCGTCGGTCCACAGCCCGAGCAGCAGGGAGCCGAGCACGTCGCCGGACTTGTGCCAGCGGAACCCGGCGACCACGCAGTCGGCGGTGCGGGCGTGCTTGACCTTGAACATCGTGCGCTTGTCCGGCTGGTACGTGCCGTCCAGGGGCTTCGCGACGACGCCGTCCAGCCCCGCCCCCTCGAACTGCGTGAACCACTGCTGCGCGACGGCGAGGTCGCCGGTCGCGGGCGTGACGTGCACCCGGGGGTCGTCCCCGGAGATCGTGGACCCCAGGGCGTCGACCAGCCGCGACCGCCGGTCGCCGAACGGGGTGCGCATCAGGTCCTCGTCGCCGAGGGCCAGCACGTCGAACGCGACGAACGACGCGGGCGTCTGGCCGGCCAGCAGCCGGACCCGGCTCTCCGCCGGGTGGATCCGCTGCTGGAGGGCGTCGAAGTCGAGCCGGTCGCCGTGCACGACGACGATCTCGCCGTCGAGCACGCACCGTTCCGGGGTCGACGCCTTGATCGACTCGACCAGCTCCGGGAAGTACCGGGTCATCGGCTTCTCGTTCCGGCTGCCGAGCACCACGTCGTCGCCGTCCCGGAACACGATCGTGCGGAACCCGTCCCACTTGGGCTCGGTGTGGCCGAGGTCGGGGATCTCCGGCACGGCCTTGGCCAGCATCGGGGACACGGGCGGCATCACGGGCAGGTCCATGGCGCCCATCCTGCTCGGCGCGGGCGGGCGCGGCCAGGGGTGGGTGCGGCGGTCGTGACGGTGTACAGGACGATCGACGAGTTGTACGTTGACCGCATGTCGACCATCGGGGTGGCGGACGCCCGCAAGAACTTCGCCGACGTCATCGAGCGCGCGCAGCACGAACCCGTGGTGGTGGCGCGCCGCGGGCACGCCGAGGTCGTCATCGTCAGCGCGGCCGAGTACGAGCGGATGCGCGAGGCGCTGGAGGAGCAGGAGGACCTGGCCGCGTTCGACGCCGCGGTCGCCGAGGAGGGTGACGACCTGCCCTGGGCGCAGGTCAAGGCCGACCTGGGCTGGGAGTGACCTACCAGGTCGACATCCGTCCGGCGGCGGTGCGGGCGCTCCGGAAGGTCGACCACCAGGACCGCCCGCGGATCCAGGCGGCGATCGCGCTGCTCGCGCAGGATCCCCGCCCGCCGGGCGCGCGTGCCCTGCGCGGCCGGGACGGTTACCGGGTGCGCGTCGGCGACTACCGGATCCTCTACACCGTGGACGACGGCGTGCTCGTGGTCGTCGTGGTGACCCTCGGCCACCGGCGTGAGGTGGACGAGCGGTAGGCCGGGTCACGCCCCGTCGGGGTGCTCCGGGGACCGCACCGGCTGCTCCGTGCCGGGCACCGGCAGCCCGGGGGCGCCCTGCGCCGCGGGGTCGAACCCGAACGTCCGCACCTCGCGCTCGCCGTCCGGGCCGACGCGGACCGTCGACACGCTCGCGTTGGCGAGCGGCTCCATCGGCACGGTGCCGGCCATCGCGAGGTAGGCCAGCAGGGTGACGCCGTGGCTGACCACCAGCACGTCGCCGCCGCCCGCGTGCGCGCGCTCGATCCGGCCGAACGCGTCCGCGACGCGCTCCAGGTAGTCCGACGTGCGCTCGGCGCCGGGGAAGCCGGGGTAGGTGCCGGTGAGGATGCCGCCGAACAGGTCGGCGGGGTCGCCGAGCGCCAGCAGCTCCGCCTCGGGTCGCTCCTCCAGGTCGCCGAAGTGCATCTCCCGCAGGCCCGGGTCGGTGGTGAGCGCGACCCCGGGGTGCGGGGCGAGCAGCTCGCGCGCCGTCGCCACCGTGCGGCCCAGGGGGCTCGCGTACGCGGCGGCGAAGGTCCGGTCCGCCAGCACGCGGGCGGTGGCGCGCACGCCGGCCAGGCCGTCGTCGGTCAGCGGCGAGTCGCACCAGCCCTGCAGCAGCCGGGCGGTGTTGAACTCGGTGCGGCCGTGCCGGACGAGGTACAGCGTCGTGGTGCCGTCCGGGGCCGCCGCGTCGTCGAGGCTGCTCGTCGGGCCGTGCTCCGCCGCTCCGGCGGACGTCGCGAGGAAGGGCATGCCCGCGATCCTAGGCACGGTCCCGGCGCCCCCGCGTCGGCGTCCGGGACCGTGCGGACCCCCTACGCCCGCCGGCGCAGCGCCCAGGTCGCACCCGCCACGGACGCCGCGCACCAGGCCAGCAGCACGGCGAGCGAGCGGCCGGGCATCGAGAAGGTGTCGCTCGCCAGGCCGGAGCGGACGAGCTGGGCCATGGGCTCGAACGGCAACCACTCGTGCGCCGTCCGCAGCCAGCCCGGCATCCGGTCGGCCGGGTAGCTCACGGGGGTGAACAGCAGGACCACGAACACGAGCACCTGGGTCATCAGCATCGCCAGCGTCGGCCTGAGCAGCGACGCCATGCCGTACCCGACCGCCGCCGCTGTGAGCGACACCAGGAGCGTGGCCGGGACCAGCCACGGCGCGGGTGACAGGTGCACGGCGAACCGGAGCACGCCGGTGACGACGCCCAGCACCATGCCCGGCAGCGCGATCAGCGTCCAGACCAGCAGGTCGCTGACCAGGAACGAGCCGCGCGGCACCGGCAGGGTGCGCATCCAGTCGAGGCTGCCCTCGGTGCGGGACTGGGACAGCATCTGCGGGGTCATCACCAGGCCGACCATGACCAGCGTGATCGTCGGGGCACCGGTCGCGAGGTAGAGCGCCTGGTCGGGCGGCGGGTCGCCGATGACCAGCCCGAAGCCGAGGATCGTCGCGATGGCCAGGAACACCTGGACGACGACGAGCAGCGGCAGCATGGTCGCCTGCCGGCGGAACTGCCACTGGGTGAGCAGCAGGGTCTGCTGGACGGTGCTCATGCCGCCACCCCCGTCGTCGCGCCGGCGGCCTGCCCGGCGTGCTGCTCGTGCCCGACCAGGTCGACGTAGACGTCCTCCAGCGACGCCGGTGTCAGCGCGTACCGCTCGAGCCGGTGCGCGGCGACCTCCTCCTGCGCCCACCGCACGACCTCGGCCGCGTCGGCGGCGCGCACGGTGCCGACCTCGCGGCCGCGCATGCTCGCGACCGGGCGCACCGCGGGGTGCCAGCCCCAGCCGGCCTCCGGCGCGCCGGGGGAGAGGTCGGCCTCGACGGTCAGCGTGCCCTGCAGGTGGGCGGTGAGCCCCGCGGGCGTGTCGTCGGCGAGCACCCGGCCCCGGTTCAGCACGACGAGCCGGTCGACCACCCGCTCGGCCTCGCGCACGTTGTGGGTCACCAGCAGCACCGCGCGGCCCTCGTCGGCGAGCGCGCGGATCCGGCCCCAGAGCAGCCGGCGGCGCACGGGGTCGACGTCGTTGGTCGGCTCGTCCAGCACCACCAGGCGGCCCGGCGCGACCACGGTCATCGCGAAGGCGGTCAGCCGCGCGATGCCTCCGGACACCTTCTCCGCCGGGGTGTCGGCCCACGGGCGCAGGTCCAGGTCGTCGAGCAGCGCGTCGGTCTGCGCCCGCACGGCACCGCGCTCGGCCCCCCGGATGCGCCCGACGAGCTCGATCGCCCGCCGCGGCGTCAGGCCCGTGATCGGGACGTTCGCCTGCGCCTGGATGCAGGTGCGGCGCCGCGCCTCGGCCGGCTGCGCCACCGCGTCGACGCCGTCCAGGTGGATGGTGCCCGCGTCGGGGCGGACCAGCCCGACCACCTGCTTCACCAGCGTCGTCTTGCCGGCCCCGTTGTGGCCGAGCAGCCCGACCACCTGGCCGGCCGCCACGTCCAGGTCGATCCCGTCGTTCGCCTGCACGCCGCCGCGCCCGCCGTACCGCTTCCGCAGCCCGCGGACGGTCAGCACCCCCGCTGCACCCATCGCCGCACTCCCTCGTTCGCCGGTCCCGGACGGTCACGTACCGCCGGGTATGTTCGGGAACGTAGCAGCATCGAGTCGTCAGATACCAGTGGGTATCTCATGTGCATTGTGCCGCGTCGGCGCAGGTGGGCGAGGTGACGGGGGCGTGCGGGTGCGCGACATACCGGCCGGTACCCGAGCGTGGCTAGGATGACCGGCATGGCGCGCAGGCAGGACGACCAGACCGCCGAGGGCGGCACCGGGGACGACTCGATCGGCGCCGCGACCCGGGCGCTCGCGGACGCCACGGCCGCGCTCACCCGCCTCATCGGCAAGCAGGTGCAGTCCGTCGTGCCGGAGGTGTCCGACGCGGTCGCCGCCAGCCTGCGCGAGGCGTCCCGCGGGCTCGCCGACGCCTCGGAGAGCGTCGGGCGGCGCGGCGGGGGCGGACGCGCCGACGAGCGCCGCGCCGAGCGTGCCGGCCGCACCCGCTCCGAGCTGCTCGACGCCGCCGCGCGGGCCTTCGCCCGGCAGGGCTACGAGGGGGCGTCGCTCGGGGACATCGCCGCCGACGCCGGGTACACCAAGGGCGCCGTGTACGCGCACTTCGGGTCCAAGCACGAGCTGTTCCTCGAGGTCGCGCGGCGGCAGATCGCGGCCGCCCCCACCCAGCCGGTCCTGCCCGACCTGGGCGACGACGACCTGGAGCAGGGCCTCTCGGCCGCGCTGCACGGCATGGCGGACGAGACCCAGCTGCTGCTCGCGCTCGAGATCCTGTCCTTCGCCGTCCGGCACCCCGAGGCGCGCGCGGAGATCGGCGCGTTCTTCGAGGAGGGCTTCGCGGAGCTGGCGGACCAGGTGGCGCGAGCGCGGCACCCCGGGGAGCCCGAACCGGCCGAGGCGGACTGGGACACGGCGCTCGCGGTGGTCAGCGTCTCGAACATCGCGCTGCTGCTCGGGGCCGTCACGGGCTCGCCGCACGCCTCGCCCGCCGCCGGCTCGCGGGTCATCGCGCGGCTGCTCCGGGGCTCGCCCGGCTGAGCGCCGTCAGCCCGTCTCGCGCCCGGCCCGGTGCGACAGGCGCAGCGGCAGCACGAGCCACACCACCAGGAGCCCGACGAGCGCGGCACCCCCGGCGACCCAGCCCGCCGACCGCCCGACGACGACGTCGAACAGCAGCAGCGCCGAGCCCGCCAGCACCAGCGCGAGCGTCGCCAGGCCCGCCTGCGCCATCCGGTCCGCCGAGTCGACGAGCTCCCGCTTCAGGTGGCGCCGGAACAGGATCCGGTGCAGCGACACCGGCGCGACGATGAACCCCGTCGCGGTCACCGCGAGCACCACCAGCACCAGGTAGACGGTCTTCTGGTAGGCGTCCAGGTCGAGGAACCGCTGCTGGAACGGCACGGTCAGCAGGAACCCGGTCAGGATCTGCACGCCCGTCTGGGCGACCCGGAGCTCCTGGAGCAGCTCGTTCCAGTTCCGGTCCATCCGCTCCGTGGCCGTCTCGTTGCGGCCGTCGCGGGGGTCGGCGTCGCGGTCCTCGGGTCGGGAGGCCTCGGTGCGGTGCTGCGGCATGGTCGGTCCTTCGCGCGGTGCGCGCCGCCCTGGTCCTCGGCGGCGGTCAGGATCCGATGGTGCCGTGGGCGCTCGCGGCCCGCAGGTCGAGGTCGGGGGCCGGGCTCCGGCGTCCGCCGGTCGTGCGGTGCGCCGGGGCGGGCGGCGGGAATCACGGTGCGGGGTGCGGCGTTGCACCCGTATGCTGGACCTGCTGCGGCCGGCGGCCGGGGGCCCGCGAGGGCGACCGGGCGAGGGGCGCGGCGATTGACAACTCCACATGGGGGTGATCGGTTTCGACGGTGATCGTCGAGCCAGGAGAAGCGGGCCGAGGACACACGGTTATCTCGTAAACGCTCCGTGTAAACCCATAGGTGCCGATAACAAGCGCACCGACTTCGCCCTCGCCGCCTGAGCGAGCCTCGAAGTCCGTCAGCCTGAGCTAGCTTCCGTCTCAGATCCTGGCGTCATCTAGGGAGCCACTGCTCGCAGTCCTCGTCACCGGGGCTGCGGGGACTTTCAGGTGACTGAGCCTGTCCACCACTCGTCTGCGTGATGGTGGGGGCCGAGAAAAGCGCAGCAGACTGCGCCCGGAGAAGCCCTGGTTCCACGTCATCGGACGCGGGTTCGATTCCCGCCACCTCCACCAGTCGGATTCGAGGAGTGCCTGACGCCTCGACGCCGTTGACGACGACACTGACGTGTCTCCCGAGGAGGGGTCGCCGCTTGCGCGGCGGCCCCTCCTCGTGGTTTGTGGGCGCTGCTGCACACGGTGCGTGCTGGCCGCTGGCGCGACAGGTGAGGCAGGCCATCTCACCTGCGAGAGCCGTCAGTCGAGCACGGCGGTCGCCTCGACCTCGAACCGCACGTGCGGCTCGAACAGGGTCTGAACGCCGATCAGCGACGCAGGGGGGAGGGCGTCGCCGATCCCGAGCTCGCCGCGCACGCGGTCCACCCCGGCGAGGAACTCCGGCAGCTGGTGCGACCCCTCCCACTGCGTGACGTAGCAGGTCAACCGGACGACGTCGGCGAACGTCGCCCCGGCGCCCGCGAGGCCGCGGCCGACGTTGCGGAGGGCCTCGGCCACCTGGTCGGCGAGGTCCCCGGGCGCCTCGGGCGAGCCGGCGCCGATCTGACCGGCCACGTGCACCTGGCGCGTGCCCCGGCTGACGGCGACGTGGCGGTACGGCACCTCGGTGCCGAGTCCGTCGGGGTTGAGCAGCTGCACGGCCATGAGTGTTCCTCCGGGATCGATCGGTTGGTTGCTCATGGATACCTGGTGCACGCAGGGCACTTCAACGAGACTAGGTGTCGTGCACGCAACCACCCCGGCCCCGACGACCCCGCTGCGCGTCGGGATGTCCCACCGTGAGCTCCTCGACCAGGTGCTCGACACCTGGTCGCTCCTGGTCCTCGAGGAGCTCTGCGAGCGCCCCTCGCGGTTCAACGAGCTGCGACGCGCCATCCCCGCCGTCACTGCCAAGTCGCTCACCGCCACGCTGCGCCGGCTGGAGCGCAACGGCATCGTCGAGCGGAAGGTGACCGGCCTGCGGCCCGTCGCGGTCGAGTACCGCATCACCCCGCTCGGCAAGACGCTGCGCGAGCCGGTGGACGCGCTGCTCGCGTGGACGACGGCGAACATGGCAGCTGTCGACGCGGCGCGGGACGCGTTCGACCGGCTCGACGAGGACTGACGTCGGCGATCGTGAGCACCGCGCCTCGGCCGTGCTGTCCCGCATGAGGCCCGTCCCCACGCCGGGGGCGGGGCTCTCGCGCGTCACCGGTCAGCCGAGCAGCGCGTCCCGGCTCGCGACCAGGCCGTCCTGCAGGGCCGCGCGCTGCCCGGGGTCCAGCCCGCCGAGCATCCGGGCCGTGACCTCGGCGACGCGCGTCTCCGCCGCGTCGAGCGCGCGGCTGCCGGCCGGGGTCGGCACGGTGGCCCGCTCGCGCCGGGGGCCGGGCTCCTCGGCGCGCTCGACCAGCCCCTGCCGCTCCAGCCCCCGGATCAGCACGTTCATGGACTGCCGGGAGACGAACGTCCGCCGGGCGAGCTCCGAGCCGGTGATCCCGGGCTGCGCGTGCAGCGTGCTGAGGCACGCGTACTGCGACACGGTCAGCCCGAGTGGTCGTAGCACCTCGTCCATGCGCTGGTGCAGGGCGGCCTGCGTCGCCTTGAGGAGGATGCCGAGCTCCTTCGCGAGCCGGGCGTCGTCGTCTGCTGCGGCGTCGTCCATGTCAGCATCTTGACACATCCCCGGGACGCAGTGTCAGGATCTTGACATGAGCACCGCACCCGCTGGCACGTCCGGCCCCGACTTCGTCTCCTTCCAGGTCCGCGACCTGGCCGCCTCCGCCGAGTTCTACGAGCGTCTCGTCGGCCTCACTCGCCTGCCCGCCCCGAACCCGCAGGCCGTGGTGTTCTCCCGCGGCGGCGGCACCGCGTTCGCGGTGCGGGAGCCGCTCCCGGGCGTCGACCTCGACGCCGCCGGGCAGCTCGGCGCCGGCGTCGGCGTGTGGTTCCACGACCCGGAGGCGGCGGCGCGGCACGCGCGGCTGGTCGAGGCGGGGGTGCCGATCGTCCAGGAGCCGGCCGACGGCCCGTTCGGGACGACGTTCGCGTTCCGCGACCCCGACGGCTACGTGGTCACGATCCACTCGCGGGCCTGACCGCAGGGCGGGGCGCCGCGGGGGAGGTCAGCCGAGCGGGATCTGGTAGTGGATCATCCCGGACCGCGTGGCGACCCGGTCGTACAGCGCCCGGGCCGTGGCGTTCGACTCGGCGGTGAGCCAGTACACCTTCGCCGACCCGTGGCGCTCCGCCCAGTCGCGGACGTGCTCGACGAGCGCCCGGCCGGCGCCCGCGCCGCGCCCGTCCGCGGCGACGAACAGGTCCTCCAGGTAGCAGTAGCTCGCGGTCGACCAGGTCGCCGGGTGGGTGAGCCAGTGGACCAGGCCGACCGCGGCGCCGGTGTCGTCCCGGGCGAGCGCGCCGTGCATCCCCGACGCCGGGTCCACGAGCCGGGCGAACGTCGCGGCGGTCGTGGCCTCGTCGAGGGTGGTCGCGTAGAACGTCAGGTACCCGTCCCACAGCGTGCGCCAGGCGGCGCGGTCGTCCTCGGTGAGCGGGGTGACGGTGGCCATCGGCGCAGCGTACTCAGCCGGTCGAGGCCGCCGCGGCCGCATCCGTCAGCGACGCCAGCACCCCGTCCAGCGCGCCCGGGTCCTGGACCAGCGCGAGCATCGCCGCGCTCCACGCCGCCTGGACCGGGGCGGGCATCGCGTCGCCGGCCCCGAACCGCACGACCTCCGCGCCGGTCAGGTGCTCGACCACCGACCGCGCCACGGCGTCCGGGTACGCCGAGGCGGGGACGCCCCGGTTGACCGAGGCGTACCCGCCGAGCCCGGCCCACCGCGCCTGGGCGTCCGCGCCCGTCAGGTACGCGAGGAACGACCGGGACGCCGGGGTGTCGCGCAGCGCGACGACCAGGTCCGCGCCGACCGTGGTGGCACCCGCCAGGGCGAGGTCGACGGGCGGGAACGGGAACCAGTCGTAGCCCGCACCCGGAGTGAGCTCCGGGTGCGCGTCCGTGATGAACGCCTGCGCGAAGGACGCCATGGGGTAGGCGTACGCCTCCGGCGGGTCGGCGAGGACGGGCAGCGCGCCCTCCGCGTCGCCGGTGGTCAGGATGCCCCGCGTCCCGCCGACCACCCGGCCGGGAGCCGTCACGAGCGTCAGGAACCGGTCGAACGACCGCCGGACGCAGGCGTCCGTCCACGGCACCTCGGCCGCGACCCACGCGTCGTAGCGGTCCGGCCCGCACGAGCCGAGCACCAGCGACGCGATCCAGTCCGTCAGTGCCCAGCCGCTGCCCGGACCGCGCGGTGCGACGACTGACAGCGGCGTCCGGCCCTGCGCCGCCGCCGCGTCCGCCCACGTGACGAAGTCGTCCCAGGTCGCGGGGACGGACCACCCGGCGGCCTCGAACGCCGCGGGGGAGTACCAGACCGTCGACCGGTCGGTGGCCTTGACCGGGAGCGCGTACAGGGCGCCGTCGACGGTGCCGAGGTCCGTCCACGCCGGCGGGTAGTCCCGGGCGACGACCTCCGGGTCGAGCAGGTCGTCGAGCGGCAGCAGGACCCCGTCGGCGACGAGGTCGCGCAGCAGGCCCGGGTTCGGCAGCACGGCGACGTCGGGCGGCTCGCCCGCCGCGACCGCCGCGGTCAGGTCGCCGGTGAGGTCGCGCGACCCGGTCCAGTCGACGGTCGCGCCGGTGGCGTCCTCCCACGCCCCGGCGACCGTCGCGAACGCGTCGTGCTCGGGGCCGCTCCACAGGCCGAGGACCGCGACGGAGGCGCCGTCCAGCTCGGACGCCGTCGACCGGGTCGGCGCGGTCGACGCGGGCCCGGTCGGCCCCGGCCCGGTCGACCCGGTGCACGCGGCGGCGGACGCGACGAGCAGCGTCGCGGCGAGGGCGAGCGTGCGGCGCTGCCTCATCGTCGCCTCCCGCTCCGGGGCCGGGCGTCGGGCGTCGTCCGCCGGTCCGTCGCCGTGCACGCTACGCGCGGCGCTCGCGGTCGGGCGCCGCGTCGCGGACGGCGGCGGTCAGCGCAGGTCGCGTGCCGCCGGCACCGGGTCCCGCGGCGGGAGCTCGTCCGGCGACACGTCCGCCGCGCGCGCCGCCAGCGTGTGCAGCAGCCGCTCGAGCGGGCCCCGCCCGAACGCCGCGCGCCACAGCCAGCACGCGAGCACCGTGACCGCGAGGAACGCGAGCCAGGTCCCGGCGTCGGGCTGCCAGACCACGGCGTCGCCGAGCGCGGCGATCGCGACCAGCTGCGCCGTGTACGCGGTGAGCGCGAGCGCCCCGGTGGCGGCCAGCGGCGCGACCAGCGCGGGCACCGCGTCGGCGACGAGCAGGCACAGCGCGAGCACCGCGAGGCCGACGCCGGTGTTCGCGACCACCTCCAGGCCGGACGAGGAGTGCGGCTCGGTCGTCACGAGCGCGACGAGCGTCGGGTCGCCGGCGAGCGTCCGCGTCAGCAGCGCCGACGCCGCGTGCGCCACCACCGCCAGCGCCACCCCGGCACCGAGCAGCCGCAGCCGCACGCGTCGGTCCCGCAGGTCCGTCCGCCCGACGGCGAGCCCGACCAGGACGTACGCGAACCAGACGACCGCCGGGTAGTAGTCGCCGACCAGCAGGTCGGTGAGCTCGCGGCCCGGCAGCCGTGCGAGCACGGGCTGGAGCGCGAGGTGCAGCAGCGGGCCGAACGCCGCGACGGCGACCGCCCCGCCCAGCAGCCGCCGCGGCGACGCGCCCAGCAGCGGTGTCGCGCAGGCGAACAGCACGGCGTAGGTGGGCAGGATCACCGCGATCGGCGTGCCGAGCAGGATGACCACGACCCCGATGGCGAGGACGGCGAACGCCCGGACCAGGATCTTGGCGCGCGCCTGCACCCGGCGGACCCCGGACACGGGCGTCGACCCGCCGGAGATCAGCGCGACCGAGATCCCGGACAGCAGCACGAACAGCGCGGCGGACCGGCCGTCGACCACCTGGGCGAGCGACCAGGGCCACGGGTCCTCGGGACCGCCCGGCCCGACGTGCGCCGTGAGCATGCCGAGCACCGCCAGGCCGCGGGCGACGTCCACCCCGGTGATCCGCTGCATGGCGCCACGCTAGCCGGGGCCGCGCCGGCCGGAGTGCTGCCCCGGCTCGCCGGTGCCGCCGCTTCGTCTCGCGCCTCGGGACGGGACGTACCGCTCGCTGGAACGCGGTCCCGCCACCGGGCTACCGTCGGGGGCGTGACCGACACGCACCAGGCCGACGTCTACACCCACGGCCACCACGACAGCGTGCTGCGCTCCCACCGGTGGCGCACCGCGGAGAACTCGGCGGCCTACCTGCTGCCGGCCCTGCAGCCCGGGCAGTCCCTGCTCGACGTGGGCTGCGGCCCCGGCACGGTGACCGTCGACCTCGCCGCGCGGGTGGCGCCCGGTGCCGTCGTCGGCCTCGACCGGTCGGAGAAGGTGCTGGAGCTCGCCCGCGAGGAGGCGGCGAAGGCGGGCGCGGACAACGTGACCTTCCAGGTCGGTGACGCCTACGCGCTGCCGTTCGCCGACGCGTCCTTCGACGTCGTGCACGCGCACCAGGTGCTGCAGCACCTCACCGACCCGGTCGCCGCGCTGCGCGAGCTGCGCCGCGTGACCCGCCCCGGCGGCGTCGTCGCCGTGCGGGACGCGGACTACTCCGGCATGACCTGGTTCCCCGCGTCGCCCGTCCTGGACGAGTGGTCCGCGCTCTACCACGAGGTCACCCAGGCCAACGGCGCCGAGGCCGACGCCGGCCGCCGCCTGCACTCCTGGGCGCTCGCCGCCGGGTTCGACCCCGACGGCCTGGTCCCGACCGCCGGCGTGTGGAGCTACGCCACCGACGAGGACCGCGCGTGGTGGGCCGACCTGTGGGCCGAGCGCTGCGTCGTGTCGGACTTCGCCCGGCAGGCCGTCGAGCACGGGCTCGCCGACGAGGTGGGCCTCGAGCAGCTCGCCGCCGGTTGGCGCGAGTGGGGCACCGCCCCGGACGGCTGGTTCGCGGTGCTGCACGGCGAGGTCCTCGCCCGCGTCTGACCTAGGGTGGGGCCGTGCGCATCGCCAGGTTCACCACCGGAGACGACCCCCGCTACGCCCTCGTGGAGGGGGAGCCGGGTCAGGAGCAGCTCGTCGTCATCAGCGGCGACCCGATCTACACCCCGGTGCAGCCCACCGGCGAGCGGATCCCGCTCGGCGACGGCGTCCGGCTGCTCGCCCCGGTGATCCCGCGGTCCAAGATCATCGGCGTCGGCCGGAACTACGTCGACCACGCGACCGAGATGGGCAACGAGGTGCCGGCGTCGCCGCTGCTGTTCCTCAAGCCCAACACGGCCGTCGTCGGCCCGGACGACCCGATCGTGCTGCCCGACTGGACCGAGGAGGTCTCGTACGAGGCCGAGCTCGCCGTCGTCATCGGCAAGGTCACCAAGGACGTCTCGCCCGAGCACGCGCTGAGCAAGGTGTTCGGCTACACCGTCGCCAACGACGTCACCGCGCGCGACGCCCAGCGGTCCGACTCGCAGTGGACCCGCGCCAAGGGCTTCGACTCGTCCTGCCCGATCGGCCCGTGGGTCGTGCCGGGCCTCGAGGTCGACGACCTGGCCGTGCGGTCCCGGGTGAACGGCGAGGCCAAGCAGGACGGCCGGACGTCGCAGATGGTGTTCGACGTCGCGTACCTGATCTCGTACATCTCCGAGGTGTTCACGCTGCTGCCCGGCGACATCATCCTCACCGGCACCCCGGCCGGCGTCGGCCTGCTGTCCGAGCGGGACGTCGTCGAGGTCGAGGTCGAGGAGATCGGCACGCTGCGCAACCCGGTGCTGCGCCGGTCCTGACGTCGCGGGGCACGGGCGCGGCGGGGGAGGCCCGCCGCGCTCGCTAGGGTGGAGCGCGTGAGTGCTGCTGCCCCCGCGACGCCGGTGCGCGTCCGCTTCTGCCCGTCCCCGACCGGTACGCCGCACGTCGGCCTGATCCGCACCGCCCTGTTCAACTGGGCGTACGCGCGGCACCTCGGCGGCACGTTCGTGTTCCGGATCGAGGACACCGACCCGGCGCGCGACTCCGAGGAGTCGTACCAGCAGCTGCTCGACGCGCTGCGCTGGCTCGGCCTGGACTGGGACGAGGGCGTCGAGGTGGGCGGCCCGCACGAGCCGTACCGGCAGTCGCAGCGCATGGACCTGTACGCCGACGTCGCGCGCCGGCTGGTCGAGGGCGGGTACGCCTACGAGTCGTTCACCACGCCGGAGGAGGTCGAGGCCCGGCACCGCGCCGCGGGCCGCGACCCCAAGCTCGGCTACGACGGCTTCGACCGCGACCTCACCGAGGAGCAGAAGGCCGCCTACCGCGCCGAGGGCCGCGAGCCCGTGCTGCGTCTGCGGATGCCCGACGAGGACGTCACGTTCACCGACCTCGTCCGTGGCGACGTCACGTTCAAGGCCGGGTCCGTGCCGGACTTCGTGATCGTCCGCGGCAACGGGCACCCGCTGTACACGCTGGTCAACCCGGTCGACGACGCCCTCATGGGCATCACGCACGTGCTCCGCGGCGAGGACCTGCTGTCCTCCACCCCGCGCCAGGTCGTGCTGTACCGGGCGCTGCTCGCGATCGGCGTCGCCACCGTCCTGCCGGAGTTCGGCCACCTGCCGTACGTCATGGGCGAGGGCAACAAGAAGCTCTCCAAGCGCGACCCCGAGTCGAACCTGTTCCTGCACCGGGAGCGCGGGTTCACCCCCGAGGGCCTGCTGAACTACCTGTCGCTGCTCGGCTGGTCCATCGGTCCCGACCGCGACATCTTCTCGGTCGCCGAGCTCGTCGAGGCGTTCGACGTCGCCGACGTGAACCCCAACCCCGCGCGGTTCGACCTCAAGAAGGCCGAGGCGATCAACGCCGAGCACGTCCGGCTGCTCGCCCCCGAGGACTTCCGGGACCGGCTGGTGCCCTACCTGCACCGCGCGGGCCTCGTGCCCGCCGACTCCTACGCCGACCTCTCGTCGGAGCACCGCGCGCTGCTCGACGCCGGGGCGCCGCTGATCCAGACCCGCGTGACCCTGCTGGGCGAGGTCGTCGGGATGCTCGGCTTCCTGTTCACCGCCGACGACGACCTCGTGGTCGAGGACGACGCCCGCGGCGCGCTGAAGGACACCGCCGCCCAGGTGCTCGACGCCGCCACCGAGGCGCTGTCCGCGCTGCCCGAGGACGGGTTCACCACCCTGGCCACCCAGGACGCCCTGCAGTCCGCGCTGGTGGACGGGCTGGGCATCAAGCCGCGGTTCGCGTTCACGCCGCTGCGCGTGGCGGTGTCCGGGCGCCGGGTGTCGCCGCCGCTGTTCGAGTCGCTGGAGATCCTGGGCCGGGCGTCGACGCTCGCCCGGATCGCCGCGCTGCGCGCGTCGCTGTGACGGCCGGGGTGGCGGGGCCGGCGGGGGAGCGCGCCGTCGACGGCGTGCTGTTCGACGTCGACGACACCCTGGTCGACACGCACGGCGCGTTCGCGCACGCGCTGACCGCCGTCTCCCGGGAGTGGCTGCCGGGGCTCGACCCCGCGCGCGACACCGAGGTGCTCGACCACTGGCGCGCCGACGCCGAGGGCCGGTACCGCCGCTACACCCGCGGCGAGGTGTCCTACCGCGAGCAGCGGATGGGCCGGGCCAACGACCTGCACGCGGCCTTCGGCGGGCCGGTGCTGGACGACGACGCCTACGACCGGTGGAACGACCTGTTCGAGGAGCGGTTCACCGGCTCGTGGGCGGCGCACGCCGACGCCGCGGGCGTGGTGCGCCGGCTCCTCGACGCCGGGATCAAGGTCGGCGCGCTGACCAACGCCGCCACCGAGTACCAGGTCCGCAAGCTCACCCGCGCCGGCCTCGCCGACGACGTGCCGCTGCTGGTCGGCGTCGACACCCTCGGGTTCGGCAAGCCCGACCCGCGGGTGTTCGCCGAGGCCTGCCGCCGGCTGGGGACCTCGCCGGAGCGCACGGCCTACGTCGGCGACGAGCTGGACGTCGACGCGCGCGCCGCGACCGCGGCGGGCCTGCGGGGCGTGTGGCTCGCGCGGCCGCACCTCGGGGCGAAGCACGCGAACGACACCGAGGCGGTGCCGGCCGACGTCGTGATCACGTCGCTGGACGAGCTGCCGGGGGTGCTGGGGCTCTGACGGCGCGGTAGCGGGGGCGCGCGCCCGGCGTGGTGCCGGGGGCGCGTCCGATGCGGTGCCGGGCCGCGCGCCCGGATCAGCGCCGGGCCGCGCGGAAGCAGTCCGTCCGGTAGGGCAGCGGCGCGACGTCGCGGCCCCGCAGGTCCGGGTGCGTGCCGACGAGGTCGTCGATCTCGGCGAGCAGCGCCTCGCGCGCGTCGTCCGGGAGCGTCAGCAGGTGCGACCGGGACGCCGCGAGGTCCCGCAGCGCCGCCGGGCGGACCTCGTCGGCCCACCGGAACGCCCGGTGCTCCACCGGCCCGAACGCGGCGCCGAGCGCGGGCGCGTGTCCGCCGTGCGGCGGGGCCGGGTCGCCGCGGTGCACGATCTCCTCGTACGCCGCCAGCCAGTCCGGCCCGGCCTCGGTGTCCCGGACGTTCCACACCACCGCGAGCACCCCGCCCGGGCGCAGCACCCGGGCCAGCTCCGTCGCGGCGGCCGCCTCGTCGAACCAGTGCCACGCCTGACCGACCGTGACCGCGTCCGCCGACGCGTCCGGCAGCCCCGTGCGCTCCGCCGACCCCGCGAGGACCGTCACGCCCGGCAGGGACGCCGCCAGGGCGTCGCGCATGCCCGGGGAGGGCTCCACGGCCGTCACGCGCCGCCCGGGGACCCCCTGCGCCACGAGACGCTCCGTCAGCTTGCCCGTGCCCGCCGCGAGGTCGACCAGGTCGAGCGCGTCCGCGGGCACGCACCAGGCCACCGCCTCGTCCGGGTACGTGGGGCGCGCGGCCTGGTAGAGCGCGGCGGCGGGGCCGAACGAGGCGGCGCGGGTGGCGAGCGGGACTGGCTGCGCGTCGGCGGCGGGCTCGTCCGGCGGGGTGCCGGGAGGTCCGGCCGGCGGGGTGCCGGCGGGCTCGTCCGGCGGGACGGGGACGTGGCTCGGGCGGGCGTGCTCCACGAGGCCAGCCTGCCACCGGGACGCGGCAGCCGCCGAGCGCCGGGCCTGGCCGCGGGCAGCGGGCGGGGGCGCGCGGCGAGGGCGGCCGTGGCTGTGACGCGCGTCGCCGACGGCCGGTTTGGAGCGCGGCGCTTCCTCCGGTAATGTTCTCGGTCGGCACGGCGTCCACGACGCCGGTCCTCCAACCCGCTCTCTCCGGCGCCCCGTGCGCCGGTCGGCGCTGGTTGCGGGACCGGAGGAATGTCCGGAAGTGCCATTGGGGTATGGTGTAATTGGCAGCACGAGTGATTCTGGTTCACTTAGTCTAGGTTCGAGTCCTGGTACCCCAGCAAGGCATCGCAGAACGGCCCGGAAAGGCCGATTTGAAGAGGCCGAGCAGGATGCAGTACAGTAAGACCCGGTCAAGCCGCTCCGGTGGTCAGATCAACTAGGCCCCCATCGTCTAGTGGCCTAGGACGCCGCCCTCTCACGGCGGTAACAGGGGTTCGAATCCCCTTGGGGGTACATCGAGAAAGGCCGGTCGCCATCAGGCGGCCGGCCTTTCTGCTGTCCGGGTGCGGTCGCGCCCCGCGCCGAGTTCGGCAGTCGGGTGTCCAGTTCGGCACCCCGAGATGCCGAACTCGCGCACGCACTACCGAACTCGCCGGACGCGCCGGGCCCGCCGGGTCCGCCGGACGCGCGCGAGGCCGCCACCCCCGGGGGAGTGGCGGCCTCGCGGCGCGCGGGGTCACTCCGCGGTGCGGCGGAGGACCTCCGTGAGGCGGTTCGCGGCGGAGACGACCGCGGCGGCGTGCAGGCGCCCGGGCTGGCGGCTCAGCCGCTCCACGGGGCCGGAGATGGACACCGCGGCGACGACGCGCCCCGACTGCCCGCGGACGGGGGCCGAGACGGACGCGACGCCGACCTCGCGCTCGGACACGGACTGCGCCCAGCCGCGGCGGCGGACGCCGGACAGGATCGTGGCGGTGAACTTGGCGCCCTGCAGGCCGCGGTGCAGCCGGTCGGGCTCCTCCCAGGCGAGCAGGATCTGCGCGGCGGACCCGGCGGCCATCGTGAGCGTGGCGCCCACGGGGATCGAGTCGCGCAGGCCGATGGGCCGCTCGGCGGCGGCGACGCAGATGCGCTGGTCGCCCTGGCGGCGGTAGAGCTGCGCGCTCTCGCCGGTGTGGTCGCGCAAGGCCGCGAGGACGGGGCCCGCGGCGGCGAGCAGCCGGTCCTCGCCGGCGGCGCTGGCGAGCTCGGTCAGCCGCGGACCCAGGACGAACCGGCCCTGCATGTCGCGCCCCACCAGGCGGTGGTGCTCGAGCGCGACGGCCAGCCGGTGGGCCGTCGGGCGGGCAAGATGGGTGGCGTTGACCAGCTGCGCGAGGGTGGCGGGTCCGGCCTCGAGGGCGTTGAGGACCGAGGCGGCCTTGTCCAGCACGCCGACTCCGCTAGAGTTGTCCATAGGTCGATATTGCCGTCTCGCACACTGAGACGCAAGTCGGCACCGAGAAGGACCCCGGTCGGCCCCCACCGACCGACGGACGAGAGGACGCCCGAACATGGCCGGCACACTGGCGGAGAAGGTGTGGGAGAACCACATCGTGCGGCGCGGCGCCGACGGCGCGCCCGATCTGCTCTACATCGACCTGCACCTCGTGCACGAGGTCACCAGCCCCCAGGCGTTCGAGGGTCTCCGGCTCGCCGGCCGCCCGGTCCGCCGCCCGGACCTCACGCTCGCCACCGAGGACCACAACACCCCGACGCTGGACATCGACCTGCCGATCGCCGACGCGACGTCGCGCACGCAGATCGACACCCTGCGGAACAACGCGAAGGAGTTCGGCGTCCGGCTGCACTCCCTCGGCGACGCGGACCAGGGCATCGTGCACCAGGTCGGCCCGCAGCTCGGCCTGACGATGCCGGGCCTGACGGTCGTCTGCGGCGACTCGCACACGTCCACGCACGGCGCGTTCGGCGCGCTGGCGTTCGGCATCGGCACGTCCGAGGTCGAGCACGTCCTCGCCACCCAGACCCTGCCGCTGGCGCCGTTCAAGACGATGGCGATCACGGTCAACGGCGCCCTGCCGATCGGCGCGACGGCGAAGGACATCATCCTGGCCGTCATCGCGAAGATCGGCACCGGCGGCGGCCAGGGCTACGTCCTGGAGTACCGCGGCGAGGCCATCCGGTCCCTCTCGATGGAGGGCCGCATGACGATCTGCAACATGTCGATCGAGGCGGGCGCGCGCGCCGGCATGATCGCCCCCGACCAGACGACCTTCGACTACCTCAAGGGCCGTCCGCACGCCCCCGAGGGTGCCGACTGGGACGCCGCGGTGGCGTACTGGGAGACGCTGCGCAGCGACGACGACGCGACCTTCGACGCCGCGGTCGTCCTCGAGGCCGCCGACCTGGAGCCGTTCGTCACCTGGGGCACCAACCCGGGCCAGGGCCTGCCGCTCTCGGGCTCCGTGCCGGTGCCGGAGGAGATCGCCGACGCCAACGAGCGGGTCGCCGCCGAGCGCGCCATCGAGTACATGGGTCTGACGCCGGGCCAGCCGCTGCGCGAGATCGCGGTCGACACGGTGTTCATCGGCTCCTGCACCAACGGCCGGATCGAGGACCTGCGGGCGGCCGCGAAGCTCATGCAGGGCCAGAAGAAGGCGGACTCGCTGCGCGTCCTCGTCGTGCCGTCGTCCGCGCGCGTGCGGCTGCAGGCAGAGGCCGAGGGCCTGGACAAGATCTTCCTGGACTTCGGGGCGGAGTGGCGCAACGCCGGCTGCTCCATGTGCCTGGGCATGAACCCGGACCAGCTCGCCCCGGGGGAGCGGTCGGCGTCGACGTCGAACCGCAACTTCGAGGGCCGGCAGGGCAAGGGCGGGCGCACCCACCTGGTGTCCCCGCTGGTCGCGGCGGCCACGGCCATCCGCGGCACGCTGTCCTCCGTCTCCGACCTGGGCCCGGACGTCGCCGTCCCGGACGGCTCGCCGCTGGACCTCCAGCCGGCCTGAGCCCGCCGCCCGACGCCCCCACGACACCAGGAACGAGAGCCCTCATGGAGAAGTTCACCCAGCACACCGGCGTCGGCGTCCCGCTGCGCCGCAGCAACGTCGACACCGACCAGATCATCCCGGCCGTGTACCTCAAGCGCGTCACCCGCACGGGCTTCGAGGACGCGCTGTTCGCGGCGTGGCGGAACGACCCGTCGTTCGTCCTGAACCAGGACGCCTACCGCACCGGCTCGGTCCTCGTGGCCGGCCCGGACTTCGGCACCGGCTCGTCCCGCGAGCACGCCGTGTGGGCGCTCAAGGACTACGGCTTCAAGGTCGTCCTGGCCTCCCGGTTCGCGGACATCTTCCGCGGCAACTCCGGCAAGCAGGGCCTCGTCGCGGCCCAGCTGGCGCAGGAGGACGTCGAGCTCATCTGGAAGGTCCTCGAGACCGCCCCCGGCACCGAGGTGACCGTCGACCTGGAGACGAAGACGGTCACCTGCGACGACGTCGTGGTGCCGTTCCAGATCGACGACTACACCCGCTGGCGCCTCATGGAGGGCCTGGACGACATCGGCCTCACCCTGCAGCACGAGGACGAGATCACGGCGTTCGAGGCCACGCGCGACGCCTGGCGTCCGAAGACCCTGCCGGCCAAGCACCTGCCGCCGGTGGAGATCAAGGCCGCCCGTCCGGTCGAGCTGAGCCTGGGGCGGCGCCCCGGCCTCTGAGCCGCGCCGGCCGGACCGCCGGCCCCCGGGACCTCGCCCGGGCCGCGCAGCATCCTGCGCGGCCCGGGCGTCCCATATGTGGAGGTTTGGCGCGCGCTGTGCGGGACGCACGGCGCGGGTGCGTGCCGCCGTCGCGGCGTGCGCCACCATGGGGGGATGACCGATCTCCTCTACGTCCACGGCGGCACGCCCCTCTCGGGCGAGATCACCGTGCGGGGCGCCAAGAACTTCGTCTCCAAGGCGATGGTGGCGTCCCTGCTGGGCGAGACCCCGAGCGAGCTGCGGAACGTCCCGCAGATCCGCGACGTCGGCGTCGTCACCGGCCTGCTGGAGCTGCACGGCGTGCGGGTCGACGCGGACGCCGAGGGCGGCGTCCTGCGCCTCGACCCGACCGACGTCGAGTCCGCGCACGTGGCCGACATCGACGCGCACGCCGGGTCCAGCCGCATCCCGATCCTGTTCTGCGGCCCGCTGCTGCACCGGCTCGGCGAGGCGTTCATCCCCGACCTGGGCGGCTGCCGGATCGGCGACCGGCCGATCAACTACCACCTGGACATCCTGCGGCAGTTCGGCGCCGTGGTGGACAAGCGCGAGAACGGCATCCACATCCGCGCGCCGCGCCGGCTCCAGGGCACGAAGATCACGCTGCCGTACCCGAGCGTCGGCGCCACCGAGCAGCTGCTGCTGACCGCCGTGCGCGCCGAGGGCATGACCGAGCTCACGAACGCGGCGATCGAGCCCGAGATCATGGACCTGATCAACGTCCTGCAGAAGATGGGCGCGATCATCTCGGTCGACACCGACCGGGTCATCCGGATCGAGGGCGTCGACCGGCTCGTGGGCTTCCAGCACACCGCGCTCGCCGACCGGATCGAGGCGGCGTCCTGGGCGTCGGCCGCGCTGGCCACCGGCGGCGACGTGTACGTCCGCGGCGCGACCCAGCCGGAGATGACGGCGTTCCTCAACACCTTCCGCAAGGTGGGCGGCGAGTTCGCGATCGACGACGAGGGCATCCGGTTCTTCCACCCCGGCGGCGACCTGTCGTCGATCGTGCTGGAGACCGACGTGCACCCCGGCTTCATGACCGACTGGCAGCAGCCGCTGGTCGTCGCGCTGACCCAGGCCAAGGGTCTGTCGATCGTGCACGAGACGGTGTACGAGAACCGGTTCGGGTTCACCGACGCGCTGCGCGGCATGGGCGCGACCATCCAGGTCTACAAGGAGTGCCTGGGCGGCCGGCCGTGCCGGTTCGGGCAGCGGAACTTCTCGCACTCCGCGGTGATCTCCGGCCCGACGCCGCTGACCGCCGCCGACATCGAGGTCCCGGACCTGCGCGGCGGGTTCAGCCACCTGATCGCGGCGCTGACCGCGCAGGGCACGTCGGCGGTGCGCGGGATCAGCCTGATCGACCGGGGCTACGAGAACTTCACCGCGAAGCTCGAGGCGCTCGGCGCCAAGTTCGACCGCGACTGACGCCGCCGCGCACGCGGCCCGCACGCCCGCCCGGCCCCGCTGCCGGGCGGGCGTCGTCGTCCCCAGGGCGCGCGAGATGGGGTTTACAACGGAGGAACGTCTTCGCTACACATGAGTGACGGTTATCCGTTGTAGACGGCCGGGTGGTGCACAGCCGCCGCCCCCTGGCCCCGATGGCGAAGGAGCCACCG